>CALDCK010000216.1 GCA_937937315.1 uncultured bacterium
GCGGGCGAGGTCTTCCTGGCGCGCCATGGCGTCGCGGTAGCCGAGCTCCGCCAGCGGATCGAGGAACTCGCCGTCGAAGAGGAGATAGGAAAGGAGATCCGACTCGGCGGAGCGACGGCCCGGATTCAGGTTGCGCATGGCGAGGCGAAAGAGCGGAGATCGCAGGGAAGCGTTGGGAAGGTTCTCGAGCACGCGGCCCGCGAGCAGGCCGAGGTCTGCCGACGGTCGGATGACCACGTGCTCGATGGCGCGGAAGGGCTGCCCGCGATCCGGCGCCGCCCCCTCGTTCAGCCGCTCGAGGAAGTCGTCGCCGAAGGCCTTCTGGCCCTCGGCGATCATCTCGTTCATGTCGCGCATGCGGGCCAGGTCCGTGTCCAGGTGGTCGAGCATGAGCGCGTTCAGGACCTTTCCGAACAGGAAGGCGGGGCTCGCGTAGTCCTCCACCGGGTGGTCCGCGATCACCGCCTCCTCGGCGGACCGGGGGGTCGGCCGCAGCGCCACGACCAGCACCCGGTCCGCGCCCAGTCGCAGTGCTGGCGAGAGGGGCGTGTTGAGCCTGATCCCGCCGTCGGCGTAGTAGCTGCTGCCGACCCGCACCACCGGAAAGAGCAGCGGGATCGCGGCGGAGGCGAGGGCGTGGGTGGGCCGCAGATGCGTGACGCGCGGGACGACGGTCGGGTCGCGAGTCCAGCTCGGCAGCTTCGGGTCCCGCGTCTCGAGGAAGACGGTCACGTGGCCCGTCGCGACTTCCGTCGCAGCTACGCAGACGGCGCCGACCCGGTTCTCGGCCACGTTCTGACGGATCCGGCGCCAGGGGATCGCACGCAGGACCAGGCGTTCCAGATTCCCCGTGTCCAGCAGGCCGTAGAGGCGATCCGGAACGCGTCCGCCGCGAATCGCCTCGGCCACACGGCGCACCCCGAAGAGGCGCCGCGGGAGGCTGATGATGTCCCGTGTCGAAACGGGCAGGATCTCCTCGAGCTTCATCGAGCGCCAGAGGTCCACGAGACGCATGCCGCGATCGGCATCCTCATGGGCGGTGGCCCCGAGGTAGCAGGCGTGGATCGCTCCCACCGAGGTGCCGCAGTGGATGTCGAAGGAGACCGGGTGACCGAGGTGCTTCGGCAGCTCCTCGATGATGAAGCGCGCGACGCCGGCCTCGTAGGCGCCACGGGCGCCGCCTCCGGAGAAGACGACCGCCCGGCGCGGGGCGTTGCGCCCGCCCACCGGAGCGCTCAGCCGACCCGCTCCACGTACTCGCCCGAGCGCGTATCCACCCGGATCTTCTCCCCCTCCTTGATGAAGAGGGGGACCTGCACGATCGCGCCGGTCTCGATGGTGGCCGGCTTGGTGGCGCCGGAGGCGGTGTCGCCCTTCATCCCGGGATCCGTCTGGCTTACCACCGCCTCGACGAAGGACGGGAGCTCGATGTTGATGGGCTTCCCCCGCCAGAATAGGACGTCGACGTCGAGGTTCTCCTTCAGGTACTTCCGGGCGTCGCCGAC
Organism: uncultured bacterium; assembly: GCA_937937315.1. GTDB lineage: Bacteria > Myxococcota_A > UBA9160 > UBA9160 > SMWR01 > CALDCK01. The sequence goes on from CALDCK010000216.1 coordinate 1,506, forward strand.
CTGCTCCGCCGAGAAGGGGATCTGGTCGTAGGTCGACGTGTCCATGAAGACGAGCTGCTCGCCGTCCATGTAGAGGAACTGCATGCGCTTGTCCTCGACCTCGGCCTCGTCGACCTTCTCGCCCGATCGGAAGGTCTTGTCCAGCACCCGACCCGTGCGCAGGTTCTTGATCTTCGTGCGCACGAAGGCGCCACCCTTGCCGGGCTTCACGTGCTGGAAGTAGGTCATGGTGAAGGGCTCACCGTCGATCTCGATCTTGAGGCCGTTGCGGAACTGAGAGGTGTCGACAGCCATGAAATGCTCCGATGGTGGCGAACGAGTCTAGCAGGGTGCAGAGAAGGGCCGGACCGCTCCGGTCGGGGCCGAGCTCCGATTCGCCCGTGTGCCGGTACTGCGGGGGCGGGGCCGGGCGTCAGGCGTGGACGACGGAGACCGTCTCGAGGCGGAGGGACCCGTCGCCCGCGCGGGCGAGGCCAATCCGGTCCAAGGGCTCGAAGCCGAGATCCCGCTCCGCACGCCGGGTATCCAGGGTGAAGCCGTAGCGCAGGTGCGGTGCGCGCCCACTCCCGGCGAAATCGACGCCGAGCAGACGGGCGAGCGATGTCGCGAGGGGGATCAGCGGGTCCGGGACCGGCGTCGCGGAACGCCCGATCCAGCGCGAGAGCACCGAGAGCGGCACCGCCTCGCGTCCCGCGATGTTGTAGACACCGGAGGATCGCGCGTGGAGCGCCGCCCGGATGGCGTGGGCGACGTCCTTGTCCGAGACGAGGGCACAGATCGGATCGAAGCCGAGGGCTCGCAGGCGCCGCCCCCGCGCGCCTGCGAGGGCGGGGTTGAGGTAGACGTAGCCGCCGGATGCGACCACCGTCGGCACGCGCAGGAGCACGACGCGCACGCGATCGTTGTGGACCTCGCCGTGGAGGATCATGTCGCAGTCGATCCATGAGCGGATCTCCGGCGCGACCTCCGGGTCGAGATCCAGCTCGCTGTGCTCGTCGAGCCGGTTGACGTTGCCCGGGGGGAGTCGGTAGACGAAGGCGCTGCCGAGGGCGACGAGATTCGAGACTCCCGGCGCCTCCAGGCAGTGCTGCATCAGTAGACGCGTCTCGGCGGTGCGCTCCGCCACGCCGCCCAGGATCGGCGCCGAGTCCTCGGCCGTCGCCCCGTGGCGCGGGACGTAGACCATCGTGTCGATCTCGGCGCTCCGGAATCGGGTCGAGTGGAAGAGGTCGCTCACCGGTCGGTGCTTCGCCAGGTCCACCCGCGCGTACTCGACCCGGGGCTCGGAGCCGGCGAGGAAGCGATCGAAGGAGCGCGGGGGCGGCCCGTGTCCCACGGCCAGGATCGATTGCACGCGCTCGTCGTGGTAGAGGGTCTTCACCACACGCCGCCCGATCGGCTCGTCCGCGTGCGTGACCATGACTCGCGCCATCAGCGATTCCGATCGAGGAGGAGCTGTACGGCTCGGCGCACCTGGTTCGCCAGGTATCGGACGAGCCGCGCGTCGTCGGCGCCCTCGGGGCCGAAGCGCTCGTGGAAGTCGAGGGGCTCGCCGTAGACGATCCGATAGGGGACCGGATAGGGCAGGAGCCCCAGCGGACCGAGCCACGGGAAGGTGGGCGTGACCGGCACCACCGGAAGACCGAGACGGCGTGCGATTGGCTTCAGGTCGTAGAGGATCGGTGTCTGGTCGTCGCTGCCGATGACCGCCATCGGGACGATCGTCGCTCGCGCCCGCAGGGCGTGCTCGACGAAGCCCACCCGGAAGGGCTGGAGGCGGTAGCGCTGGGCGATGGTCTTCCGCACGCCCTCCATGCCCTCGGGAAAGACGAGGACGAGCTGACCGTCGTCGAGCAGCTCGGCGAAGTTCTCGCGCGTGCCGATGATCTGACCGAGCCGCGCGTAGAAGATGTTCACCCAGGGAAGCGAGCCGGCCCACCGATCGACCACCGCGCGGGGCAGCCGGGGCGGGTCGGTGTGCATCGCGACGTCGACGATCGTCATGGCGGCGTCGAAGGGGAGGAGGCCCGCGTGATTCGACGCGAGCACCACCGGGCCGCTCGTGGGCAGGTGGGAATGTCCCTGGCTCTTCACCCGGAAGTAGCCGCGATAGAGGGCCTGGGCGAAGGGGAAGGTCGCCTTCGCCACCTCCGGCGAGAATCCGAAGCGGTCGTAGGGGCCGTCGCCCTCCACCAGATGGTTCAGCGCGGCGAGGACCCGGCGGGCATCGTCTCCCAGTAGACGGTCGATCCAGCCGGAGGGCTCCGGGAGGTCGATCTCCGCCAGGGCCGGCAGCGCCGGCTTCGCTCGTCGGGCCGGCGCGCGTCGCGGCCCGCGCGGGCGGCTCGCCGGAGCGGCCGGCACGGCAGAGAGTCGGGGCGTCGGGACGAGGCGGCCCTCGAGGGCTTCGAGGCGCTCGAAGAGCGGATCCGGTGCCATCGACTCCTCGAAGGGGTCGCGACCCAGGGCGGGCTCGTCGGGACTGTCGTCGAAGAGGACCTCCGTCACCGGGGGCAGCTCGCTCACGGCATGTCCTCCAGGCGTGCCCCGGGCGCGCGCAGCTCGAGCTCTTCGGCGAGCTCGGCCATGGCCTGGGCGCCCCGGTCTCTCGGCGCATACTCGAAGATGGAGAGGCCCCTCGACTGGGCTTCGTCGATCTTCACGTGGTAGCCGACCACGCTCTGGGCGATCTCCTTCGGGAAGCGCTTCTTGAGCTTCTCGAGGATCTCTTGAGCGAGCTTGGTGCGCCGGTAGAACGTGGGCACGACCATGGTGATCCGGAGACCCGGATGGTCGTAGCGCTCTCGCACGGTCGCGATGGTGCGGACCATCTCGGCGCAGCCGTCGAGGGCGAGGTACGTGAGAGGAACCGGCACGACGACCTCGGTGGCGGCGCGCAGCACGTTCAGGGTGAGCGGCCCGAAGGAGGGCGGCGCATCGAAGAAGACGAAGTCGTAGCGGCCGATCGCGGGGGCCGATTCGAGGGCCCGGGCGAGTCGGCCCGTCGGATCCGGATCGTCACCGTCCTGCCAGGCGGGAAACAGGCCGAGGGACTTGTTGGCCACGATGACGTCGAGGCCGGGAATCCGGGTGCGCAGGGTCGGGAGCACCGAGGAGGGCTGCTCGTCCGGACCGGCGGGTCGGCGGTCGAGCCCCGGATCTCCGAGCAGCGTGTCGAGCAGGAGATCGATGGCGGTCCGCGAAGGGGTTCGCTGATCGACACCGAGCACCTTGCCGAGCTGGCCCTGGGGGTCCATGTCGATGCCCAGGACGCGGCGTCCGCGGCGGAGGGTCAGATAGGCGGCCAGATTCGCGACGAGGGTGGTCTTCGCGCTTCCGCCCTTCTCATTGATGAACGCGATGCGACGCGGGTTGAGCACTCCCCCCCCTCACGGGCGCTCGTCATCGGGCCATCTGCCGCTTCCGCGCAGTCCGCCTCAGCCTCTGCCTGCCCCTCCCGACGCCGCCGGGTGGAGCCCCCACAGGAGTACGTACTCCTGCTTCGGTCCGGTGTCAACGCAAACGCGACGCCGTTTGCTAACGGCGGTACACCGCGAGAGCTCGAGGGAACGAGCTGGTCGGCTCTAGAACGAGGTTTTGAATTCGAGTCTCCGCGGCGCGATCGTGGGCCGGGGGCTTCTCAGCCCTTCGCGCTCTGGAGAGCCTTCGTCAGTGCCGGGACGATCTCGAACAGGTCCGCGACCACGCCCAGGTTCGCCACCTCGAAGATCGGGGCGTCCGGGTCCTTGTTGATCGCGATGATGTAGTTCGAGGACTTCATCCCCACCAGGTGCTGGATCGCACCGGAGATGCCGCAGGCGACGTAGAGCTTCGGGCTCACGACCTGTCCCGAGGATCCGACCTGGTACTCGTGGGGCAGCCAGCCGGCATCGACCACGGGGCGCGACGCACCCATCGCGCCGCCCAGCGCATCGGCCAGGGGCTGGATCACCTCCTGGAACTTCTCCGGGTCGCCGACGCCCCGGCCGCCCGAGACGATCACGTCCGCCTTGCTGAGGTCCACGCCCTTCGACTCGGCCTGCTTGATCTGTACGAAGCGACTGCGGAACGAGGCCGGGTCGAGGGCGACGTCGAGCTTCTCGACGCTCCCGCTGGTCGACCCCTCGAAGGGCTTCGCCGCGCCCGGCTGCACCGTCGCAATCACCTGATCCGCCGCTACCGAGAGGCTGGCGTCGAGCTTGCCGTTGAAGACGCGGCGCTTGAAGGTGAGGCTTCCGCCCTCGGCGGTTACCGCGAAGCAGTCGGAGATGAAGGCCGCATCGAGCGCTGCCGCGATGCGCGGGGCGACGTCCCAGCCGCTCGGCGTATTGGAGATCAGTACGAGATCGGCGCCGCTCGCCTCGATTGCGGCGCGGATCGCCGCCGAGTAGGCCTCGGCACCGTAGTTCGCCAGGCTCTCGTGCTCGGCGGTGTAGACGGTGCCGCCGCCGCGCTTCGAGAAATCATCGGCCAGGCTCGCGACGTCCTGCCCGAGCACCAGGCTCTTCACGTCTCGCCCGCTGGCCTCGGCCACACCCTGGGCGATGTTCGCGAGCTCGAAGCTCGCCTCCCGGATCTGCCCGTTCTGGATCTCGGTCACGATGAGGATGCTTCCCATCGGATTCCACCTTTCTTCTTCGGGGCGGTGCGGCCTCTTGAGGCGCGAAGCGCTCCCGACTGGGACGCAGCTGCGTCGGTTAGAGGACGCCCAGCTCCTTGATCTTGCCTACCAGGCTCGCGACGATGTCGTCGGTGGACCCGTCGAGAATCTCGGCGGTGTCACCCTTCTGGGGCAGCGCGATCTGCTCGATCTTCGCCTTCGCCGCGCCGGCGCCGACCTGGCCCGCCAGGCCCAGATCCGCGGCGGTCTTGACGTCGAGGGGCTTCTTCTTCGCGGCCATGATGCCCTTCAGCGACGCGTATCGAACCTGGTTCATGCCGGACTGCACGGCGACGAGGCAGGGCGACTGCAGCTCCACGACCTCGCGGACGCCTCCCTCGACCTCGCGTTCCACGGTCACCGTGCCGTTGGCCCTCTCCACCTTCACGCCGCCCGT
>CALDCK010000217.1 GCA_937937315.1 uncultured bacterium
GTAGTTCATTCCGATCGTGACCAAGAGGGGACCTCCACTGGCGTCGGCGACGGCTGCGCGACGGCGGAGGAGCCTAGCAGGGTGTCCCGAGATCCTCCGGCCCTTTTCGGCGGCACGCCGCCACCCGCCACGCCGAATCGAGATCAGCCCCAGCGGCGATGCCGCGCCGTGGCGAGATGGCGGCGGTGTGCTTCCACGCGGCGCGAATCGCGGAAGATGAAGATCAGGACCACGCCGGCAGCGAACCCGCCCACATGAGCCCAGAAGGCGACGCCTCCACCCCGACCACCGAGGGTGGGCAGGCCGCCGAGGAGCTGCACGAGAAACCAGTACCCGAGCATGACGAAGGCCGGAACGATGATCCGCGTCACGTAGAAGCCCAGGACCAGGAGCATGTGGACCGGCATACGCGGGTAGAGAATGGCGTACGCCCCCATCACGCCACCGATGGCCCCGGACGCGCCGACCATCGGCACCGAGCTCGAGGGGCTCGAGGCCATCTGGGCGACCACCGCGGCGAGACCGCAGAGCAGGTAGAAGACGACGAAGCGAATCGGCCCCATCGCGTCCTCGACGTTGTCGCCGAAGATGTAGAGGAACCAGAGGTTGCCGAGGATGTGGAACCAGCCGCCGTGCATGAACATCGAGGTGACAGGGGTCATCCAGCTGACCGAGCCGTCGAGGACGCACCAGCTGTTCGGTCCGAGCTGGACGCGCGTGCCCACCGGCACGGTTCCCAGCAGATCCCCTGGGATCACGCCGAAGGTGCAGACCGAGTGCGCGAGCGGGACCTCGCTGCCGAGGCCCTGCACGAGGACCCAGACGGCGAGGTTCGCGGCGATGATCGCGACGGTGGCGATCGACGCGCCCAGCGTCGGGTTGTCGTCTCGGAGCGGGAACATCGGCGCTCGCCTCGCGCGGCGTGCGGCGTCGGGTCAGCGCGTACTCGAAGCCGCGAACAGGGCATCGTCCTGGGCGCACCGGAATCCGATGCGAGGATCGCGGCTCTCCGCCGTGAATGCGACTCGAGACCACGAGCGTGCCGACCACGATTCGCCCCGCCAGGACCCGCCGCGTACGATCCGCTGCGACCCGCCGTCGCGCACCGAGTCTCCGGTCCACTCGTAGACATTGCCCGCCATGTCGAAGAGGCCGAAGGGGCTGCGCCCCTCCGCCCGGCTGCCGACGGGCCAGGTGGAGTCGCGGCCACAGCCCGGCAGCTCGCCCTCGGCGATCACCGCCTGGTCGCAGGTCGCCACGGTGTTGCCCCAGGGGAAGCTGCGGCCGTCGGTTCCACGCGCCGCCTTCTCCCACTCGCGCTCCGAGGGAAGTCGCTTCCCGACCCACGCGCAGTAGGCGTTGGCCTGTCTCCAGTCGACGCAGTTCATCGGATGGTCGGCTCGCGCGGGATCCTCCCAGTTGCAGCCCCGCTCCGTCGCCGGCAACGTACACGCCGCTGCGTCGACGCACGCCCGGTACTCCTCGGTTCGCACCTCGGTCCGGTCGATCTGGAAGGCGGCGAGAGCGAGCCGGCGGCCCTGCTCCTCGGCCTCGGCGCAGGTCGGATCCACGTCGGTGTTGCAGCCGTAGAAGAACTCACCTGCCGGCACGAGGACGAGCTTGATCGCTGCGCGCTCGTGGTCGGGAGGCGCCGCTGCTACCGGCGGCGGCTCGGAGATCTCCGGCTCCGCGTCTGCGACCTCCGACGCCGAAGCTTCTTCCTCCGCGGGGTCGGTCACGGCCGCCAGCGCCTCCGACACTCCGGGCTCGGTCACGGCTGCCAGAACCTGGGACGCTCCGGCCTCCGCCGCCGCCGGACTTTCCCCGGTGGCCGTCGCCTCGGGCGACTCGGCGCCGGAGACGGGTCCCTCCTCGGCCAGCCGCTCCGCCTCGGCCGCCCGCAGAGCGGCGACCAGGCGGCGCCCCTCGGCGACCGCCGCCGAGAACTGCTGAGCGGCGCGCCGAAGGTCCGGGGTGGACTCCTCGAAGCGGCCCTCGGAGAGCATCCGCCGGGCCTGTTGGAGGAGGTCGAGCCCCTGCTTCGCCGAGGGAAGCTCATCGAGCTCGGCCGAGGTCGCCAGGGCCTGCCAGGCTTCGAGACCCGCTTCCGCCTCGGAGCGCGCGCCCACGGCGCGCTCGGCGAGATCGAGCTGGCGCAGGGTCGCCTCGAGCCGGGTCCGCGCCTCGGCGAAGGCCGCCAGAGCCTCGGCGCCCTGGCCGCCGGTCACGAGCTCGGTGCCGAGCTCGATCTTGCCGTAGGCGACGGCCAGATCCGGGCCCGAGAGGACGTGGCGCTCGGAGAGCTCCGCCAGCTCCACCGAGAGATCGCGCCGCGCCCGAGCGCGCGAGAGCTCCAATCCGATGCGTTCGCGCTCGACCGGATCGAGCGCAGACGCCGCTGCACGTTGAAGCTCCTGCACCCGCGCGGTGCTCTCCTCGATTCGGGAGGCGAGGTCGCGGCGCTCGTCGTTGATGCGCCGGCGCAGGTACTCGGCCGTGCTGCGCGCCTCGGCGAGCTCCGCCTGGGGCGCCGAAGGCGCAAAGCGTTCGACCAGAGCGCTGGGGGCATAGCGGCCGAGCTCGGCCGCCCAATCGAGTCCCAGCCACCAGCCAGCGCTGAAGCCGGCTCCAGCCACCACGAGCATCAGGGAGGCTGCCGCCGCCAGATTGCGCACCAGCCCGCGACGACGGCGACGACGAACGACCGCCTGGGGAGCCTCCGCCTCGCGCTCGGGCTCGATCCGAAGCGCCTGGGGCTCGGAGCTCGCCTCGAAGGGTGCCGTCGACATCTGGGTCTCGTAGCGAGCCGGCTCCGCCCCACCGACGGACTGGGGCTCGAGCTCCCCGCGCAGCGGCGACAGGGCACATTGCTGATAGGCCGCGTCGACATCCGCCCGGGCTTCGAGGCACGCTCGGCGCAACTCCTCGGTCGGCGCGTCGCCGGCTTCCCGCTCGATCTCGTCGCACAGGGAGACGTAGGCCGAGGCAACGTCCAGGGCCGAGGCGCCGGGCCGCAATCCGAGCAGGGAGAACGCATCCGCAAGCGGCTCGTCACCCCCCGGCCGGGGCAAGGCGAGCAGCATGTCGCGCGCAGCATCGAGGCGCGTGCGAAGCTCGTGGAACCGCGCATGGACCGGTGCCGCCGACACGCGGTCGAGTCGCGCTTCGAGATCATTGCGAAGCCGCTCGTGAGCGGCTTCGATTTCCTCGGTGGTGGCGCCGCGCGCCAGACCGAGGGTCACGTAGGCCTGTCGGAGGTCCATGGAGTCCAGCAGGATCCTCGGCTGAGGATCGTCCGCCTCGGGAGGGGGTGGGAATGGGCTGAAGCAAGGGAGTATGGGCCGAGGTCGCTCCATCCGCCAAGCCGGCCACCAGCCCGGATCTTGCGGGGGTGTCCCCTCGATTTACCCCCCGGGGAGCCGACGGGGCGGCTAGAGGGACCGTGCTGGGATCACTCGAGGACGATGGTCCCATTCGCGGTGACCACGAGCCGGGTAACCCCCTCCTCCACCGCCGGCGGTGCCGGCGCCGCGCTCGCCAGCGCCTCCATCCGGACGTGGCGGATCGGCGAGGGCCCTCCGGTGCCAATGGACACCTCGTCGATCGCGTAGCCCTTCGCGCCGAGCCCCTTCCGCACGAGATCGGCGCGCGACCGGAACGCCGCCAGCACCTCGGTGACGAGCTCCGCCTCGACGCGGTCGCGGGTCTCCCGTGAAACGCTGAAGTCGAAGGATTGGAGCTGCAACCGCTCTTGCAGCGCGCCCACCAGAGCCGTCATGGCCTCGGTGTCGCCTCCCTCCAGCACCAGGGTCTGGCCAGCGCGCCAGCGACGCAGGCGGCCCTGATCGTGCACGGGATGCGTGTGGTAGGTGCCGCTCGTCGCGGTGACCCGCGACTCCGCCCGGGCTCGCTCGAGCGCCCAGGCCATGGTCCGGTTCACCGTGTCGGCCAGGGTCGTCGAGTCGACGTCCTCCGCCGTGACCCCGACGACGGCCCGCACCCGGTCGTTCGGAACCGCCCGGCTGCTCTCGACGGAGAATCGCACCCGGCGTCCCGCCTCTCCGGCCTCCTCCGCGCCAGCGGGCGCCGCCGCCAGGACGAGCAGGCCCGGCACCGCAACCGCCCAGCTCGCGAGGGTCCACCATGCCGTGAATACCTTCTGCCTCACCGTCCCCCCCTCCTGCGAAGTCGGCCCGGATCGGGGCCAACCCTCTTGCGCGCATAGTACCCTCGGCTTCGGAGTGCGCGACCGTGGCGCGGTCCGATTCCCTCGTGGGTGGTCCGCGCGGGACGCTCCTGGGCGGTCCTCGTGGGACCCGCGGAGGAATCGATGCCCAGGCAGCCCGCTCACCCCTCGGTCACGGGCGTGTCCCACGCCCTGATCGCCTATGGGGTCTGGGGATTCGCGCCGGTCTACTGGAAGGTCATGGCCGCGTTTCCAGCCCACGAGATTCTCGGCTACCGCGTGCTCGCATCCTTCGCCGTCGCCGTGCTGCTCGTCACCGGCGCGCGGGCCTGGAGCGGGGTGATCGTTCTGGTCCGCCACCCTCGGGCCCTCGTCTCGGTGGCGATCGCGGCCAGCCTGATCGCCGTGAACTGGCTGGTGTTCATCTACGCGGTCCAGACGGATCGGATCCTGGCCACCAGCCTGGGCTACTACATGAGCCCGCTGGTGCACGTGCTGCTCGGGATGCTGGTGTTGGGCGAGCGGCTGGTGCGCGCGCAGGGCTTCGCGCTGGCCATCGCCACGGCCGGGGTGGTGTATCTGACCGTCGAGTACGGCGAGCTGCCCTGGATTGCCCTGCTGCTGCCCACCAGCTTCGGCGTGTACGGTTTGGTGCGCAAGATGGCGCCGGTGCAGCCGCTGGTGGGTTTCGGGCTCGAGATGCTGCTGCTGCTGCCGCTGGCGCTGG
>CALDCK010000218.1 GCA_937937315.1 uncultured bacterium
CCATTTCTGCGGGGTCTACGGCCACAAGCCCACCTGGCAGATCGTGCCGGGCCGGGGGCACATCCCGGGTCCGCCCGGTGCCCTGTCGCCGCCGGACCTCGCGGTGCTCGGCCCCCTGGCGCGCACGCCGGAGGACCTCGACCTCGCTCTCGGGGTTCTGGCAGGGCCCAGCCCCGGCGATGCGGTGGCCTGGCGGCTCGAGCTGCCGGCGCCGCGCCACGAGCGGCTCTCGGACTTCCGCGTCGCCCTCTGGCTCGACCAGCCGGGGCGACCTGTCGCGGCAGAGGTCGGCGACCTGATTCAGGCCGCGGCGGATCGCATCGCGGCGGCTGGCGCTCGGGTGGACGACCGGGCACGGCCTGCGATCGACGCGGAGGACGCCCACGCGCGCTACCTGCGGCTGCTGTGGTCCGTGATGGGCACCGGCTTTCCACCCCCCGTGCGCGCCCAGCTCGAGGCGGCGCACGGGACGCTCGATCCCGGCGACGTGAGTGCGAACGCGCAGATGATCCGAGGCGCCGTCGGGCCCCACCGGGCCTGGCTCAGCGACAACGAGGCGCGCCACCACATGCGCGCGCGTTGGGCGGAGCTCTTCACCGAGGTGGACGTGCTGCTGTGTCCGATCATGCCCACCGCCGCTTTCGCCCACGACCACCGGCCCATGGAGCAGCGCACCCTGCTCGTCGACGGGGTCGAGGTTCCGTACCTGGAGCAGCTCTTCTGGGCCGGACAGATGACACTCACCTATCTGCCCGCCACGGTGGTCCCGGTCGGTCGCACGAGAGACGGCCTGCCCGTGGGCATGCAGGTGGTCGCGCCGCACCTCGAGGACCGCACCGCCATCCACTTCGCGCGCTGTATCGAGGACGTCGTCGGAGGCTTCGTCTCGCCGCCCGGCCTTGCGGACTGATCCGATTCTTCCTCGCACCGCGGGTTCCACGTGGAAGCCCGATGTGTACGAATCCGCCTGGAGTGGATGGCAACGCGCCGAGCAGGGAAGTGACATACAGTGCGGCCCGCACTGGACCGAAGCACGGAGACGATGACGAAGCCGCGGCTCACAGGGTATGGCTGGGCCCCCTATTGGTTCCCCATGGTCGCGTTCCTCGGCCTGGCGGAGCTCGGGGGCCGGCTCTCCGACGGCGGGGGCCTCGGCCTGCTGGCGCTGAAGGTCGCGGTGCCCGGGGGCTTCGTCGCCTGGTACGCACTGCGCGGCGACTACCCGGAGCTGCGCGGCCTGCGTCCGTCGCCCGCTGTGGTGGGCGACGTGCTCGTGGGACTGCTGGGCGCCGTGCTCTGGGTGGCGCCGTTCCTGCTCTTCGACGACTTGCGCCCGGAGAGCGACGGCTTCGACGCCCAGGCCTACGGCGCCGCCGGTGCGGGGCTGGCGCTCGGGCTGCGCGCGGTGGGCTACTCCCTGGTCACGCCCTTCGTCGAGGAGCTCTTCGTGCGGAGCTGGCTCCTGCGCTTCCTCGACGTCTTCGACACCCGCAAGGACTTCCGCAAGGTGCCGATCGCGCGCTTCCGCTGGCGAAGCTTCGTCCTCACGACCCTCTACTTCGTGTTCACCCACCAGTCCTGGGAGTGGGGCGTCATGGCCGCGTGGACCCTGCTCACCATGGCCTGGTTCTACCACCGGCGGCATATGATGGGGATCGTCGTGGCCCACGCCGTCACCAACGGCGCGATCTTCGCCTTCGTTCTGACCTGCGACGGCCGCTTCACCGACGCAGCGGGCGCCCCCATCTCCCTCTGGTTCTTCATCTGACGCGCGAGCGCTCTCGAAGCGCCCTGTGAGCGCGCCAGCCGAACGGGAGCGGCCCGAGCGCACCCCGACCGCGCAGAGCGGCGGCCCAGGGAGGCGAAGCCGCCCGGTCAGGCCAGGACAGCGAGGCGAAGGCGAGCGAAGCGGAGGCTAGGCTGCGCCGCGGTGACCCAGCCGAACGAGCTGCGACACCTCGGTGAGCTCGATCAGCGCCTTCCGGGCCTCCTGGGTCTGGGACTCGAGGGCCGCGGAGCGGACGCCGGCGGCGCTTCGCGACAGGGCGTCGTAGCCCGCCTTCCGGGCGTCGCCGAGCAGGGCCTCGGCACAGCGGGCGAGTCGGTCGAGCTCCCCGCGGGCCTCGAGGTCCTGGAGCTCGTCGACCCGCTCGGCGAGAGCGACGACGAAGGCATCGATCAGGTCCTGCTGTGCCGGATCGTCGGCGAAGGTCGAGAGGATCGGGCGCGGTCGCTCGGGCGCATCCATGCCGCCCGTATCGGCGATCTCGCCGACGGACTGAACACGTCCGCGAACGGTTCGCCTCATTGCGAGGCGCCCCCTGCTGGTCCAGGGTCGACCGCGGGGGGTTCGTGATGGGAAGGAGTGGAGCGTGAGTCGAGTACAGGGGCGCGGCCGACGAGACGATGGGAGAGCGAGGAGGACGAGCGTGCAGGATCGCCATGGCAAGGACACCTGGACCGTCTTCAAGATCATGGGCGAGTTCGTGGAGGGGTTCGAGACCCTGCGTCCGCTCTGGCCCGCCGTGTCCATCTTCGGAAGCGCGCGCACGCGACGCGGACACCGCTACTACAAGGACGCCGTGGCCGTGTCGTCGGCCCTCTCCGAGGCCGGCTACTCGATCATCACCGGCGGTGGGGGCGGCATCATGGAGGCGGCGAATCGCGGCGCCGCAGAGGCCGGCGGGCGCTCGATCGGTCTCAACATCAAGCTGCCCTTCGAGCAGGTCCCCAACGCCTACTCCGACACGGTCGTCCAGTTCAACTACTTCTTCGCCCGCAAGGTGATGTTCGTGAAGTACGCCTGCGCCTTCGTGGCGCTGCCGGGCGGCTTCGGCACCCTCGATGAGATCTTCGAGGCCCTCACCCTGAAGCAGACGAAGAAGATCCACGACTTCCCCGTCGTGCTGTTCGGCACGGGCTTCTGGGAAGGGATGGTCGACTGGCTCCAGAAGCAGCCCCTCGAAGAGCGCATGATTTCGAAGCGCGATCTCCGCCTCTTCCACGTCACCGATGATCCCGACGAGGTCGTGGAGATCGTGAGCCGGCACTGGGCCAACCGGAAGCGGTCCCGGGGGCCGCGTGGAGGCAACGGCCGCGACACGCCCTGAGGACAGGGCTCTGGCGAGGCTCAGTCGCGATCGAAGCGAAAGACCGTGTGGCCGATCTGGATCTCGTCGCCGGGCTGGAGCACGTGGGAGCGGATGCCCTTCCCGTTGACCTTCGTCCCGTTCGTGGACTGGAGGTCCTCGACCGTGTACTCGCCGTCGTCGAGGTCGAAGAGGATGAGGGCGTGCTCGCGGCTGATGTTCTCGTCCAGCAGCGTGACGTGGGTCGTGGGGTTGCGACCGATGAGGGTCTCTTCGCCCTCGAGGTCGTAACGCATCCCCTCGAATTCGCCGTTGCAGATGACGAGCGATGCCCTCGCCATGGTTCCCCCTCCCGAGGCCCTGCCTCTTCGTGATCTTCGGCCGGCATCCCTGGGGCCTTGAGACGGGGCCGGGGAGCGGCACGGCCCGGGGGCAATCCGGGTGCTACAGGCGGCGGTGGCCCAGGGCGGGGAGCCTGCCCCGGATCCCTCGCAGGGCCTCCAGGTCACAGTCCGCCACGGCGACACCGGGGCGATCTCCCAGGTCCGCCAGCACCTCGCCCCAGGGATCGATCAGCAGGGCGTGCCCGTGGCTCCGGCGCTCGGGTCCGTGGCGCCCGCACTGGGCGGGGGCGATCACGAACACCTGGTTCTCGATCGCCCGTGCCCGGAGCAGCACCTCCCAGTGGGCCTTCCCGGTCTGGGGCGTGAAGGCACTGGGCACGGTCACGAAGAGGGCGCCGCGCTCTGCCTGGACCCGGTACAGCTCTGGGAAGCGGAGGTCGTAGCAGATCGAGAGGCCGATCCCGCCGATCTCCGTCTCGGCCACGACGACCTCGTCTCCGGGCGCGATCGAGACCGACTCCTGGAAGCGGCCGCCTCCCTCCTCGCCCAGATCCACGTCGAACAGGTGCATCTTGCGGTAGACGCCCTCGATCGCGCCCGAGGGCCCGACCAGGACGCTCGTGTTGTACACGCGCGGTTGTCCGGCGACCTCCTCCGGGAAGCTCCCGGCCAGGATCCGGACTCCGAGCTCGCGCGCCCAGCTGCGGACGCCCGAGACGATCTCGCCGTCTACGCCCTGGGCGCAGGGGAACGCGCCGCCCTCGCGGCGCATGAAGGCGAACATCTCGGGCAGGGCAACGAGCTCCGCACCCCGTCCTGCGGCCTCACGGACGTAGCGCTCGGCTTCGGCGATGTTCGCCGACAGGTCGTCCGTAGAGCACATCTGCACGACGGCGACGCGCATGGCGCTGGCCCAGGAGCCGACTTCAGCGGAAGTCCGACGGGTTCACTCCGGTGCGGCGGATGACGTCGTAGAAGTCCTTGCGGTCCTTCTTCGCCAACCGTGCGGCGCGGCTGATGTTGCCACCGCAGCGTCGCAGCAGGCCGACGACGTAGCGAGTCTCGAAGGCGCGCTTCGCCTCCTTGAACGACGGCACGTCATCGGCCTCGGAGGAGAGCATCAGGGCCTCGGCGGAGATCGCGCCATTGCCGGCGAGTCTCAGCGCCTGGCGCACCCGCTCGCTCAGCTCGCGGATGTTCCCCGGCCAGAGCTCGGAAAGCAGCGCGTTGCGCGCGTCTGCGGTGAACCCGACCGGCTGAATGCCTTCCTCGTCTCCGTAGAGGCGCAGGAAGTGCGCGGCCAGGGGCAACACGTCCTCGCTGCGCTCGGCCAGGGAGGGCAGGGCGATCGAGTGGCGCGGCGCGCCGGCAAAGGGACTGCCTTCCAGGGCCGTCAGAGAGGTGATGACGATCCGGGCGCGCACCGGACGGGGGCTGGCATCGCCCTCGCGCTGGTAGCGCCCATCGCTGAGTGCCTTGGCCAGGGCCTGTTGCTGCTCGGCGGGCAATCGATTCGCGTGGCCCACCATCAGCGTGCCACCCGCCGCGCGGCCGAGGGCCCCGTCGTATTCGTCGGGCAGGGTGGGATACACGGAGGCGGCGCAGCCGAAGAGCTCGCGCCCCAGCAGGGCCTCGCTCCCGGTGCCGCAGGCGAGCGTGACGAAGGGCCCGCTGGCCCGTTTGCTCCAGGCGTGGATCGCTCGTGCGACGTGGGTCTTCCCCGAGCCGCTGGGGCCGAAGATGCGCACGGCGAGCTCATCGCCCGCAGCGCTCATCGCCTGCTCCACCACCTCACGGGTCGACCGCGAGGCGCCTACGATTCGGTCACTACGCCTGCGCCCGGTCGGTCGACCGAGCACTTGGCCCAGATCGCCCGGCCCGTCGCGAAGGACTCCCGGCTCGTTCATGGACCCTCCCCTAGCCCTATGGTCCGCACAGAGGAAACCTATTGATAATTCAGGGTCCCTGTCAATGAAATTGCGGGTCGAAGGACCGGAGGATCCCACATCTCTGGCCCAAGCGCGCATTGACCCCGGTACCTGGGCTGTGGTAGAGGGCCGGCGGGGGGCGAGATGAGCCAGGATACCTCGCAGCCGCCCCGGGTCCGGCGACTCGAGGGGGCGCTGATCGATCAGATCGCCGCGGGTGAGGTGGTCGAGCGGCCGGCCTCGATCGTGAAGGAGCTGGTCGAGAACGCCCTGGACGCCCAGGCGCGCCGCATCCGGGTGGAGGTCCGGGCGGGTGGGCGGGACTGGATCGCCGTCACCGACGATGGCCTCGGAATGTCCCCCGAGGACGCCGAGCTGGCCCTGGAGCGTCACGCCACCAGCAAGGTCGCCACCGCGGACGATCTCCAGCGGATCGGCTCCTATGGCTTCCGCGGCGAGGCTCTGCCCGCCATCGCCTCGGTGTCCTCCTTCCGGCTGCGGACGCGGCCCCGGGGCGCCTCGGAGGCCTTCGAGATCCGCGTGCGGGGCGGGGAGCGCCTCGCGGCCCGGGCCGTCGGGGGGCCCGAGGGGACCCGGGTGGAGGTGGCGGATCTCTTCGAAGCCGTCCCCGCGCGGCGCAAGTTCCTGAAGACCGCGACGACCGAGTGGGGCCACGCCGCCGACTGGCTGACGCGGGCGGCCCTGGCCCTTCCCGAGGTGCACTTCGACGTGCACCGGGACGATCGCTCGGCGCTCGTCTGGCCGGCGGCGCGCAGCCTCCGAGATCGCGCTGCGGCCGTGCTCGGTGAGAAGGAGGTGGACGAGCTCGTGGACCTGGAGCTCGTCGCGGGTGCCGACGGCAGGGCGCGAGTGCATGGCCTGGTATCCCGGGTCGATCGACACCGCGCCACGACCGCCGGCATCCGGCTCTTCGTCAACCGCCGCTCGGTGCGCGACCGCATGCTCCAGCACGCCCTGCTGGACGTCTATCGCGACATCCTGCCCCGCGGACGCTTCCCCACCGCCGTGCTCTTTCTCGAGGTACCGCCGGAAGAGGTGGACGTGAACGTGCACCCCGCGAAGTGGGAGGTGCGCTTCGCCGAGCCCCGCGCCGTCCACGGGCTGCTGCGGGACGCCGTGCGGTCCGCCATCGCCAGCCGCTCGTGGGTGGCGGCGCCGGGACCGGGCGGAGGCGGTGCGAAGCCCGTGAGTCCGGCCGGGTGGACGCCTCGCGTCAGCGAAGGCACCACGGACTGGATCTTCGCGCGCGGGCCCGAGGCGGGCGGCGGCGACGCGACCCACGGGGCGACGATGCCGCTGCCCGAGGGCGGCGCCCCCGCCGGGTCCCCGGTCGAGCGGGTGCGCTTTGCCGATCTCCGCCTGCTGGGCCAGCTCCTCTCGACCTACCTGCTCCTCGAGGCGAAGGACCAGCTGTTGCTCGTGGATCAGCACGCGGCCCACGAGCGCGTGCTCTACGAGCGGCTGCGGGCCGAGTGGGTGGAGCGGGGCGTCGAGCGCCAGGCGCTGCTCACGCCCCTGACCGTCGAGCTCGAGCCCCGATCGGCAGCCGCGCTCTCCCAGGACCTGGAGACGGCCCTGCGGCTGGGCTTCGAGGTCGAGTCCTTCGGTGACCAGACCTTCGCGCTCCGGGCGCTGCCCGCACTGCTGGCCGATCGCGATCCGGTGGGTCTGCTGCGCAGCCTGGCGGAGGAGCTCGCCGCCGGCAGCGGTGACCTGAGCGGAGGATCCGCGATTCGCGCCCTGGCGCCGGCCGACCGGGCCTTCGCGACTCTCGCCTGCCACAGTGCCCGCCGAAAGGGCGACCGTCTCGAGCCCACCGAGCAGCGCGCGCTGATCGACGCCCTCGACGCAATTCCCTGGGCGCCCACCTGTCCCCACGGCCGACCGGTGGCGGTCCCCGTCGAGCTCCACGAGATCGAGCGGCGCTTCGGGCGGCGTTGAGGGTCGCCGGGGCGCGTCCGGACCGGCTCGCCGTGCTGCTAGCGTCCGCACCATGGCTTCGGAGATGCTGGACGATCGTCCGCGGGTCGTGGTCGTCACGGGCCCGACGGCCACGGGCAAGACCTCCCTCGCGATCGCACTGGCCCTGCGCTTCGACGGCGAGATCGTCAATGCCGACTCGATGCAGGTCTACCGCTACATGGACGTCGGGACCGCGAAGCCGACGCTGGAGGAGCGGAGGCAGGTCGCCCACCACGTGATCGACGTCGTCGATCCGGACGCCTCCTACAGCGCAGGCCGCTACGCCGAGCAGGCGCGAGAGGCGGCGAGAACGATCCACGGTCGTGGCCGAATCCCCTTCCTGACCGGGGGCACGGGGCTCTACATTCGAGCGTTTCTCGAGGGTTTGATCCCGACCGGCGCCGCCGACCCGGAGCTGCGCCGCCGGATCGAGCGCGAGCACGAGCGCGCCGTGGCCGAGGGCGACCCGCACCGGCTCCACCGCCAGCTCGCCGAGAGCGACCCGGAGTCCGCCGACCGCATCCACCCCAACG
>CALDCK010000219.1 GCA_937937315.1 uncultured bacterium
AAGGCGTTCGACTCCTCGGCGGTGGAGAAGCCCGCATACTGGCGCAACGTCCAGGCCCGGTTCGCGTACATCGTCGCCCGGGGACCGCGCAGGAAGGGGAAGACGCCGGGCAGTGAGTCCTGCCACTCGAGGGCCTCGAGATCGGCCGCGGTGTAGAGGGGCTTGATGCGCAGGCCGTCCGGGGTCTCGGTCTCGAGTCGCGCCGGATCCTCTCCGCGCAGGTCCTTCGAGGCCAGCGCGTGCCAGCGGTCCAGGTCGGCGGGCGCCCGGGGGTCGTCGCTCATTACGGGGCTCCTGATGCTTGAGGATCCCTGCGGACGCGGGTCGCGACCGGGGAAGGAAGGTCGCGCGGGTCGAGCGCGGGGAACCGGTGTGCGCGAAGGTGGGAGAACGAGACCATAGCCTTCCCGCAAGCCCCCTACATCGAGCGCCGGTAGCGCCCACCCACGGAGAAGAGGGACTGGGTGATCTGCTCCAGACTCGCGACCTTCACCGTCTCCATCAGCTCGGCGAAGACGTTCCCGCCCTCGCGCGCCACGTGCTGGAGTCGCTCGAGGGCCACCGGGGCCTTCGCCGCGTGGCGCGTCTGGAATGCGCGTAGATTCTCGAGCTGCGCGTCCTTCTCGTCCGTGCTCGACCGCATCAGCTCCCGCGGTCCCAGGGCCTCCTCGGGGTCCGGGTTCTCGTAGGTGTTGACGCCCACGATCGGGAGGGCTCCCGAGTCCTTGCGGGCCTCGTAGTCGAGGCTCTCCTCCTGGATCTTGCCGCGCTGATAGAGGGTCTCCATGGCCCCGAGCACGCCACCGCGGCGTGACAGCCGCTCGAACTCCTGAAGGACCGCCTCCTCCACCCGATCGGTCAGGTCTTCGATCACGTAGGAGCCCTGGAGGGGATTCTCGTTCTTCGAGAGCCCGAGCTCGCGATTGATGATCAGCTGGATGGCGACCGCACGGCGGACCGACTCCTCGGTGGGCGTCGTCACGGCCTCGTCATAGGCATTCGTGTGGAGGCTGTTGCACTGATCCTGGAGCGCCGTCAGGGCCTGCAGCGTGGTCCGGATGTCGTTGAAGGCCATCTCCTGGGCGTGGAGCGACCGGCCCGAGGTCTGCACGTGGTACTTGAGCTTCTGGCTGCGCTCCGAGGCGCCGTAGCGCTCGCGCATCGCGAGGGCCCAGATCCGCCGAGCGACACGCCCGATCACGCTGTACTCGGCATCCAGGCCGTTGCTGAAGAAGAAGGAGAAGTTCGGAGCGAAGTCGTCCACGGCCATGCCGCGGGCGGCGTAGTACTCGCAGTAGGTGAACCCATTCGCCAGGGTGAAGGCGAGCTGGGTGATGGGGTTCGCTCCGGCCTCGGCGATGTGATAGCCCGAGATCGACACGGAGTAGAAGTTCTTCACCTCGTTCGCGATGAAGTACTCCTGGATGTCTGCCATCATCCGCAGGGCGAAGTCCGTCGAAAAGATGCAGGTGTTCTGGGCCTGGTCCTCCTTCAGGATGTCGGCCTGCACCGTTCCCCGCACCTGAGTCAGCACCTCGGCGCGGATCCGCGCGTAGGTCTCCGGGTCCACGACCTGGTCTCCGGAGACGCCGAGGAGCGCCAGACCGAGCCCGTCGTGGCCTTCGGGTCGGCTCCCCGTGTACTCCGGACGTCCCCCGGGCAACGCTGCCAGGGCCGCCTCGAGCTGTCCGTTCGCTCGCAGGTGCTTCTCCACGCCCTGGTCGATGGCGGCGTTCAGAAAGAAGGCGAGCACCATCGGCGCCGGGCCGTTGATGGTCATCGAGACCGAAGTCTGGGGCGCGCACAGATCGAACCCCGAGTAGAGCTTTACGGCGTCGTCGACGGTGCAGACGGAGACTCCGGAGTTGCCGACCTTCCCGTAGACGTCCGGGCGTTCGTGAGGGTCGCGGCCGTAGAGCGTCACGCTGTCGAAGGCGGTCGAGAGGCGGGCCGCGGGCTCTCCCCGGCAGAGCAGGTGGAAGCGGCGGTTCGTCCGCTCCGGTGTGCCCTCTCCTGCGAACATCCGGGTCGGATCCTCGCCCTGACGCTTGAAGGGAAAGACGCCGGCGGTAAAGGGGAAGCGACCGGGCAGGCTCTCGCTGCGCAGGTAGCGAACGAGCTCCCCCCAATCGCGGGTGCGCGGGAGGGCCACCTTCGGCAAGGAGGTGCGGGCGAGGGTCTCGGTCTGGTTCTCGACGCGGATCGCTCGGCCGCGCACGTGGTAGGCCTGCTCCGGCGCCGCATAGCGACTCCGCAGCTCGGGCCACTCGGCGAGGGCCTCCCGCAGCTCCGGCGGGAGGTCGGCGAGGGCCGCGGCATGGCGCCTCCGAAGGGTCTCGAGGGGCCCCTCGTCATCCCTGGCAGGGGCCCCGGAGCCATCCGCGGGCACGGGCTCGCCGAGGGTCTCCAGAGCGCGCGCGAGACCCTGGGCCTCGGCCGCCGACTCCGACGCCCGCGCCGTCGTCGCGTGCCATTCACGGACCGTGTCCGCGATCTCCGCGAGGTAACGACTGCGCGCCGCGGGAATGTCCGCCGTCGCCTCCAGGGCCTGCGCCTCGGTCTCGCCCGACGAGGTACCGGCGATCGTTCCCCGCAAGGCAGCGTAGAGACGATCCACGCCGGGGTCGTTCCAACGCCGCGCGACCGTCGGAAAGACGGGCACCTCGGCATCCGGCAGGTCGAAGCGCTCGCGATTGCGCTTCCACTGCTTGCGCACGTCCCGGAGCGCGTCCTCGGCCCCCTGTCGCTCGGACTTGTTCAACACGACGTAGTCGGCGAGGTCGAGCATGTCGATCTTCTCGAGCTGCGACGGGGCACCGAACTCCGGGGTCATGACGTAGACCGTGTGGTCCACCAGGTCCACCACCTCCGAGTCGCTCTGACCGATGCCCGCGGTCTCGACGAGCACCAGATCGAAGTCCGCCGCCTGGAGAACGCGAACCGCGTCGACGACGGTGCTCGAGATCGAGCGGTGGGCTCGTCGGGTGGCCAGGGAGCGGACGTAGATCGCGTCGCCCTCGAGGGAATTCAGGCGGATGCGGTCTCCGAGCAACGCCCCGCCGGTGCGGCGGCGCGTCGGGTCCACGAGCAGCAGCCCTACCCGGTCGTCCGGCCGCTCGAGCCGATGCCGGATCAGCACCTCATCGACGACCGACGACTTCCCGGCCCCCCCGGTGCCGGTGAATCCGATGACCGGAGCCGGTCGCCGCGACCGGCGACCCTCGAGGGAG
>CALDCK010000220.1 GCA_937937315.1 uncultured bacterium
CCGTCGCCCTCGAGTCGGCGAAGCCAGGAGATGGCCTGCTCGTCGCCAGCTACGGCGACGGCGCCCATGCCTTCGCCCTCGACGTGACCGAGGGCATCGAGAAGCTCGAGGCGCGCCGAGGCGTCGGCTGGCACCTCGAACGACGGCGCCCCCTTCGCAGCTACGAGAGCTACCTGCGCGGGCGGAAGCTCGACCCGACCGAATGGGAGTCCGGAGGCGACCTCGGCCTCTCGGCGACGGTCCGCTTTCGCGAACGCGATGCGGACATCTCCTTCAACGGCGCGAAGTGCCGCTCCTGCGGCCAGATCCACTTCCCGAAGACGCGGATCTGCATCCGCTGCTTCGAGAAGGACGCGTGGGACACCTTTCCCCTGTCGGACAAGCGGGGCACGGTGCTCTCCTACACCTTCGACTACTTCTTCCCTGCTTCGGAGCCGCCTACGGTGGTCACCGTCACCGAGGTCGAGGGCTGTCGCGTTCAGGTGCAGCTCACGAACGCCCGCCCGGAGGACGTCGCTCTCGACATGCCGGTCGAGTACGTCTTTCGCAAGATCCACGACGCGGGTGGCAAGCCCAACTACTTCTGGAAGGCCAGCCCCCTGGCCGCGGCGCGGGAGGACTGAGCAGTGGCAGGTTCCATCAAGGACAAGGTGGCGATCGTCGGCGTTGGTGCGTGCCAGTTCGGCGAGAACTGGGACCAGTCGCGCGAGGACATGATCGTCGACGCCGCCTACGAGGCCTATGCAGACGCAGGCATCGACGACCCGCAGCGGCGCATCGAGGCGGTCTTCGCCGGTGCGGTCTACCCCCGCGAGGGGACGGCCGAGATTGCGGAGGCCCTGAAGCTCTTCGATCGCCCGATCAGCATCGTCTCGGACTACTGTCAGACGGGGACCGACGCCTTCCGCTTCGGCGCATTCGCCGTGGCGAGCGGCATGTACGACACGGTGCTCGTCGTGGGCTTCGACAAGCCCAAGGACCGCGGCGTCTCCGGCCCCTCGGTCAACTTCGACCGGGTGCGCGGCCTCCCCGCCACTCCCGCCGGCTGGTTCTCGCTCTGCGCCGCGCGCTACTTCGAGACCTTCGGCGCCGGCCGCGAGGACCTCGCACGGATCGCCGTCAAGAACCACCACAATGGCACCCTGGCGCCCAAATCGATGCTGAAGCGCGAGATCACCGTCGACGACGTCCTGAAGGCCCGGATCATCTCCTGGCCCTTCGGCCTCTACGACTGCGCCGCCCAGTCCGACGGCGCCGCAGCGGCGATCCTTACCCGGGCGGACCTGGCGAGCGGATTCCGCGACGACCCGGTGCTGGTCAAGGCCGTCTCCATCGCCGTCGCCGAACACCCCCAGCGCGACCCGAACTTCGACTTCCTGGCCTGGAAGCCCACCATCTACGCCGCCCGAGACGCCTACGCCCAGGCGGGCATCACCGAGCCCTTCCGACAGCTCGACGTAGTGCAGCTCCACGACTGCTTCACCCTCACGGAGATGCTCTCCTACGAGGACCTGGGGCTGTGCAAGAAGGGAGAGGCGAAGGACTACGTGAAGAGCGGGACCTTCGCCCTGGACGGCGAGCTGCCCGTGAACACCGACGGCGGCCTCAAGACCTTCGGACACCCCACCGGCGCCACCGGTGTGCGGATGATCTACGAGAACACGCTCCAGCTCCAGGGACGGGCCGGGGAACGTCAGGTCGAGGGCGCCACCATGGCCCTCTCCCACAACATCGGCGGCCCGCCGACGACCTGCGGCATCGCCATCCTGGGCATGCCCTGACGCTTCGGCGGACGCCCTGACAGGCGCCCCGCCGCCGGTCCCCTGGATCGCCGATCAGCGGTTGCGAAGTGCGTCGCGGATCTCCGTGAGCAGAACCTCTTCCTTCGAGGGCTGGGGCGGCGCCGTCGGCGCAGCCTCTTCCGCGCGCTTCATGGAGTTCATCGCCTTCACCACGAGGAAGCTCGCGAAGGGCTTGAACTCCTGCATCATGCCCATGAGGATCCTCCTTTCGGGTCATTGCCCGGGTACTCCCGCATCGGAGCACCCGGATCGAGCCCAACTCACTGCGACGGGAGAGAATGGACGCCGGGGCATTCTTCCCCGAGCGAGCCGGGCGCTGAAGCCCTCAGTCTCGGGAGCCTCCGGGCACCTCCACGGTGTCGGTGTCGCGACCGGAGCGGAGCACGCGACCCGGTAGCGCTCCGGTGTGTACGCCGCCCTTCACGATCTCGACGCCGTTCACGAACACCCGCTCGATCCCGATGGCGTCGGCGTAGAGTCGCCCGGCGCCGCTCGGCAGATCAAAGCGCGTGTAGGTCGGACCGCAGTCGACGGTCTCCGGATCGAAGACCACCACGTCCGCATGCCAGCCCGGCAGCAGACGCCCGCGATGGCGCAGACCGTAGAGTCGCGCCGGCACGTCGGTGAGCTGCCGGACGCCCTCTTCGAGCCCGATCACCGAGTGGCGGCGCACGCCGTTTCCCAGCACCTGCGTCGAGAACGCGAAGGTGTCGATCATGTCGAGGTGAGCGCCGGCGTCCGAGGCGCCGATCACGGTCCGGTCATCGCGCCAGGCCCGGCCCCGCGCCTTCCAGTCTTCCGGACTGTCGCCGCTCGACGGAGGCATGAACGAAGTACGAAGATCGTCGGCGAGGGCGACCTCGACCAGCGCATCGAAGGGAGACAGTCCCTTCGCCTCGGCGATCTCACCGACGGTCCGCCCCTGAAGGCCGCGATTCGCGTCGGAGAAGGTCTCCTCGATCTTCATCCGCTCCCAGTGGGCGAGGCCGCGCAACAGGCCCGCCGCCTCGGAGTTCGCGCCCTGGTCGAGGGCCTTGCGGTAGGCCGGGTCCGCGAGACGACGCTTCCGCACGTCGACGGGCTCCTCGAAGAGGTCCGCCCAGCCGGGCAACGCGTCGAAGATGAAGCCCGAGACGAGGTTGATCCGCACCTGCAGGGCCTGGGGAACCGTCAGCGCCACCACCTCCGCACCGCACAACCGCGCGTAGTCCGTCGCGGAGAGCTGGGCCTCGACCATCTCCGCGTTGCCCGCGCTCGGTGCCAGAACGTTCCAGTTGACCGGTCGGTTCGCGGCGATCGAGATGTCGGCCATCAGCGCCTTCTTTTCATCGTCGAAGACGCCGATACCCGGCAGGAACTCGACCGTCGTGCCCGGGAAGTGCCGCACCGCGCCGGCCAGGGCCAGGAGCTCCTCCCGACTGGCGTGGCGAGAGGGAACGGGAGCACCGTCTCCGTCGTTGTGGGTGGGAGAGATCGTCGTCGAGAATCCCAGCCCGCCCTCGGCAAGGGACCGGCGCAGCAGGGCCAGCATGGCCTCGAGCTCCACGGCTGACGCCTCGTGCCCGACGGCCCGCTCTCCCATCACGACCCTGCGCAGAGCCGAATGGCCCACCATGAAGCCGGCGTTCACGGCCACCCGGCCTTCGATGCGGTCCAGGTATTCGCCGAAGGAGCGCCAGTCCCAGGGAACCCCGTCTCGCAGGCTCTCGAGGGGCATGCCCTCGACCCGGGCCAGCATGCGCATCAGGTACTCCCCCGCGTCGGGAGAGAGCGGCGCGATGCTGAAGCCGCAGTTGCCGCCCACGACGCTCGTCACCCCGTGGAAGGGAGACGGCGAGAGAGTCGCATCCCAGAAGACCTGGGCATCGTAGTGGGTGTGCACGTCGACGAAGCCCGGACACACGACGCGGTCCGTGGCGTCGATCGTCTCCCGGGCTTCCTCCTCGAGGCTCCCGACCGCTGTGATCCGGTCACCGCGAAGACCGACATCCGCGCGGCGCGCCGAAGCACCGCTGCCGTCCACGACCAGGCCCCCGGTGATGGCGACGTCCAGCATGCGATTCCTCCAACGGTCTGCGAAGCGATGAATGTCGGCAGTATACTCGCCGACCATCCCAGGAGGGCGCCGCTCCCGAGGCCCGCCCGCGAGGACACCGGTTGAACTACTTCGCCCACGCGCGGATCGCCACGAGTCTTGGCGGCGACGACGCCCATGTGCTCGGCGCGATGCTCCCCGACTTCTCGCACATCGTCGGGATTCGCATCGATGCAATCGAGCATGCCTCGCTGTCGCGGGGCGCATCCCTGCACCACCGGACCGACTCCGCCTTCCACGCCGCCCGCGCATTCCGGATCCTCCAGCGCGAGGGCGTGGGCGACCTCGAGGCCGCCGGGCTCGGCCGGGGCCCCGCGCGCGGAGCCGCTCATGTGGGCATCGAGCTGCTTCTCGACGTCGCGCTCACCGGGGATCCCGACGGCGACGCCGGGTACCAGAGCGCCCTGGCCGCGGCCCCAGCTCTCGCCGACGCGATCCGCTGGCGCGACGAACGCGGCGCCTCGCGCTGGAAGACGCTGCACGCGCGACTGGTGGCAGCGGGGACACCTTCGTCGTCACCGGAGCGCATGGCAGAACGCGTCGCCCGCGCCCTCGCCTCCCGACCGCGCCTCTGCCTCGCCCCGAAGGACCTCGCGCCCGTCGCACTCTGGCTCGCCGCGTCGGCCGGCCCCGTCGAGCGGGCCGCTCCGCTCTTGCTCGCGCAGACCCTCGCCGGCCTCGACGATTCCAATCCCTCCCAGACGGCGGACCGGAGCGGGAAGAATCCCCTCGCCCGAGGTCCGCGGCACGCATAGGGTGGTCTCCTGCTCGACCCGGAGGAACTCCCATGTCGTTGCGTCTGGCCCTCCCGCTCGCCCTCCTCACACTGGGCTCACCAGCCACGTCCCAGATGTTGACCCTCACGCCGACGAACCAGAGCCTCTGCTTCGCCTCGGACGACGACGACGATCAATCGGGCCCGGTCGCCTACTCCCCGGGCAGCCCTGCGTGCAACGAGACCGGAGTCGTCGACATCAACGTCTTCGCGGTCGACGCCCATGCGTCGGGCAACGGCAGCCCCGCCGTCGCCTTCGACGTAGACGCCGGCGTGGTCGCCGACGCGAATCCTGCGTCGACGGAGTACCAGGCCGGGCGCATCGCCTACGACCTCACCCTCGAGATCAGCGGAACCGGCGGCGCCGACTGGGATCTCGTGATCGACCAGCAGCTCCAGGGTCTGCTCACGACGGTGAGCGACGGCGATGGAAGCGCCAATGCCGGAGCGACCGGTGCCGCGCTCGCCCTGGACGGGGGACCGCCTCTCGACTTCGCTGCTCCCGTGTCGCGCAGCGCCGGCCGAACCGGTAGCCAGCCCTTCTCCGCCAGCCGCATCGGCGACGTCGTCTCCGGCAGTGGGGACGCGACGCTGAGCGGATCCCTCGAGATCACGATCGACGCCTACTCGGATTGCGGCGGCCTCCTCTGTCTCGGCAACGCGGATGAAGGCGCCGTACTCTTCGGTCTCGACGATGTCTCGAGCTCGATCTTCGTGTCGGCGGACGAGTACTCGACCTGGGGCCGAGCCGTCGGACCGGACGGCTATCGCGTGACCTTCACCCTCGACGCCGGGCCCTTCTGCGGTGACGGCACGACGGACGGGGGTCTCGGCGAGGAGTGCGACGACGGCAACATGGCCAGCGGCGACGGCTGCTCCGACCTCTGCGTCGTCGAGTTCTGTGGCGATGGCGCGCTACAGCCGGGACTCGGCGAGGAGTGCGATGACGGCAACACCACCGGCGGCGACGGCTGCAGCGACGTCTGCGCCGTGGAGCTGACCGTGCCCGCCCTCGCGGACCCGGGCGCATGGCTGCTGGCCCTGGCGCTGGCCGTCGCCGGCGCCCGGGGGCTTCGAAGGCCCCGAAAGGCGATCTAACGACCCGTCGGGATCTCCTGGAAGGCGAGGTCCTTGTCCATCCTCGGCTCGCCGGGCAGACCCAGCACGCGCTCCGCGACGATGTTGTGGAGGATCTCGTCGGTCCCCCCCGCCAGTCGGAGCCCGGGTGCGGCCAGATAGCTGAACTGGAAGGCTCCCTCGAGGGAGGCGG
The DNA here is from genome assembly GCA_937937315.1 of uncultured bacterium. GTDB lineage: Bacteria > Myxococcota_A > UBA9160 > UBA9160 > SMWR01 > CALDCK01. The sequence goes on from CALDCK010000220.1 coordinate 5,943, forward strand.
TCGCCGGATCGGAGAGGACGCCGGCAGGGCCCTGGAGATCGAGGGCGAAGGCGGCCATCTCCTGGCGCAGGAGCGCCCCCACCATCTTGCCGATGGAGTTCTCGGGTCCGGGCGTCGTGCCCCGGGACAGGGCCGTGAGTGCCCGATAGCCGGTGTACTCGAGTCCCTTCAGCTTCACGTAGAAGTCCGCCAGCCGCTGTCGCACCGCCGGGTCTTCGATGGCCGGCCGGCCGTTCCATTCGGTCTCGCGGGCCAGCTTCATCAGATCCTGGATGCCCGCGCCGAATCCCCCGGCGCTGCCGATGGTCGCGCGCTCGTTCATGAGCGTCGTGATCGCTCCCCGCCAGCCGTCGTTCACGGCGCCGACCCGGTTCTTGTCCGGGATACGCACGTCGGTGAAGAAGACCTCGTTGAAGTCGCTGGCGCCGTTGATCTGCCGGATCGGGCGGATCTCGACGCCGGGAGAGTCCATGTCGACGATGAAGTAGGTGATGCCCGCGTGCTTCTTCGCGCTTGGATCGGTGCGGGTGACCATCATGCCCCGCTGGCTGTAGTGGGCGCCGGAGGTCCAGATCTTCTGGCCGTTCACGATCCAGTCGTCCCCGTCCTTGACCGCGGTCGTCCGCAGGCCAGCGAGGTCCGAGCCGGCGGCGGGCTCACTGAAGAGCTGGCACCAGATCTCGTCGGCCCGGAGCAGCTTCTCGATGTAGAGATCCTTCTGCTCGCGAGTGCCATGGGCCATGATGGTCGGTGCGAGCATTCCCTGGCCGATCGAGAACAGGTTCGGCGGTACGTCGAACTTCGCCTCCTCCTGGTTCCAGATCACGTTCTGGATGGCGCTCGCTCCCCGGCCGCCGAACTCCTTCGGCCAGGTGATGCAGGCCCAGCCCGCATCGGCCTTCTGCGCCTGCCAGGCCCGCGCGCGATCGAGCAGGCCCTTCCGGCCTTCCACGCCCGCGGGCGACTCGCGGCGCTGTCCCGGCGCGAGAAGCTTTGCGTTGGCCTTCAGCCAGCTGCTCGCTTCCGCGCGAAATTCGGCCTCTTCGGGGGTGTCCTTGAA
>CALDCK010000221.1 GCA_937937315.1 uncultured bacterium
GAGCGAGGTCCAACAGGACCTCGGCGTCTTCGATCGACGTCGCGAGGGTGTCGAAGCCGTCGATCTCCCGCTCTACGCCCCGCTTCGAACGCAGCAGCGCCTCGGCGCGCTCGCGATCGTCCCAGAGCGAGGGGTCCTCGACCTGTTCCTCGAACTCGGCCAGCCGGGCTCGCAGACCTTCGAGGTCAAAGACGCCCCCGGAGCTCGTCGAAGCGCTTGCGCAGGCCGCGCAGCTGCTCCTGGAGCTCGTGATCGTCGTGAACTTCGGGCTTCTCACTCATCGGGAACCTCGGGGGGTGCCGGGGTGGGCCGAGGATCACTCATCCATCGCCTTCGCGCACCTTCGCCGCGCCCTGGGGACGCCTCCATCCGAGTATCGCGAGCCCGCCGACACCCACCCAGCAGGCGAAGGAGAAGACGTCCCCGTGTCGGACGTAGAAGGTCGAGCGCGGGTCGCGCGCGCGGGGCACGTCCGCCACGAGCCAGGCCTCCTCGAAGATCGGCGTCTGCTCGACCACGCGCCCCCGCCCGTCGATGAAACCGGAGATCCCGGTGTTCGCCGCCCGCGCCGTCCACAACCCCGTCTCGGCGGAGCGCAGCGCCGTGATGGCGAGGAACTGATAGGGCGCGCCAGTCCGCCCGTACCAGGCGTCGTTGGTGATGGCGAGCAGCAGCTCGGCGCCGTCCGCGGCGAAGCGCCGCACCAGGTCCGGAAACAACAGCTCGAAGCAGACCACCACGCCCGGCCGGATCACACCTCCAGGGTCCTCGAGGATCAGGGACCGGGGGCGCTCACCCGCCGTGACGTCCGCGCTGGCGATGCCGCTCGCGACGGCCCCCACGAACCGCCCCAGAACGGCCCGGAACGGGACGTACTCGCCGAAGGGGACGAGGTGGGTCTTGTCGTAGCGGTCCCGGAAGACGCCGGCGGGATCGATGACGTAGGCGCTGTCGTAGTAATGGGTGGGTCGCAGGCTCTCGTCGAACTCGAGACCCACGGCGCCGACGACGAGATGCGCGCCGGTCTCCCGGGCCAGGTCCTCGAGGCGACGGCGGAGCTTCGGGTCGCCGTCGATCGCACCGGGCACCGCCGTCTCCGGCCACACGACGATCCGGGCCCCCGCGCCCGCCGCCTCGCGACTCATGCGCTCGTAGATCTCGAGAGTGCGCTCGGACCAGGAGCGACTCCACTTCACCCCCTGCTCGATGTTCCCCTGGAGCACCGCCACCCGAACCGTCTCGCGATCCGGAGCAGCCTCCGGATTCGGCGCCAGGGCCCCGAGGCCGTGGGCCACCACCACGCCGACCAGGGCCAGACCCGCTCCACGACGCCGGCGCGCAGCCGGATCCGCGCATGCGGCCAGAGCGGCGCCGCCCAGGGCGACCACGAAGGAGAGGACGTAGACCCCGCCGTAGGAGGCGAGGGGTAGGAGCCAGGGGTTCTCGTGCTGGGAGTAGCCGAGGGTCGCCCAGGGAAATCCCGTCAGCGCGAAGGACCTCAGATGATCGAGGGCGGTCCACAGCAGTGCAGCGGCCCAGGGTGAGGCGAGCCCACGCCGGACGAGGGCGGCGTGGGCCGCGCCGAAGAGCGCGCCGAAGAGCGCGATGTAGATGGCGAGCAGCACCGGCGCAACGAGACCGACCGGAGGCGGCGCATTGCCGTAGAAGACGGTGACGACGTAGATCCAGTGCAGCACCGCCGTGTGGGCGAGCAGTGATGCGGCGAAGCCCCAGCGAGCGGCCATCCGAGGATCGAGGCCGCGCAGTCCGAGGATCAACGCCGCGGGGGAAGCCCAGCCGAGGGCCCAGCCGAGATCGACGATTCCCCCCGCGACGGGGTGCGGGAAGGCCAGAAAGGTCACGAGGGCGTAGCCCACGACCCATGCCAGGCGACGTCCCGTCGTCACGACGCGACGGCTCGCAGCACTCGACGCTCCTCGGCCCGCATCGCGCGCGCCTCGACGCGCTCCTGGTGATCGTGCCCCACCAGGTGGAGGACGCCGTGGATCAGCAGCCTCAGCACCTCCTCGTCGAGCTCGCGCCTTCCGCGTCGGGCCTGGCGCTCGGCGGTCTCGAGGCTGACCACCACGTCTCCGAGCAGGTCGCCGCGGCGCTCCGGATAGGGTCCGTCGATGAGCGAGAACGACAGCACGTCGGTGGGGCCGGCGATTCCCCGATAGCGCTCGTTCAGGTCCGCGATCGCGGCGTCGTCGACCAGGGCCACCGAGAGCTCCGCGTCCGCGCGATCGATTGCCCGGAGGATCGCCCCGGCGCGACGGCGCAACCGGCGGCGATCCACCCGAGGCAGGCCACGACGCCCCATGAGGCGCACCGTCATTCGGATTCGGGTTCTGCTTCCGGCGCCGGTCCCGCGTCCGCGCGCGGAACGTCCCTGCGCCCCCCGCCTCGGCGCTCATAGGCGCGAATGATCGACTGGACCAGCGGGTGGCGCACCACGTCCGCATCGGAGAAGTGCATGAATCCGATGCCGTCGACACCCCGGAGCACCTCGAGAGCCTCGATGAGTCCGCTGCGGCGATCCGCCGGGAGGTCGATCTGCGTCACGTCTCCTGTGACGATGGCCCTCGACTCGAAGCCGAGCCGGGTGAGGAACATCTTCATCTGCTCGCTGGTCGTGTTCTGGGCCTCGTCGAGGATCACGAAGGCGTCGTTGAGGGTTCGGCCGCGCATGAAGGCGAGCGGCGCCACCTCGATGACGCCGCGCTCGAGCAATCGCATCGACTTCTCGTAGTCCATCATGTCACCGAGGGCATCATAGAGCGGGCGGAGGTAGGGGTTGACCTTCTCCGCCATCGTGCCCGGCAGATAGCCGAGCTTCTCGCCGGCCTCCACCGCGGGCCGCGTCAGCACCACCCGCGAGACTTCGTGGCGATTCAGGGAGGCGATGGCAACGGCCATCGCCAGATAGGTCTTCCCCGTTCCTGCCGGGCCGATCGAGAACACCATGTCGTGCTTGCGCATGAGGTCGATGTACCGGCGCTGGGCGAGGGTCTTCGCCGAGATCCGGCGACGGGCGCCGACGTCCGCAAGGACGTCCTCGTAGACATCCTCGAGATCGGCATTCGGCTGATGCGTCAGCGTTCGCAGGGTCTCACGGACCTCGCGGGACTTCACGACGTCGCCGGCTCGCAGCCGACCGTAGAGGTGCTCGAGCACCTTGCGGGCCTGGGCCACCGGCGCGGCAGGTCCGACCAGGCGGACCTCGTTGCCCCGCGCCCGCGCCTCGATCGAAAGCTCCTGCTCCAGGATACGCAGGTTGCGATCGCCCTCGCCGTAGAGCGCTGCCGCGCTCGTATTGTCGTCGAAGATCAACGACTGGCGGGTGGTCGGCGGGTTCGAAGCCAGGTGATTCCTCGAGATGCGCGACGTCGCGCTGGGGCTCGGTTTCCGATCTCAGTACTCGGGGGCGAGTAGAACGACCCCGTCATCTCGATTCGCCGAATAGTAGGGACGGCCCTCGGGCGCCGCCAACGCCTCCGCGCCCAGGTAGCCGCGCCGCACGAGCCCGTCGAGGGAAGCCGGCCAGTCCCCCTCGGCCAGCCGGTAGGCGTCCATGGCGTTTCGCAGGCGGCGGGTCGCGTAGGCCTCCCGCAGGCGTTCGAGGGATCGCGGCTCGATCCGTAGAGGCGTCGCATCCGGCTGGTGGGATCGTACGAAGACGGCCGAGGCGAGGAGCGCCAGGACGCAGACCGCCGTTGCCACGGAGGTGGCGACGCCGCCGGACAGGCGCGGAGCACTGCTCCGGATCGCCCGAGCGTGGCGTCGCAGGCCCAGACCACCCTGTCCCCGGACCGGCTCGACCAGGCCGGCGCTCCGAAGCTCTGCGAGGATGCGGGTGCCGTCGAAGGTCCCGAGACGCGACAGGTCGACGATCCGCCGCGCGGGGAGGCGCCCGTCCACGAGCGAGTGAACGGTCCGCGCGCTCTCGAGCTGATCCGCCGAAACCGTCCCCGCGCTGTCGCGATAGGTCTCGAAGCTCCCCACGGGCTCGAAGACCATCTCGTCCGACGGGACCTGCGCCGTAAAGCTCTGCCACTCGTCCACCATGCGCAGCCCGTCCATCAGGATCTGCTCGGCGCCGAGGAGGGTGCCCGGGTCGCGATCGTGGCTCACGGCCTGCGCCCGGAAGTCGAACGAGCCGCTCTCCCAGCGCAGAACCTCGAAGATGGTGTCGCGCGTCAGGAGGTCTTCGATGCACGTGACCTGAGCCACGTCGAGCCATCCGCGGTCGACGACCGCTCGCCCGAAGGCCTGCGCCGAGGAGCGTCGCGCAGAGGTCGCCTCGGCGACGCGCTGGCGGGTGAGCACACCGCAGCGAGCCATCATTTCTCCGAGGGGGTCCGAGTCCCCGTCGCGTGCGGCGGCGGGGAACGCGACCACGACGCCGCCTCGATCGAAGACGAGCTGGACCCGACGCTTGCCCCGGGAGAGCTCGAGAACCCCCGTCTTGCGCTGCTGTCCAATCAGCTGAAAGACGTCGGCGATGCCGAAGTCGCGAAGGTTTCCCGAAAGTCCGACGCTCAACTGGAAGCCTCTCCGGTGCCGAGGGACATCGCGATCGACGCGGCGTAGAGGACCGCCGCCAGGGCGGCCACGCCGAGAAAGGCGACAGGTGCGGCAGCGCCGGCCACCAGGGGATCGGGCACGATTCCACCGCGCCACAGGGCAGCGGCTCCCGCCAGCGCGAAGCAGACAGCGCCGAGAAGCCCGCGCAGCGGTCGGCCCGAGATCAGACCCGCTGCGCCGGGTAGCAGGACCGAGGTCAGGGTCTCCAGCCTTCGGATGCGCTGGTCGCGCTCGCGAAGCTCTTCGATCCGCTGCACCCTCAGCGCGCGGTCGGTCTTCTCCGGGTGATCGAAGAGTCTCGTGCAGTCTGCGCAGACCGCTCGCACCACACCGTTCCCGCAGGGGGCACACTGGCGCTCTCCGCAGCGGCCGCAGCTGCGCGAGGTCCGCAGGCGGGCGCCGATCGCCCAGGAGAAGAGGAGCGCTGCGGCGAAGGCCACCGACGCATCCAGTGCGGAGCGTCCAAGGCGACCCGGCGCCAGCGGCGTTCGCAGCTCGGCCGCGAGAGCCTCACCCGACGACCCGGCGAGGGCCCGCGTCCATGCGGCCTCGACCTCGAGCGGCAGGTCGACGACGAAGCCCTCGTTCTTGGCGCGCTGGAGGGATGCGAGCTGCGCGATGAGCTCTCCGTCGACGCGCTGGGCCGCCTCGAGCGTGCGATTCAGGTCGTCGACCTGGAAGGATCGACCGTAGGCCTGAGAGAGATTGAAGAGCACGACGGGAGAGCGCTCGAC
>CALDCK010000222.1 GCA_937937315.1 uncultured bacterium
CCGCATCTCCTCGAGGTTTCCGAGGGAGCGACGCTCGCTCTCCGGATAGCGGAGCATCACGCGCACGTCGTCCCGGCCGCGCTGAATACGCTGCACCTCCTCGCCGTAGAAGGCCTGGCGCACCTGGCTGGCCAGGTCGCGTAGGGTCAGACCGAGCGGTCGCACCTCCGGCTGGAGCGAGAGCTTCAGCTCCTGCTTGCCGGCCCGGAAGGAGTCGCCGATGTCCGAGAGTCCGGGGTATCCAGCCAACTGGATCCTCACGGCACGCGCCGCCGCCGTGAGCGTCTCGATGCTGCCCCCGCGCAGGCTGACGTCGATCGGCTTTCCCGTCGAGAAGGCGTCGGCCGTGAAGACGAGCTGCACGGCGTCGGTCACGCCTCCGGTGAGCGCGCGCCAGCGCTGGGCCACCGCGTGTCCACCGAAGTCGCGCTCGTCGGAGGGGATGAGCTCGAGGGAGACCTCCGCCAGGTGGGAGCCGCCGCTCTTCACCGAGAGGTCGGGAGGGCCGTCCCGGGTCTGGAAGTTCCCGATCGTGGTCAGAACGCGAACCACGGCGCTGCCGTCCTCGCTGGTGAACTCGTCGCGCAGCAGGTTGGCCGCGCCCTCGATCTGGAGCACCGCCTGCTCGGTCGCCTCCACGGGGGTACCCGGCGGCATGGTGAGCGAGGCGTAGACGATGTCGCCCTCGATGGCAGGGAAGAACTGGTAGCGGAGGCGTCCACTGGCGAAGAGCGCTGCTGCGATCAGCAGCACGCCGATGGCTCCGGCGAGCACTACGTACCGGTACTCGATCGCGCGTCCGAGCAAGCGCCGGTAGCGTCCGCTCCCGAGCTCTTCGAGGCCGTTGCCGAACCTGCCCTGGACGCGCTGCCAGAGCGCGACGACGCGGTTCGGGTGCTCACCTCGGCTGTCGGTGCGGCGATGGGCCAGGTGAGCCGGCAGGATCAACTGGGATTCCAGCAGTGAGAACACGAGACAGAGGATGGCGGTCACGCCGATGACGCCGAAGAAGCGCCCCATCGGGCCCGGCACCAGCATCAACGGCAGGAAGGCCGCCACGGTCGTCATCACGCCGAAGATGACGGGGACGTAGACCTCCTGGGTGCCCCGGATGGCTGCGGCGACCTGGTCCAGTCCGCGGCGCTCCTGGGTGTAGACGCTCTCCCCGACGACGATCGCATCGTCGACGACGATGCCCAGCACCAGGATGAAGGCCATGACGGAGAGGGTGCTGATCGAGAGGCCGACGGCCGGGAAGAACATCAGTCCGCCCAGGAACGCGATCGGTACACCCGCCGCGACCCACAGGGCCAGACGGAAGCGCAGAAAGAGCCCGAGGATCAGCAGGACGAGGACCAGACCGTTTCGGGCGTTCTCGAGCAGGGCATCGAGGCGTTGGCCGAGGGCGGCCGCCTCGTCGTCGAAGACCTCGAGTCGTACGCCTTCGGGCAGCCAGGTCGGGCCGCTCGCGACGTAGGAGTGGACCCGCTCGGCGATGGCGATGATGTCCTCCTCGCCGATGCGCTCCACCTGGATCAATGCGGCAGGCCTTCCATCGAGCCGCGCGCGCAGGTCGACGTCCTCGAAGCCGTCGCGGACCTCGGCGATCTCACCCAGTGTGATGGTGGTTCCGTCGGTGCGGGTCAGTACGACGACGTTCTCGAAGTCTGCACCCCGGTAGGCCTGTCCCTTCGTTCGCAGCAGGATCTCGCCCCCGACGGTCTTCACGGAGCCGCCGGGCAGGTCGAGGGACCAGCGCCGGACGGCGGCGGTGACGCCGTCGAAGGTGAGCTCGTGGCGCCGGAGGGTTTCTTCCGAGATCTCGATCGAGATTTCGTAAGGTCGCGCGAAGGTGAGCGCGACCTGGGAAACGCCGGGCAGGGCGGCGATCTCGTCGCGCACGCGCTTTCCGATCTCGACCAGGGTGCGCTCGTCCGCATCGCCCGTGAGCGCCAGCTGAACCACACGGTTGGTCATTACCACGAGGGATACGACCGGCGTCTCGGCTTCCACCGGGAAGGTCGCGATCGCGTCGACCCGGTTCTTGATCTCGTCGAGGGCGGCAGCCGTGTCGGTGCCGACGATGAGCTCGACGGTGAGGACGCATGCGCCCTCGACGGCCATCGAGCTGATCCGATCGATCCCGGGCGTGCCCTCGATCTCCTCTTCGATTCGGATGCAGACCCCCTGCTCGACCTCCTCCGGTGCCGCGCCGCGGTACTCGACACTGATTCGAACGAGGTCGGTCTCGATGCTGGGGAACTCTTCCTGATGGATTGCGGGCAGGGAGAGCAGCCCGCCCACGACCAGGAGCGCCATCAAAAGGTTGGCGGCGACGGAGTTGTGGACGAACCACGCGATCACGCGGCTCACGATGTGGCCCCGGCTGCCTCGTCTCGCGCGCCCGGCGCGGCGTCCCGCTCGGCCGTCCGCACGCGCATGCCCTCTACGAAGACCTGGAGCGGAGAGATGCAGATTCGCGCTCCCACGGGCACGTTGCGGATCAGGATCTCGTCACGATCTGCGCGAATCACTTCGACGTCGCGACGGCGCAGCCGATCGTGCTCGTCCAATACCAGGACGCTGTCTCCGTCCCGCAGAGCCGAGCGCGGCACGACCACGATGTCCCGAAGCTCCGGCCCGGCGATCTCGGCACGCACGAAGAGACCGACGGCGAGGGGTGTGGTCGATCCGTCGTCCCGGACGCCGTAGGGGTCTTCGACGCGGGCCACGACGTGGACCATCCGGCTCTTCGCGTCGATCTCTCCCTCGGTGCGGACGATGCGGCCGCTCCAGGAATGCTCCGCCCCGGCGAACCGGGCGTGGAGCAGCACCTCGGGCCCCTCGGGCGTCGGCTCCTTTCCGCTCCAGAGGGGCAGGTCCAGGAAGGCGAGCTGTCCGTCGGGAATCGGCAGGCGGATGTCCACGTAGTCCGTGGCGTAGATGGTCGCGATCGAGACGCCGCGCGAGATGAACTGGCCCACGTCGACCCGTTCCTCCCGGACTCGCCCGGCGTAGGGCGCGCGGATCTCCGTGCGGCTCAGGTCCCGGCGCGCCTGGGTGAGGTTGGCCCGGGCCTCGTCGGCCGCCGCCTGGGCCACTCGCACGCTGCGGCGCGCGTCGTCGAGCTGAGACGGGCTCGCGATGTCGCGGGCGGCGAGTCCGTCCAGGCGCTCCTGGTGCTGCTGCGCGTGATCGAGCTCGCCCGTGGCGCGAGCGACCGCAGCGCGGGCCTTCGCCACCTGGATCTCGTAGTCCTGGGGATCGATCCGCAGCAGCACCTCGTCGACCTCGAAGAATCCTCCGGATACGAGGGCCGGAGAGGTCCAGAGGACCCGACCCGAGACCTCCGGGACGAGCGCGCTCTCGGTGCGCGGCGCGACGGTGCCCTGGGAGCGGACGCGAAGCTGGACCGTCTCGGGTCGCGCTTCCAGGATGCGCACCATCTGGGGCTGTCGATCGGGGGGGGTGCTCTCCACCTCCGGGGCCGTGATCAGGATCAGCGCCCCAAAGATCAGCGCCGCGAGCAGCACGGTGAAGGGCAGGACGAGCTTTGCGCGGGGGATGTTCATTCGAGCTCCGGAGGGCGCGTTTCGAGTCGCAGGGATTCGAGGACCGAGGGGGTAGGAGAAGCCGTCTCGTCGGAGTCGCCCGCTCGGGCTTCGTTCAGGCGGTTCAGCACGTGGCTGCGATGGATGTCGAAGAGCTCGCGGAGGTTGCGGCTCGCGGACTCCCCGTCGCGGGCGGCGATGGCGTGGTCGAGGGATTGGACGACGGGCAAGACCTCCGCCTGGGGGATGACCGATGCCATCTCGTTCACCTCCCGGATCTGGGCGTAGAACTGGAGCTTCAGGTTCTGACGGATCAGCCCCAGGACGAAGTTGCCGCTGCCCTCGACGGTCAGGTGGAAGAGGTCGTGCATCGTGTCGTGTCGAGCCGAGTCGAGCAGGTCCGGCTGCTGGAGTCGGTCGAGTAGCTCGCGCGCGTCGGCGATCTGCGCCGCGTCGGCCCGCTCGACGAAGTGCACGATCGCCCCCGAGAAGATGATGGCCCCCGCCTCCAGGATCGAGCCGACCACCGCCGGGTCGGGCAGCTCGTCGAGGTCGAGCAGATGCTCGACCACCCCCAGGCTCGCCTCACCCAGCGGAGCGACCCGGGCTCCCCCCGGGGCGATCTCCAGCAGCCCGAGCTGGGCGAGGGTTCGGCGGGCCTCGCGAACCGCCCCACGGTTCACCCCGATCCGCTCGGCCAGCTCGCGCTCCGAGGGCAGACGCTCCCCCGCGCGCAGACGTCCGCGCAGGATGTCCTCACGAAGGTGGCGAACCACCTTCTCCACGGATGCGGGCAGGTCGAGCATGGGGGTTAGACGGGATTCGGATGGGCGCGCACGGTCAGACCAGATTGGTATGACCAGATCGGTCGATCCTAGGTCGAACTTGAGCCCCGGGCAAGGCTCAGGGGCCGGATCCAGGGCCCGGCTGCCCGTGAGGGCTGCCCCCGGCGGCTTCCGGTAGGTTCCTCCCATGGCACTCGCCGAGACGGCCGCGCCGGATGGGGTCGAGCCCAGGGCCATCGTCTGGGAGGTTCGGCTGGGTCTCGCCCTGGGCTTGTCGGCGCTGCTCTGGGGGGCCCTGGTCGCGGGGCTCCTGGTCGCGGGTGCGCTGGTGTTCCGGGGGGCGGTCCTCGCGAGCGGGGTCGAGCTCGCAGGGGGGAAGCTGTCGGTCGGGCTCGGCTTCGCGACCCGGGTGGCCCTCGTCGCATCCCTCACGACCGGCTACACGCTCGCGGTGTGGCGCTGGCTCGTGCGCTCCCAGGCCCGCGATTTCCAGGTGGCTACGGGCCCGGGCGGCGGTCCCCACCCGGCCACCGACGAGGCGCTGCTCCACGAGATGCCCGTCTCCGTCGTGCGCCGGAGTCGCTGGGCCGGGCTCGCGGGCATCCTGCTCTTCGTGTGCTTCATCGAGGGGCCGAACGCCCTCGTCGGCGCACCGCCCCTGGCGGCGTGGACGAGTCTCCACGCGATGACCTACATGCTCTTTCTCGGCGTGCTCTTCTTCTGGGTCGGCGGCCGCGCCGCCTACTTCTCGATCGCCGGGAGCCCGCGCAGGGACCCCTTCGCATCCCTCGAGATCGACCTGCTCGATCCCCGGCCGCTTCACCCGATCGGACGCCTCGCGCTGCGCGGGGCGCTTACCTGGGTGATCGGTCTGTCGCTCGCGACGCTGGCCTTCGTGAACCCGGAGCTGCGTTTTCGCGAGTCCCTCTATGTATCCGTGCCGCTGATGGCCGTGATCCTGTCCATCGCCACGGGCGCGCTGCTGCTGCCAGCGCGGGGCCTGCACCGACGGATCGTGGCCGTGAAGCGCGAGGAGCTGGACCGGGTCGAGGCGGCGATTCGCGGCGATCGCAGTCGGCTCGAGGAGACGCGGATTGGAGAGGGAGCCGACTCCCTCTCCCTGGCCGATCTGATCGCCTACCGCGACCTGGTCTCCCGCGCCCAGGAGTGGCCCTTCGAGACTGCGGTGCTGCGTCGCTTCGGCTTCTACCTGCTGATCCCGATCCTCTCCTGGGTCGGCGGCGCTCTCGTCGAGCGCCTCGTGGGCCTGGCCCTCGACTGAGCCCGGCGACGCGGTCAGCGGGTCGGCGTCTTCTTCTTGGGGCGCTTCTTCGCTCCCCAGCTTCGGGGCGGTCGGGTCGGTACGTGCTCCGACACGTCCTGGCAGGTGCCGT
>CALDCK010000223.1 GCA_937937315.1 uncultured bacterium
GATCCCCCGGAAGATCAGGCGTCGAAGTAGAAGACCGTCACGTGGACGTCGCCGGCCGCGTCCGCGGTCAGCACATCGAGACCCGAGTCGGCCTGGAAGCCACGGGTGATCTCGAGGTTCTCGCCGATCGCGAGCGGGATGCGGAGGATCTCGGCGCCCGCACCGGTTCTGCGGAAGATCACCTCTTCCGCAGCGGCGCCACCTGAGAGGACGGACGAGCTCACCTTGATCTTGGCGCTTGCCGTCCCGACGCCCTGGGCAGTGGTGCCGGTTGTTCGATCCCGATCGAGACTCGCCATGCCGAAAAGCGTCATCGGATGTGCTCCTTTCAGGCCCTCCCAGACGCGGGAGAGCGTTCATGGAGGTAGTCTCCGAGAACGCTCAGATCGGATCACGCTCGACACGGCCGCGCCCCTGGGCTCCGGAGAGACCTCGAGCACGCCGCAGCAGCGCGCCGGGAGATCGGCCTCGGCCTCCGGCTCGCCCAGGGAGATCTCCTGCTGAACCCGGATCGGAAGCCCCGCTGGGAGCTCATCGAGCTGGACGAGGTCGTGGTTCCGACGCCTCTCGCCGAAGGTGGCGAGCCGCGGTAGACCTGCCATCCATTTATTCGGCGCTGCCTCGGGACGAGCGATCCCACGAAGCAGGCGACCGAGGGTGTCCGCCCAGGCATGGGGAATGATCTCGCCCCCGAACGGGATGACGAAGGATGAGAGGACGAAGCCGAGGAGCCGGCGAGACGGATCCGAATCCGGGGAAGCCGGCCCTGCGGAGGCCTCCGATTCGAGCGGTTTCTCAGTACTTTTCCCCGAGATCGGGGATCTCGAGCGCGGAGACGGGCTCGCCGCCGACGCCCCGCTCCGCCACGGAATTTGCCGGGGGATTCGCTACGATCCGGCCTCGCTTCTCCGGGCGCCCGTAGCTCAGTTGGATAGAGCGTCAGGTTGCGGACCTGAAGGTCGCACGTTCGAGTCGTGCCGGGCGCGCCACACGACCGGAGATGGCGGATCCGAGCTGGCAGACCCGGCGGGCTCGCCGGGTGCCTGCTCCCGCATCCACCGATGTCGATCGACGTCGGTGGTTCATCTTTAAGATCTCGAGGAGAATCGCAATGAAGCTCAGGAAGCGGACTCTCGTCACGGGCGCCGCCGTCGTCGCCGCGGTGGTCGCTGCGGCCTGGACCCTCGACGTGGATCTCCAGGTGGGGCTGCGCTCGGCGAAGGCCGAGGCCGCCGGGCCGGAGGCCTGGTCGCGAACGAAGCCCTTCCCGGCTCAAGAGGTCTATTTCCCGGGCACCGAGACGCTCGGCAAGGACGAGATGCGGGTCGTGGCCTGCGGCACGGGAATGCCGCAGCCGCGCCTGAAGCAGGCGGCGGCCTGCTTCCTGGTCGAGCTCGGAAACGGTGACAAGTTCATCTTCGACATGGGCGAGGGCTCCTTCGAGCGCATCATGGCCCTGGGCATCCCCCTGGACCAGCTCGACAAGGTCTTCCTCGGTCACCTCCATCTCGACCACGCGGGGGACTTCCCCGCCTTCTACTTCACCGGTCCGGTCAACAACCGCCTGACGCCGCTGCGCGTCTGGGGACCCTCCGGTGTCCGACCCGAATGGGGGACCGAGACCTGGGCGGCAAAGATGCAGGAGCAGTGGGCCTGGGAGAAGGCAGGCCGCGGTAGCGCGGTCGATCCGCGTGGCCTCGAGCTCCAGGTGAACGAGTTCGACTGGATGGCCGTCAACAACGTGATCTTCGACGAGAACGGCGTGCAGATCCGCACCCTGCCCGCGATCCATCTCGATCAGTCGGTGAGCTTCGTGCTCGACTGGAACGGTCTGCGTTTCGCGTTCTCGAGCGACACCCTGCCTAACAAGTGGTGGCGCGAGCACGCGACGGATGCCGATCTGTCGATCCACGAGTGCTTCATTCCGCCGCAGATGATGATGGAGCGCTACGGCATGGCCCCCTCCGAGGCCGTCTACGTCGGCACCCAGGGTCACACCGCCGCCCAGGCCTTCGGCAAGATCATGTCGCTCACGAACCCGAAGCACGCGGTCTGCTACCACTTCCAGAACGACTTCGACACGCAGCTCGTCGTGGCCGAGGAGATTCGCAAGACCTACGACGGTCCCTTCGATCTCGCCGTCGACTTCATGACCTGGAACGTGACGAAGAAGGGCATTCGCACCCGGATGGGCGTGCCCAACCACGAGAGCTTCCCGGCGCCGCCCCAGATGGCGAAGCAGCCCCCGGACTCGATGAACGCCTATGAGTGGACGGAGTTCAGCCTCAGCGGCGTCGAGCCGGAGTCGGCCGCGGTGACCAACGCCCTCATCGAGGTCTTCAACCGGGAGAACGGCACCGACGTGAGGCCGGGCCTCACGGGGCTTCCGTTCAAGAAGTAGTAACGGGGCGGCCCGCCCCGGCGGTATCGCCCGGCCCGATTTGGCATACTGCTCATTCGAAACGTCCGAAGGAGGCGCCAATGCGTCGCTTTATCATGCTGCTCGCGCTCGGGGCCATCGTCCCGGCCGCGAATGCGCAGGATTTCTTCATCTACCCCGCGGAGGGTCAGAGCCAGGACCAGCAGGATCAGGACGAGTTCCAGTGCATGCGTTTCGCCACGGACCGGACCGGCTTCGACCCGCGTGCGACGCCGCGGGCCACCACCGCGGCGCCGCAGCAGCAGGGCAGCGTCGTCGGCGGGGCCGCACGGGGCGCCCTGCTGGGAACCGCCGTGGGCGCGATCGCCGGGGACACCGGCCGGGGCGCGGCCATGGGCGCGGCCGGGGGCGGAATGCTTGGCGGCATGCGCCGCCGAGACAGCGATCGCCAGCGCGATCAGTGGGCGCGCCAGGAGTCGGCGAACTACCAGCGCAACCGCGACGAGTTCAACCGCGCATTCCGGGCCTGCATGGAAGGCCGCGGCTACACCCTTCACTAGGAGAGCGTCCAGCCATGAATCTCCGACTCGTTCTCAGCGCCCTACTGATCTTCGGCATCGGTGCACCGAGCGCACAGGCAAGCTTCTTCGACGGCAAGGACACCCTGCTCTGCTCCGTCTACCAGCTCTACGAGTGCGACCACCCGAACGGCTGCTCGTCCGTGACGCCCGGTGAGATCCGGGGGGTGAGCCACTTCGAGATCGATTTCGGCAAGAAGGTCATCACGCGGGCGGGCGAAGATTCGCCCCAGAAGTCGGTCATCAAGAGCGTGGAGACGAACATCGACGGCAAGCTGATCGTTCAGGGCGCCGAGGATGGCGCGAAGGATGAACGCGATGGCGCCGGCTGGAGCATCTCGATCATGGATCCGGAGGGAACCATGACGATGGCAGTGGCCGGCGATGGCTTCGGTGTCGTCGGGCTGGGCGCCTGCGTCCCGAAGCCCTGAGCCGCCCCGCCGTTGAAGGCGGTCGAGAGCTCAGCGGCCTCGGGTGAGCACCCAGTAGACCCGGCCGTCCGGGGTCCGGATGGGGTAGAGCAGGCGGCTGCGCGGCACTCGCCGGTTGCTCAGGCGCAGATAGAGGTCGTCGAAGAACTCCGGCGTCTCCAGGCTGAAGTTGTGGAAGTTGCGCGTGCGGTTGACCGGCGTGACGTCCACCAGGGTGACGCGATCGCTCCCGGGCTCCACGAGCTCCCCGATCCGCGCGGCTTCCTCCAGCTGATCCGGGCTCAGCGTGCTCTCTCCGCGTCGTCGGCTCCAGTTGATGATGCGACTCACCAGCAGGGCCCGGTCGTTGGAAGAGACGTACACCGTGAGCTTCTCGGCCAGGGCGGTGATGTCCTGCTGGAACCTCGCGTCGAACTCGTCGTGGTCGACGTCGGGCGCGGTCAGCACCACGTGCTCGATCTCGGTCTCCGCGTCGGCCAGCTCGGGCTTCCCGGCGAGGATGCCGAAAGCGTCCGCAACCACCTGGCCGCCCATGCTGTTGGCGACGAGCCAGAGGCGCTCCGGTCGGATCTCGCGAAGGACGAGCTCGAGGGTCTCGGCGAGCTCGCCGCCGGATGCCTCCGCCACCGCGCGCGCCCGCCGATAGCCGCCCAGGGACGAGCCCTGATTGCCGGGCCAGTCGAAGAGCAGGATCGGCGCGTTGATGTCCAGCACGTGCCCGAGAAATGCGGTCTTGCGCAGCGCCGAGGGGAAGGCTTCGCGAAAGCCGTGCACCACCACCAGCAGCGAGCGGTCGGGAGACTGCTCGACCAGGTCACGCATGCGCTCGACGAAGGTGGACCGGTCGAGGCCGGAGATCTCGTCGATCTGGATCATCTCGTTCTGGAACCAGGCCGTGGGATCGATGAGCATGCCGATGCCCAGGCTCGGCTCGATGTGGGTGTCGAAAGAGCCGAACTGGAGCGCAGTCTGGCGCTCCGCTCCGAAGCGCTCTTCGAGGGAGTCCACGGCGTCGTCCGCGACGCGATTGGTCACGTAGTGGAAGCGATAGGCGCTGCGCGAGCCGAGCTGGGCGACGGTCATGCGGCGGAAGCCGAAGGCCTCGGCGCGCTGGAGGATCGCGTCCGGGCCGGAGAAGTAGAACGAGTAGAGCCGGGCGCCCAGGAGCACCAGCGCGATCGAGAAGAGGGCCAGGGCGATCTTCAGTCTGCTGCGAGCCATCGGTGTCGGTCCCCGGATTCCGATCGTCGAGTGTGAGAGGCGCCCTGGCGGCGCCCCCGCACGCCTAGAAGGGCAGGAAGATGGGCGTCACCAGGAGCGTCGTCGCCCAGGTGAGCACCAGGAGGGGAAGACCCACCTTCACGAAGTCGAGGAAGCGATAGCTCCCCGGCGCGACCACCAGCGTGACCACCGGCGACGAGACCGGCGTGACGAAGGCCGCCGAGGCTGCGATCGCCACCGTCATGGCCAGTGGGTAGGGGGAGACGTCGAGCACCGTCGCGGCTCGCAGGGCGATCGGGGCCACGAGGACCGCGGTCGCCGTATTGGAGAGGACCATTCCGAGCCCCGCCGTCAGGACGAAGAATGCGGTCATCACGGAGTAGGGTCCCGCGTCTCCGAGCCCCTCGACGAGCAGCTCGACGATCAGGTCGACTCCACCGGTCACCTTGAGCGCGTTGGCCACGGGGAGCATGCCCGCAATGAGCACCAGGGTGCTCCAGGAGATGGCGGAATAGCCCTCCTCCATGCTGAGGCAGCCGCTGAGGACCGCCGCCAGGGCGGCAAGCAACACGGCCGCCACCACCGGCATCGCGTTCGAGGCGGCGAGGACCACCATTCCGCCGAGGATGATCAGCGCGACGGGTGCGCGACGCCGCGCGGGAGCCACCTCGTCGAGCTCTCTCGGCAGGGTCAGCACCACGAAGTCATGGGACTCTCCCTGGAGTCGGGCGATCGCGTGCCAGCTCCCCAGGACCAGGAGGGAGTCGCCGGGCTCCAGGGGCTCGTCGGCGAAGTCCGGGACGATATTGCCACGTCGACGCAGCCCCAGGACGTGTAGCCCGTGGTCGGAGCGGAACCCGGACCCTCGCAGGGTGCGTCCCGCCAGCTTCGATTCCGGGTGCAGAAGCACGACGGCGAGGCCCACCTCCGCCTTCCAGAGCTCCCGATCTCCCTCGACGACCGGGAGCGCCGTCAGTCCCTGGGCCGAGGCGAAGGCGCTGGCATCGGCGTCATCGGCAGTCGCCACGAGCACGTCGCCGGCGTGGATCTCGGCATCGGCCCCGGGTGACGGAAGGAGATCGGTGCCCCCGAGTCGTGCTCTTCGCTCGATTCCGAGCACCCGGACCCGAAAGTGTGTCTCGATGCCCGCCTCGGCCAGGGTGGCGCCGACCAGGGGCGAGAGGCCCCCGACCCGCAGACGCTTGTCCGCGAGACCGAAGGCCGTCCACAGGTCCTCGAGAGAGCGCGCGTCACTCTTCGCAGGGGCGACGCTGCCTCCCGGCAGCAGGTGGCGTCCTACGAGACCCATGTAGACCACCGCCACGGCCAGCACCGAGAGCCCGATGGGCGTAAAACTGAAGAAGCCGAGAGGGGCGAGCCCCTTCGACTCGAGCTCGGCGCTCACGACCAGATTCGGTGTCGTGGCGATCAGGGTCAACATTCCGCTCGCGAGGGCTCCGTAGGAGAGCGGCATCAGCAGGCGACTCGCGTTGAGATCGGTCTTCGACGAGATGGTGAGCACGATGGGAATGAAGACCGCCACGACGGCGGTCGAGCTCATGACGCTCCCCAGCAACCCGGCGGAGAGCATCAGCAACACCAGCAGCCGGATCTCGCTCGTTCCGCCCACGCGCAGGAGGAGGTTCCCCATCGCGTAGGAGACACCGGTGCGGCTCAGCGCCTCTCCGAGGACGAGGAGCCCGGCCACCAGCAGCACCACGGGATCGCCGAAGCCGGCGAGCGCTTCCCGGGGGGTCAGCACGCCCGAGAGCATCAGGGCGAGGACCACCCCGAGGGCCGTCACGTCGAGGCGCACTCGCCCCGAGGCGAAGAGGATCCCCGCGACGCCCAGGATCCAGAAGACGAGAGCGGCGTCGGGACTCATGGGGGGATGGTCAGCTCGCTGTCGTTCAGCCCGGGCCGGGCCGGGGGGCCGTCTGGGCGGGCGAGCCTAGCACCGCCCGCTCGCTGGAGGATCTCGCCCCCGTGGGGTCGGGGCTCCAGGCCTCGCCGGCCGGATGGGTCAGAGAATCTCCTGACACTAAAAGCAGTAACACGAGAATGTGATTGTCTTCTGCCGGCGATGGGCCCACTGTAGAGCTGCACCTTTGGGAAGGGGTCACTCATGTCGCTGCAGCGTGGATTCTTCCGGCTCGTCTATCTGTCCGGGGCTTCGAGCATCCTTGGGGTGCTTCTCCTCAGCAGCGCAGCCATCGGGGTCACCGTCAACCTGAGCAGCGTCTCCAGCGACGCGACTCCGTCGTCGCAGCTGGATGCGACCGTCGAGTTCGAGGTCGGCGAGTACGATCTCGGCAACGCCGGCGACGAGCTGCGGATCACGCTGACGAATCCGTCGGCGGGCCAGGGAGGCGACGCGCTCTTCAACATCAACCAGCTCTTCTTCAACGCCTCCTCCGCAGTGACGGGCCTGTCCCTCCTGGACGCCACGCACTCGGCGAACGGCGACGTCACCGGGCTCTGGGATCCCGTCGAGACGGGCCTCACCGCGGACGGCTTCGGCGCCTTCGACTACGCGCTGCGTGACGGCGTCGGCGAGATGACTCCGGGGATCGTGATGCCCGGCCAGAATGTCGTCTTCCTGCTCGACATCTCCTCGATCGGAGCCGTCACCGGCGCCGACTTCGTGGTCGCAAATGGCAGCGGCTATACGGTGGCTGCCAAGTTCGTGAACGGGCCCGACGATCCCGAGGCTCCGGGCATGGAAGACAGCGCCTTCGGAACCATCCCCGAGCCGTCGACGGCGATGCTGCTCTCGCTGGGCCTGCTCGCTCTCGGAGCTCGCCGGCGGGTGCGCTCGGGCTGAGCGGCCCCTGCGCGGCGCTCACGAGTCGAGCGCCCCACAGCTCCCACCGCGCGGACTACTGCCCGTTCCCGGCGGAACGGAACCACGCGGACACGTTCCGGTCGTAGAGCAGCACCATCGCGGTCGTGAAGAAGACGACCTGCACCAGCCCGAGTGCCGTGGGGATCGGGTTGTGGAAGATGGTCTGGAAGAACGGCAGGATCGTCAGGGGGATGGCGCCGATCAGGATCACGAGGAGCGCGACCCTCGCCCAGCTCCGGCCCTCGCCGACTCTCACGATGAAGAGCAGCGACAGCCCGAAGAGGATGAGGGTGACGATCTCTCCCAGCCCGAAGGATCGCACCGCGGCGTGCTCGACGAAGCGGATGATGGCCCGCACCACGCCGAGGCCCAGGGTGACGTAGAGGGCCCGCATGGCGAAGGCGACCTTCTCCGGCCGTCGCCCGATGTCGGCGCCTTCGGCCTCGAACCCCACCGCGTTGGCCTCCTGTTCCATCGCTCCCGCTAGGGCCGGATCTCGATGGGCGTTCCGGGGTCGACGGCCTCCCAGACGCGATCCATGTCGCGGTCCGAGAGGGCGATGCAGCCGTCGGTCCAGCTGAAGAGCTGGAGCGCCAGGGATGCCCAGCCCCACCCGTTCGGCTGCCCGTGGATCATGATGTCCCCTCCTGGATCGACGCCGAGGCCCTCGGCGTGCTTGCGGTCGGCGGCGTTGGGATAGGAGACGTGGATCGATCGGTGGTAGCGGCTGCTCGCGTTCTTGTAGTCGAGGACGTACGCGCCCTCGGGAGTGCGCTGGTCTCCCTGACTCACCTTGTGTCCCTTCGGGTCGCCCCCGAAGGTCACGCGGTAGCTGGCCAGGACCTGCTCGTCGCGCAGCAGGTACAGGCGCTTCTCGCTCTTCACGACGAGCACGGCATCGGCCTTCTCGCCTTCGGCCGCGCCGGCGTGCGCGAGCAGCAGGGAGAGGAGGAAGGCACCGGCGAAGATCCGCATCGCAGTCTCTTCACTCCTCCGCGGTCACGACGACCACCGGGGTACCGACCGGAGCCCACTCGAAGAGCGCCTTCGCGTTGTCGTCGGTCAAGCCGACGCAGCCCTGGGATCCCACGGATTCGGTCAGGTAGGAGTGCAGGTAGGAGCGAAGGGTCGCCAGCTGGGTGCCGTGGATGGCCTTGCCGTCGTCGGTGAAGAACATGGTGTAGGGCATCTCGGAGCCGTAGGTCTTGCTCGTGTACTTCTCGTGCTTGCGCATGATCGCGTAGCGCCCGGCAGTCGTCTCCTTGCCATCCTTCCCGGTGACGATGTCGAAGGTGTAGACGGGGTCGTCTCCCTCCATGGCCGTCAGGGTCTGCTCATCGAGATGAACGCGGATCTCCTTCCTCGCCTCCCCCTCCGCAATGGCTGTGGTCGCAAGGGCGAGGACGAGCCACGCGGAGAAGAGAGCGGCGCCCAGGGGCGTGCGGCAGCGGGCCGACCCTTCCGCAGGGCTCCAAGATGACGTGGCGGGGGCAGCCAAGGATCACCTCCGGTGGCCCGGACGCGATCGATCGCCGCGATTGCCGGGTCAGGGGAGAGGGAATCTAGCCGGTCCCAGAGCGAAGGGGGACGTGACCCAACCCCCCGCCGCCAAAGGGGAACCCCTCACAAGGCGGCAGAATCCTGTCCCAAAGGCTCGATTTCGCTCAAGGAAGGCCCGCGCCCTCCGATCCATGGGAGGCCCGGCCCGTCGGCCGGAGCCCCTGGGAGGAATCGACGTGGCCCTGCGACCGCTCGTCTTCGGAGCTCGAATGAAGGACAAGGGACGCACCGTGCGCGTCCGCGCCAACAGCGGAAGCGCTCGCGGCTACGTGGTGGAGGACTCCCGCGACGGCGGCAAGACGCGTCGTCGGGATCACGGCTCGCTCCAGGGCGCCCTGCGCGACCTGGCCTCGACCTGGCGCAACCGACTCCACTAGGCGAGGTCCCGGCGCGGTCGATTCCGCTAGCTTCGGGGAGCTTCTCGGAGACTCCCGTTGGCGATCGACCCCTTCCAGACCCACGAGGTCATGAACCAGGCGCCGCTCCTCGAGGGGATCGATGCCTATGGCTCCGACCTCGCCCTGCGCGAAGGCGTAGCGCGCGAAGGCGGTGGCTGGGCGGAGGACCGCCTCGGCGCCTTCGGCCGGGTGACTGGCTCCGCCGAGTTCATCGCCCTCGGGCGCGACGCCAATCGCTTTCCCCCGGAGCTGCGCACCCACGACCGCCACGGTCACCGCGTCGACGAGGTGGAGTTCCACCCGGCGTGGCATCGCATCATGGCCCTGGCCTTCGAGCACGAGCTCCACTGCCTGCCCTGGCGGAACCTGCGCCCCGGCGCCCACGTCGCGCGCAGCGCGCTCCACTCCCTGCTCTCCCAGGTCGAGAGCGGATCCTGCTGCCCCATCACCATGACCTTCGCCTGCGTGCCGGCCCTGCGTCACGAGCCCGAGATCGCTGCGGTGTGGGAGCCGCTCGTGTGCGGCACCCGCTACGACCCGGAGCTGCGACCCGCCCAGGAGAAGGGCGGGGTCCTCGTGGGCATGGCCATGACGGAGAAGCAGGGCGGAAGCGATGTCCGCTCCAACACGACCCGTGCCGAGCCTCTCGGATCGGAGGGCGCGAGTGACGAGTACACGCTGGTCGGCCACAAGTGGTTCTGCTCGGCGCCGATGTCCGACGCCTTCCTGACCCTGGCCCAGACCCGGCGCGGGCTCACCTGCTTCCTGGTTCCGCGGATCCTGCCCGACGGCTCCCGCAATCCCTTCGCGCTGCAGCGTCTGAAGGAGAAGCTCGGCAACCGCTCCAACGCCTCGAGCGAGGTCGAGTTCCGGGGAACCCGGGCGTGGCGGGTGGGCGAGGAGGGTCGGGGCGTGGGGACCATCCTCGAGATGGTCCATCACACGCGCCTCGACTGCGTGTCCGGCAGCGCGGGCCTCATGCGACAGGCCGTGGCCCAGGCGCTGCACCACACCACCCACCGGGAGGCCTTCGGCCGGCGCCTCGGTGACCAGCCCCTGATGCGCAACGTGCTGGCGGATCTCGCTCTGGAGAGCGAGGCCGCCACTGCGCTGATGCTGCGACTCGCGCGTGCCTACGACGAGGCGCCGGGCGACGTCGGCGCTCGCGCCTTCGCGCGCATCGCCACTGCCGTGGGCAAGTACTGGGTCTGCAAGCGCGCGCCCGCCATGATCTACGAGGCGATGGAGTGTCTCGGAGGCAACGGCTACGTGGAGGAGTCGATCCTCCCGCGCCTGTACCGGGAAGCGCCGGTCAACGCCATCTGG
>CALDCK010000224.1 GCA_937937315.1 uncultured bacterium
TGATCGGGTCGCAGGTCTCCGTCGACTCTGTCGTACTGGACTCGGACGATCCGCCGCGTCGACTCTCGCCCGGACAGCACCCGGCGTTCTCCCGCGACGGCGCGTGGATCGCCTTTGCCGCGCCCTACCAACGCGAGCTGCGCCTCTGGCGGGTCCGATCCGACGGAACGGGACGCGCGCCGATCGGACGCGGAATCCGCCACGAGGCGCGACCCGCGATCTCTCCCGACGGTCGCATCGTGGCCTACGTCGCGGCCGAGGAGCCCCCGCGGCGCCATCTCTACCTGCGCCGCTTCGACGGTAGCGGGGACCGGATCCTGTTCGCGGATGGAGACGGCGAGTATCCGGTCTGGTGAGACGAATCGAGGCGCCCCGAGGTCGGGCGCTCCCAACCCATCGAATCTGGAGGATGTCAGGTGAAGAAGCAGAATGAAGAGCTGGTGCCGGTTCACGGGGGGCTCGACGCGCCCGTGGATCGGGTGGTGCCCCTCAATCGACGGGCCGAGCTCCTGTCCGAGGCCGAGGGGCTGCCGTCGGTGTGTGTCGTGCGCGCCGACCTCTCGACGGTCTACCGGATCTCCGATGGAGCGCTCTCACCTCTCGAGGGCCCGATGCGATCCGCGCTCTATCAGCGCGTGCTCAAGGAGCGCTCGATCGAGGTGAACGGGCGAGCCTACGCCTGGACGATTCCGCTCTCGCTGCCGGTCACGGACGCCGAGGCCAGCTCGATCGCGGCGGGAGGCTCGGTCACGATCCGCAACGAGGACGGAGACGTCGTCGCCATCGTGGACGACGCCGAGGTCTTCGACTGGGACAAGCGGGAGTACGTCGAGCGGGTCTACTACACCGACAGGTTCGATCACCCGGGCGGCCGGCAGGTCGAGCAGGACCCGCGGACGAAGCTCCTCGGCGGCGATCTCCGGGCGCTGCCCCAGCCGCTGAACGCGGACTACGGTGAGTACATGCTGTCCCCGCGTCTGGCGCGGGCGTTCATCCGCGATCGCAAGTGGACTCGTGCCCTGGCGTTCCAGACGCGCAATCCCCTGCACCGCGCCCACGAGTACGCGCTGGTGGCGGGAGCCGAGCGGCTGACTGCAGAGGGGCACTTCACCGGCGTCGTCTTGAACCCGCTGGTCGGCGAGCTGAAGGGAGACGATGTGCCGGCCGCGATGCGCATGCGCACGTACAAGCGGCTCCACGACGAGCGCCTGCTCGGGATGGGAGACAAGGACGAGGCGGTCTGGCGGAAGGCGGGCTACGACCTCTCCGAGGTGTTCGAGCTGATCGGTCTCGACATCAAGATGTTCTACGGCGGGCCCAGCGAGGCCGTGATGCACGCGGTCTATCGGCAGAACTACGGCTTCAGTGATCTGGTGATCGGCCGCAAGCACGCCGATGCGCCCTTCGAGGACGGATCTCCGATCTGGGGCGATTTCGACGCGCAGGAGATCTTCGAGAACCTGCCGGGCCATCTCGCCCTGCAGCCCTGCAAGATCGGATTCGCGGCCTTCTACGAGTCCCTCGGCCGGGTCGATCTGACCGAGAACCATCCCGACGAGAAGCCGGTGAACGTGAGCGGGACGAAGGTGCGAGAGCAGCTGAAGTCGGGTCAGCATCCGGATCCGCGTATCATGCGTCCCGAGACTGCCGACATCCTCATTCAGGCCTACCGGGACTGACGGGCGGACCGATCGACCGCAGGATCCCGAGGTCGGAGGCCACATGCGCATCGGCGTACCGCGCGAGACGAAGACGATGGAGTTCCGGGTGGGGCTCACTCCGGACGTCGTGCGCAGTCTGTGCGGCGCCGGCCACGAGCTCGTGGTCGAGCACGGAGCGGGGGAGGGCAGCGGCTTCGCAGATGACGCTTTCGTCGAGGTCGGGGCGCGTATCGCCCCGCGCGAGGAGGTGTGGTCGTCCTCGGAGCTGATCGTGAAGGTGAAGGAGCCCCAATCCGACGAGGTGGGTTGGCTCCGGGAGGGCCAGCTGCTCTTCACCTATCTGCACCTGGCGGCGGCGCCGGAGCTGGCCCGGAGGCTGTGCGAGGCCGGCGTCATCGCCATCGCCTACGAGACGATCCAGAACCCGGACGGCACGTTCCCGGTACTGGCGCCGATGAGCGAGGTGGCCGGAAGGCTCGCAGCACAGGTCGGCGTGTCCCTCCTTCAGAAGGATCAGGGTGGAAAGGGGCTGCTCCTGGGCGGCGTGCCCGGCGTGATGCGCGGTCGCGTCACGATCCTGGGCGGGGGCACCGTCGGCATCAATGCGCTACGCGTGGCCCACGCGCTGGGGGCCGAGGTGGACGTCCTGGACGTGGACCTGAGGCGGCTCACCTATCTCTACGACATCTTCCACGGCGACCTCAACACGCTCTACGCGACCCCCGCGAACGTCGAGCGCTCCGTACTCACCAGCGATCTCCTGATCGGAGCGGTCTACACGAGCGGTCGAAGGGCCCCGACCCTCGTGAACGAGGAGATGGTCGGGAGAATGGAGGCGGGCTCCGTCATCGTGGATGTCGCCGTCGATCAGGGCGGATGTGTGGAGACGATCCACCCCACGACCCACGCCGACCCGACGTACCGGGTGCATGATGTCGTGCACTACGGGGTTGCGAACATGCCGGGTGCGGTGCCCCGCACCTCGACCGTGGCGCTCTCCAACACGACCGGCCCCCTGGTGGAGCAGATCGCGGAGCTCGGGGTGAACGAGGCCATCCGGTCCTCGCCGGCCCTGGCCCTCGGCGCGAACATCTGGCGTGGAGAGATCGTGCATCCGGGCGTCGCCGAGTCCCTCGGCCTGCCCCACACGCCCGTCGATCAGGTGGTGTGACCCGGGCGAGGGCCGCCGGTGGAGTTCGCGATCAGCTTCGACCTCCGGGCCCCGTCCTTCGGCGGTGCGGCGCCGGATCTCTACGCCGCGGCTCTCGATCAGTGCGCCTGGGCCGACGAGCTCGGCTTCGACGTGGTGGGGATCGCCGAGCACCACGCCACCGACGACGGCTATCTGCCGTCACCGCTCGTCTTCGCCGCTGCCGCGGCAGCGCGCACGCGCCGGATCGCGCTGCGCACCTCGGTGCTGCTCGCGCCGCTCTACCATCCGCTGAAGCTGGCGGAGGACGCCGCCGTGGTGCAGGTCCTCTCGGGGGGTCGTCTGCTCCTCGGCCTCGGCGCCGGCTATCGGCCCGTCGAGTTCGCGATGTTCGGCACCCGGCGCGAGGACCGGAAGGAGCGCACGAACCGGGTGATCGAGGTGCTCCGCCGGGCCTGGACCGGCGAGCCCTTCGAGTGGGAGGGGCGCAGCGTTAGGGTGACACCGGCGCCGGATCCGCCGCCTCCGATCCTGCTCGGGGGATCCCATCCCGCGGTTGCGCGGCGCGCCGCCCACATCGCCGACGGATACTTCCCGCCCCAGGGCGAGAACTGGGACGTCTATCGAGCCGAGTGCCTGGCGATCGGCAAGCCGGATCCCGGTGAGGGCGTTCACCTGGGGCCCGTCTTCGTCCACGTCACCCACGATCCGGACCGGGCCTGGGAGGTACTGCGGCCCCATGTCGAGCACGTGACGGCCTCCTATGCGGCCTGGACGCGCGAGGCCTACGGGCGCGCCGCCGGCCCCTTCGCGAAGGGGGTCTCGATGGACGACGTGAGACGAAGCGGCGCCTACCGGGTGGTGACGCCGGAGCAGGCGATCGCCCTCGCCGGAGAGCTGGGCCCGCGGGGCGTCTATCACTTCACCCCGCTCCTGGGCGGTCTCGATCCCGGCTTCGCCTGGGAGTCGCTCCGCCTGTTCGAGCGCGAGGTCTGGCCCCACGTCGCGCCCCGGGCGCGGCGAGCTTCGCCCTAGACCATGTGGATGCGGGCGACGCGCGCTCGGGTGAGCAGGCTCTCCGGATCCATTCCATCCGAGGGAACCGTGGCGTAGCCGAAGGCGAGGGAGACCCGGATCGGGTCGTTCAGGCCCTCGTCCTTCGAGACATCGTCGGCAACTGCCCGGGCGAGTTCGGTCACCCGCTCGCCCGGTGCTGAACCCGGCTCCGGGAGCATCACGGCGAAGGTGTCGTCGCCGATGCGGCCGAGCACGTCGAATCCACGAGCGCGGGAGCGCAGCGAATCGACCACCCGCGAGATCACGCGGCCGGCCTTCTCCGGGTCCTCACCCTGGGCGATCTCCTCGAGGTTCTCGATGCGGGCGGCGGCGAGGGCGAGGGCGCCTTCCCGGGTGCCGGCGCGGGCAAGCTCCTCCTGCACCCGCACCGTGAAGTAGCGGAGATTGGGGAGTCCGGTCTCGTCGTCGAAATTGCGCTGACCTCGTGCGGAGGATTGCACCTGGGCGTTCACGAGGGCTCGTTCGACGTAGCTCACGTACTTGCCGAAGAGCTCCAGGTCGGACTGTGCGAAGCGGCCGGGATAGAAGCGATCGGCGGAGACCTTCTCGTAGATACCGAGGGTCCCGATCACCCGGTCGGTCCGACGCAGGGGCGCGGCGATCAGCGATCGGACGTCCGTCTCGAAGGCGCGGAGCATCGGGTCGCGGTCGGCCTCGCGTTCGAGCAGAGGTGCGCGGCGCTTCAGGGCATCGACGGAGACGTGGCGGTCCAGTCGGAAGAGGCGCTCCTGGAACACCCCGTCCGCCGAGCCGAAGTAGGACCGGATCACGAAGCGCCGGGTCTCCGGGTCCTGGAGGCGCAGCACCGCATGGTCGGCTTCGAGGGCCATGGCGGCCGAGGAGGTCGCGAGGCGCAGGATCTCGCTCGAATCGTCCGTCGAGATCATCCGGATCCCGGCTTCGTTGATCGCGCTGATCTTCGTGGCGCGAGCCGCGGTGCGCGCCTCGCGTTCGGCCTGGGCGATCTCCGTGGCCACGTCGGCGGAGATCTCGAGCAATACATCCTCGTCGAAATCTGCCGGGCGCAGCCCCACCTGCACGGCGAGCACTCCGGTGAGGGAGTCTCCGGCCAGCAAGGGGAGGGCGGCGTAGCCGATTTCGCCGTTGGCCCGGCGCAGAAAGACCGGGTCTCCGTTCTGCGCCACCGAGCCGTCGATCCCCTCGCCGATTCCGACGCGCACCTCGGGACCGAACTGCCCACCCTCGAGGGAGCTCGCCGCGGCGCGCAGGGAGTCGTCGTCGGGGTCGTGGAGATAGAGCGTGGCGATGCCGCCTCCAGCGGCTTCGGCGACGAAGCGCGAGACCTCGGTGAGGCGTTCGGTGAGCGGCCCGTTTCCGGCCATCAGGGTGTGGACACGGCGAACGGCGGAGTAGCGAGCCGCCTGGCTGCGCAGGGTCTGGTGCTCCTGGGCCCGCGCAATGATCCGGGCGTCGAGGCGTGCGAGCTCCTCGGCGAACTCGAGGTCGGCGTCGCTGAAGGCATCTGCACGGGAGCCATGGTGCAGATTGAGCACTCCCAGGGAACGCCCCTCGTGGACCAGCGGCACGCAAAGCGCGGACTCGACGTCGATCCGCTCGCGGACGATCTGGAAGCGCTGTCGGTCCGCTCGTCCTCGCAGGCGCAGTGGGCGGCCCTCGGCAGCGACGCGTCCGGCGATGCCCTCTCCGAGCTTCACGCGGATCTTTGGCCAGAGCTCCGGCTCGATGCCGGCTGCGACCCGCACAGTCAGCTCCTCGGAGTTCGGATCGAGGAGCATCACCGAGCCGCCCTCGGCTCCCGTCACGCCCAGCGCGATCTCGAGCATGCGCGTGAAGAGCTCGTTGGTGTCGATCGTGAGGTTGTAGGACTCGACGACCTCGTGCAGCGCCTGGAGCAGCTCGCCCTTGTGGTCCGCCGCCGTGCTGCCGTAGGCCCAGAGAAGCCGCGCAGTGAGCGGCGTCAGCACCTGGACGCCGCGCTGGGTGACCTCGGGGTGATCGCTCGCGAACTGCCCCGTCGGGGAGGCATCGACCACGGCGTCGAGGGACCGGTCCGAGACGAAGGTCTCGATGTCGTCTCCGAGCACCAGCTCGAGCAGGGCGGCCACGCCGGGCTCCAGATGGCCGAAGCGCTGGGTCAGACCCTCCACATCGTCGTGGTAGACGCGGACGATCTCGATGCCCGGGTTCGCGGACAGGAGCGGGATCAGCGCGAGTGCCTCGTCGCTGGCCCGGAAGATGCCGACGCGGCGTCGCATCAGTCGGAGGCCCCGTCCACGAGGGGATCTAGGCGGATGGTGAGGACGAGCGTCGACGTCTCGCCTTCCCCGTCTCCGAGGACGAGGGGGACGCGCAGGGATCGATCGTCCACGCGCGTCGCCTCTCCCACGGAGACGATCGAGAGCTCTGCCGAGATGCGGGCGCCATCCTGAGCGACGTCGTCGCCGGCGTGGTGCCAGGGCTGCTCGAGGAGGGACTGGGCATCGCGGGCCTGGGAGTCGGCGAGCTCGGCGTCGTCGCCCTCGGCCAGGATCGCCGACTCCATCTGCGCCACAGGATCGACATCGAGCTCGAGCACCGGGTCGGGCTCTTCACTCTCGAAGGTGGGCGGCGGGGCGGGCAGGTCGTCGAGCTCGACCTCGGGCTCCGAGTCGAACTGAACGACGGTCCCGGGCGCGCTCTCTGCGACCGGCTCTGCCGTGGGCTCGGGCACTGCGATCGGTTGGGGCGTGGGCTCGGGCTCCGGGACCGGCTCGGGCCGGGGCGCGAGGGGCTCGACGCCGCCGTGGGAGCCGATGCTCGTCTCGCGAAGCGTCCGGATCACCTTCTTCGAGATGGTCGAGAGGGCCTGGAGAAGGCCCGTGCCCTCGGTAGCCACGGTCTCGAAGACGGTGGCGGCACCGAGGCCGAGCCGGCGATGCAGCTCGTCGATGACGTAGGCGTTGGAGAGATCGCGCTTGTTGTACTGGACGACGAGCGGGAGCTCTTCGAGGCGCCTCGCGTAGTCCGCCAGGGTCTTCTGGAGCTCCTCCAGCAACGCCGCGTTCTCCTCGATGCGGCTCTCCTGGGAGTCGACGACCAGCACGATGCCGTCGACCTGATCCAACAGCTGCTTGCGGGTCGGCGCATGCTCGGCAGATCCGGGTACGGCCACGAGCTCGATCCGCGTGCGGGTTCCGCCGATCTCTCCGAGCTCGATCGGGAGCACGGTGTAGGACTCGGAGGGGTCGAAGCGGGTAGGCACCTCGACCAGATCGCCGCGATGATCGGGCCGGAGCTTGGTCGCGACCTTCTGGAGGACGGTGCGCTTGCCCGCCCCGTCGATGCCCCAGTAAAGGATGCGCGCGTTCACTTCCGCGGCCTCGGGGAGAACCTTCGCCATCAGAGCTTTCCCTTCTTCATCAGAATGCGGCGGGCGTGGGTGGACACGGCCGACGGTACGTCCTTGCTCTTCACCATCGTCCGCAGGTCCCGTTCCTGCAGGTAGTTCACGAACTTCATGGCCGTCGCCTGGGGTGTCTTCGGGTTGGTAGCGAGGGCGTGCTTCACCTGGTAGACGCGGGTCAGGTCGCGGTTGGTCGAGATGATCCGGATCACGTCGTCGCAGACCGAGCGGGACTTCGCGATGGTGATGAGCTCGTTCTCGGTGATCTTCGGGCTCGTCACGGCGGAGATGGCGACGACCTTGTTTCGGTCGCGGACCAGCAGGCCGCGGGCTTCCTTGTTGCCCATTCGCGCGAGCTTGATCTTCTGGAAGACGGACATGTTCTGGATGAGGGCGAAGAGGTTCCCTCCTGCTTCGGGGGCCTGTTCCTCTTCGGACTCCTCGATCAGCTCGGCCGCGTGGGAGGAGAAGTCCTCGCCGAGGACGGCCTCCAATGCGGCGCGAGCCTCCTGGTCGCCGATCGAATCGACGTCGACCGGGGCATCGTCCTCGTTCTCCTGGATGCCGAGGAAGGAGAGGATGCGGTCGATCACCGCGCGGCCCGTCAGCGGGTTGTCGCCCAGGGAATCGACGATCGCGGGGCAGCGGAGCATCCGCTCCTGGTTGTTGGAGATGATGTCCACCGCGGTCTTGAAGGGCCGGGTGGCGATGAATGCGATCGTCGCGTCGGAGGTCGCAGGGTTGAGGGAGATCGTCTCGAGGCGGGCGGCCTCGTTGGCGTAGACCTGAGCGAGGTGGTCGAGGATTGCCGGGTGCACGGGCGCGGTGAGCACCCCCGTCATGACCGCTTCCGGGAGGCCTTCCAGGCTCTCCCGCGCCGTCGACTTCACCTCGGCGTCGGGGTCGTGCATCAGCGCGAAGAGCACGCTGGCCAGCTCCGGGGGCTGGAAGGGCAGGGCCCCTCGCGCGGCCATGAGGCGCACGTCGCGGGGTGCGTCCGCGCGGACGTAACGCTCCGCCTGCTCGGAAAGCTGGAGCCGGATCTTCTGCGTCTGCCCGTCCATCGACACGTCCCTGATCGACGCGGGTGCCCCCACGTCGTTGCCCGAGACCGTCGACGGTCCCGGTTAGCTCTCCTCGGTCTTCGCGGTCGCCGCTGCGGCGACCACTTTCTCCCTCACCTGGGCCGGGGCCTCGTCGTAGTGCGAGAACTCCATGTGGAACTCGCCCTGTCCCGCCGTGATGCTCGTGAGCGTGCTCGCGTATTCCAGCATCTCCGACATGGGAACCTGGGCCTCGATCACCTGCGATGATCCCTGGGCCTCTCCGGAGCCGACCCGACCCCGACGACTCGAGAGGTCGCCCATGACGTCTCCCACGTACTGGTCCGGGACCGAGACGTGAACGTCCATGACGGGCTCGAGGAGGGTGGCCTTCGCCCGCTCGATGGCGGTCTTGAATCCGAAGGAGCCTGCCAGCTTGAAAGCCATCTCGTTCGAGTCCACCGCGTGGTGCTTGCCGTCGATGCAGCGCACTCGGACGTCCACCACCGGATAGCCCGCGAGGGGGCCTGCCTCGCAGGACTCCATGACGCCCTTTTGCACCGCGGGAATGAGATTGCGCGGAATCGCGCCGCCGACGATCTCGTCGACGAACTCGATCCCGCTCCCTCGGGGAAGCGGCTCAACCGTGAGGTAACAGACTCCGAACATACCCTTGCCGCCGGTCTGCTTCTTCAGCTTGCCCTCGACGTTCTCGGCCTTCTTCTTGATGGTCTCGCGGTACGGGACCTTCGGCGTCTTCAGTTCTACCTCCACGCCAAACATCCGCTGCAGCTTGTGCACCGTCGTGCGGACGTGGAGCTCTCCGCGGCCGGTGAGCAGGAACTCTCCGGTCGCCGGGTCCCGCCCCAGCTGGAGCGTCGGATCCTCTTCCACGAGTCGGCCCAGCGAGGCGAAAACTTTATCCTCGTCTCCCTTTGATTTCGCCTGGATGGCATAGGAAATGACACCCTGCGGGATGGCGATCGGAGCCAGCCGGGGCCCTCCCTTCTCGGCCGAGAGTGCGTGTCCCGTGCGGACGGATTTCAGCTTGGCGACCGCCACCACGTCGCCCGGGCCGGCCGCGGGCACGTCCACGTGCTCGGCGCCTCGGATCAGGAAGAGCTTCGAGAACCTCTCCCGGTTGTCGCTGGTGACATCGAGGACGGGGGTGTCGGGCGAGAGGGTCCCGGAGACGATCCTGAAGACCGACAAGACGCCCGCATAGCGGTCGATCACCGTCTTCAGCACGAGGGCCGAGAAGGGCGCCGCCGGGTCACTCGCGACCGCCTCCCCCTCCGCGTCCAGGAAGGGCGGCCGATCCGCCGCTGAGGGAAGCAGGTTGGCGATTCCCCAGAGCAGGCGCTCGGCACCGATCTCGGGGAGTGCGGCTCCGGCGAAGACCGGCAGCAGCTTGGCCCCTCGCGTGCCCGCCACCAGGCCGGTCGCGATCTCCTCGGGAGAGAGCTCGCCCTCCTCGAGGTACTTCTCGAGCAGGTCGTCGTCGCACTCCGCCACACTCTCGATCAGCTTCTCCCGGGCCGATGCGGCGGCTTCGGCCAGCTCCTCGGGGATGTCTCCCGCCTTTCCCGCCCGGTAGGCCTTCATCTCCAGCAGGTCCACCACGCCTTCGAGGGAGGGCCCGAGGCCGATGGGTAGGGTCACCACGGCCGGGTTCGTGCCGATTTCGACGAGGGAAGCCACGGTCCGGTCGAGGTCGGCGCGCTCGCGGTCGAGTCCGTTGACGAAGGCGATGAGGGCGATGTCGCGCTCGCGGCAGAAGCGGAACATGCGGTCGGTGCCGACCTTTGCCCCGTCGACCCCGGACACGGCGAGCACTGCGCCGTCGAGGGCCTGGAGGGCGATCTGCCCGTCTGCCAGGAAGTTCGAATCGCCCGGGGTGTCCACGAGGGTGAAATGCTTGCCGCCGGCATCGAAGCCGAAGATCGCCGAGGTGATCGTGGTGTGACGCTCCTGCTCCTCCGGGACGTGGTTGAGCACGCTGGTTCCCGCGGTCACGCTTCCGGTCTCGGCGGTCGCCCCCGCCGAGTGGAGGATCGCCTCGCCGAGGGAGGTCTTCCCGTCACCGGAATGTCCGACCACGGCAAAATTGTGCGTGTCGTTGGGCGTCACGTCCTTCACGATCGCTTCTCCTTTCGGGATCCATGGCTGCCGCTGCGGGCGCTGTCACGCGCCCCGACGCGGTTCTTTTCGTAGATGAGGCGCAGGCCGTCGAGGGTGAGGAAGGGCTCGACCCGCTCGATCGTCCGGCTCTCGGCCGCCACGCGACCCGCCAGGCCGCCGGTCGCGACGACGCGGGCCTCCTCACCGAGCTCGGTGCGGATCCGTTCGACCATGGAGTCGACGACGCCCGCGTAGCCGTAGAGGAGGCCGGATTGGAGCGCGCCCGTCGTGGTCTTCCCGATCACGGTCTTCGGTCGTGCGATCTCCACGCGGTGCAGCATGGAGGCGCGCTCGAAAAGCGCCTCCATCGAGGTGTGAATGCCCGGGAAGATCACGCCGCCCAGGTACTCGCCGCGCTCGGAGATGCAGTCGAAGGTGGTGGCGGTGCCGAAGTCGACGGCGATCACCGGGCCGCCGAAGAGCTCGTAGGCGGCCAGGGCGTTGACGATCCGGTCGGCCCCGACCTCCCTCGGGTTCTCGTAGCGCACCGGCATGCCGGTG
>CALDCK010000225.1 GCA_937937315.1 uncultured bacterium
GGTCCCGAGACGCCGTCACCCGCGGGGCACGCCAGGATTGGCTCGACCTCTATGCCGAGGATGCGGTCATCGAAGACCCGGTCGGCGTGTCTCCCCTCGATCCGACGGGCAAGGGGCATCGGGGCAAGGAAGCGATCGCCGAGTTCTGGGACCGGGTGATCAAGCGAGATCCCGAGCAGCGCACCACCTTCGACTACCACACCCAGTACGCGGTTGGAGACGAGTGCGCCTGCGTAGGAAGTCTGACCAATCATTTTCCCGACGGCTCGACCTTCACGGTGGAGGGGGTCTTCGTGTACCGCGTGGACGACGAGGGCAAACTGAAGTCGCTGCGTACCTACTGGGAGTTCGAGCAGGGCGTGTTCCGCCCCTCGTCCCCCTGAAAGGAGGATCGATATGGATCTTGGACTCTCTGGCAAGAAGGCCGTCGTCACCGGCGCGAGCCGTGGCATCGGGCGCGCCATCGCACAGACATTCGCCGACGAGGGGGTGAGCCTCGCGATCTGCGCCCGCGGCGCGGAAGGGCTCGAAGCCTGCCAGAAGGATCTCGAGGCCCGGGGGGCCACGGTCTTTGGCAAGGCGGTCGACGTGGCCGACGGCGCAGCGCTCAAGGCCTTCGTGGGGGAGGCCGGCGTGGCGCTGGGCGGCATCGACATCCTGGTCAGCAATACCAGCGGTGGCGCCGGAATGGGTGAGAAGGCCTGGAAGGCGAACGTCGACGTCGATCTCATGGGCGCCGTGCGTGCCGTGGGGGCGGCGACGCCGCTGCTGGCGGAGTCGGGGTCGGGCAGCGTGGTGCTGATCAGCAGCACGGCCGGGCTCGAGTTCCTGGGGGTGCCGCAGCCCTACAACACGGTGAAGGCCGCGTTGATCGCCCTGGGCAACGATCTCTCCCAGGGCCTGGCGAAACAGGGAATCCGCGTGAACACGGTGTCTCCCGGCCCCATCTACTTCGAGGGTGGCCAGTGGGAGATGATCAAGGGCGCCATGCCTGCGATGTACGAGCAGGCGGTCGCCGCTTGCGCCATCGGACGCATGGGCGAGCCCGAGGAGGTCGCGCGCGCGGTGGCCTTCCTGGCGAGCCCCGCCGCGAGCTTCATCACTGGCACCAATCTGGTCACCGACGGCGGCTTCACGAAGCGCGTCCAGTTCTGATCCGAATGCAGCTCTCCAGGGAACAACTGCTCGACGCGTACACGCGGATGCGTACGATCCGCGCGTTCGAAGAAAAGCTCGAAGAGCTCGTGAAGGCGGGGAAGCTCGGTGGCTTCCTGCATCTCTACGCCGGTGAGGAGGCGGTGGCCGTCGGCGTGTGCAGCCAGCTCGGCAATGCCGACATCGTGACGTCGACCCACCGAGGGCACGGTCACTGCATTGCGAAGGGCGTCGACGTCAAGGGGATGATGGCCGAGCTCTTTGGCCGCGCGACGGGCGTGTGCAAGGGCAAGGGGGGGTCCATGCACATCGCCGACGTCGATTGCGGAATGCTCGGCGCCAATGGAATCGTGGGTGCCGGCATCCCCCTGACCACGGGTGCTGCCCTGACCGCGAAGCTCAAGAAGACGGAGAACGTGGCGGTCTGCTTCTTCGGCGACGGTGCGACCAATCAGGGGCAGTTTCACGAGTCGCTCAACATGGCGTCGAACTGGAAGCTCCCGGCGGTCTACGTAGTCGAGAACAATGGCTTTGGCGAGTTCACGCCGACGGAGTACGTCGTTCCGGTGAAGGACATCGCCGAGCGCGCCAGGTCCTACGCCATGCGTTCCGACATCGCGGACGGGATGGACTTCTTCGACGTGTACGAGCGCGCCGGCGAGGCCATCGAGAGGGCGCGGCGCGGCGAGGGGCCGACCCTCCTCGAGTGCAAGACCTACCGGTTCATGGGGCACTTCGTCGGCGATCCCCTGGTGTACCGGCCGAAGGAGGAGGCGGAGGACTGGATCCAGAATCGCGATCCCCTCCAGATCTTCGAGGCGAAGGTCGCCGAGGCGGGGCTTGTCGAGGAGAGCGACCTGCGCGAGATCGACGGCGCGGTGACCCGGCTATTGGAAGAGGCGATCGCCGAGGCCGAGGCGGCGCCGCTGCCGGATCTGTCCTCGATCCTCGCCGACGTGTACGCGGAGTAGATCGATGTCGCGAAAACTGTCGACCGGGCGTGCGATCAACGAAGCCCTTCGGATCGCCATGGAGACCGACCCCGACGTGATCCTCCTGGGGGAGGACGTGGTCGGCGGCGGCACGCTGGAGGGAGACGATCTCGAAGAGATGGGCGGCGTGGTGGGCACCACGAAGGGCCTCGTGAAGCAGTTTGGCCGGGATCGCGTGCTCGACACGCCCATCAGCGAGATGGGCCTGCTGGGTACGGCGGTCGGGGCGGCCGCCACCGGCCTGCGACCGGTGGCCGAGCTCATGTTCATGGACTTCCTCGGCGTGAGCCTCGATCCGCTGCTCAACCAGGCGGCGAAGCTCCGCTACATGTTCGGGGGCAAGGTGCGGATACCGCTCACCGTTCGCACGCTCTGTGGCGCGGGCATGCAGGCGGCGGCTCAGCATTCCCAGTCCCTCTACTGGATCACGGCGGGGATCCCGGGTCTGAAGACGGTGATCCCCTCGAATCCGGCGGATGCGAAGGGGCTGCTGCTCGCGGCGATCCGCGACGACAATCCGGTCGTCTTCTGCGAGCCGAAGCTCGTGCTGAACCAGGTGGGAGAGGTGCCCGAGGGCGACTACGAGGTGCCGATCGGGGTCGCGAATCTCGCGCGGGAGGGGGGCGACGTCTCCCTGGTCGGGTTCGGGGGGACGGTCCCCATCGCGCTTCGGGCAGCCGATCTCCTCGCCGCCGAGGGGATCCAGGCCGACGTCCTCGACCTGCGCTCCCTCGCGCCGCTCGACGAGGAGGCGATCCTGACGACTCTCGAGAAGACCGGAAGCCTGGTCGTCGTGGACGAGTCGACGCCGCGCTGTGGGATCGCGAGCGACGTCGCCGCACTTTGTGTAGATCGCGGGTTCGACTTCCTGAACACCCCGGTGCGGCGGGTGACCGCGCCCCACGCACCGGTCCCCTTCAGCGCAGTCCTCGAGAAGGCCTATCTCCCCTCCGCCGAGCGCGTTGCCGCGACCGTGCGCGAGCTCGGCTGAGATTCAGCGCGTGGCCATTCCCATCTCGATGCCGAAGCTCGGCATGACGATGGAGGAGGGGACCCTCCTTCAGTGGGAGGTCGACGTCGGCGCTCCGGTCGAGAAGGGTCAGCTCCTCTACGTGATCGAGTCGGAGAAGACCGAGGCGGAGATCGAGGCCCCCGCATCGGGCTTCCTGCGCCACGTCTACGTCGACGCCGGAGAGATCGTTCCCTGCGGCACACTGTTGGCGGCGATCGCCGATGCGCCGGATGGGGACTTCGACGCCGATGCCTTCCGGCAGGAGCACGATCGGCCCGCAGAGGTGGAGTCGACCCCGGTGCCGAGTGCACCTGCGTCGCCAGCGGCACCGTCCCAGCCGCACGTCGGCGGGAGACGGGCGGTGGCGCCCGCAGCCCGCAAGCTGGCTCGGGAGCTGGACGTCGATCTGGAGCGGATTCCCGGAACCGGGCCCGGTGGCCGGGTCACCCGCGAGGACGTGGGCGCCTACGCGGACGCCCGCGCCGCCCTCGTCGGAGTTGGTGATGGCATCGGTCTCGAGGTTCCGCGCCTCGGGGCCGGAGACCCTGTGCTTCTGCTGCCGGGCTTCGGGACCGACGTGTCGTCCTTTGCCGTACAGACGGCGGGTCTGGCCGAGCGCCATCTGGTGCTCGGAGTGAATCCCCAGGGTGTCGGCCTCTCCGACGACCCGGAGCTCGAAGTCCATCCCGTGAGTCGGACGGCGGCGGACGCCGCTGCGGTGATCGATGGGCCGGTGCACGTCGTCGGTGCGAGCCTGGGTGCGGCGGCCGCCATCGAGCTGGCCCTCGAGCATCCCGATCGGGTGCGGTCGCTGACGCTGATCACTCCCTTCGTCCACGTCGGCGCCCGACTCCGGGCGGTCACCGATGCCTGGACGCGGATCGCGAGCGAGGCTTCCGCCGAGACGCTGGCCCGGGCGCTCCTGCCCTGGCTCTTTTCGCCAGACTGGCTCGCCGACGAGACCGCCCGGGAACGCGGCGTTCGCGGCCTGGCCGCGTCGGTGGGGCGGGTGCGTGCCCCGGCTCTCGCACGGATCGCGGCCGGGCTCCGCGCCTGGTCGGGAACGCGGGCCGAGGATCTATCGCGCATTGGTGCCCCCACCCTGGTCGTGGTCGCGGGCGCCGACCTGCTCACGCCCAATGGCGCCGCTGTTGCCACGGCGATCCCCCAGGCCGAGTGTCTCGAGATCCGGGCGGCGGGGCACGCGGTGGCGGTCGAGGCCGCCGACGTCGTGACCGAGCGGCTGGTCTCGCACCTGGCGGCCCACTGACCCGGACTCCCGCACCCGGACGGAGGCCGGAGCCCGGCTTCGCCGCTGGACGGTGCGCTCGGTGCTCGGCGCCCGATCGCTATCGTCTCGAGGCGGGTCCCGAGCCGACCGCTTCCACGGGCGAACGCGTTTGAAGAGCCTGCTCGTCCAATACCTGCCCTTCCTGGCGGTGGCCCTCGCGTTGAAGGGGCTGCGGACGGGTCTCCTCGTCGCCGAGCCGGGGATTCGGGGCTACGCCGACGCACTCATGGCCGAGCTGGGCATCCACGCCGTCTGGCTCGGCAGCATCGGCCTGGGACTCGCTCTCTTCGGAACGCGCCGCTTCGCGGCGAGCTCCGCCCAGATCGTCCTGAGTG
This sequence comes from uncultured bacterium, assembly GCA_937937315.1. Lineage (GTDB taxonomy): Bacteria > Myxococcota_A > UBA9160 > UBA9160 > SMWR01 > CALDCK01. Next base: position 4,786 of record CALDCK010000225.1, read on the forward strand.
CCGGCGCATTCGTCCTGATCCTGCTCGAGCTGGTCGCCGTCACCTTTGCCGCCGAGACCGGCGGCGCCCTCGATCATCACCTCTTCACCTTCGCACTCGTGAACCTCGTGGCGGTCCTGCCGCTCATCCGCTCCGAGGTGCCGGCCTCCCAGCTGGTGTCGGTGGCGATGATCGTTGCTGCGCTCGTCGGCGCGCGGGCGTGGCAGATCCACCGCCGTCCGATCTCCAACGTGAGCGTGCGAGCGGCGGCGGTGACGACCGGATTCGGGCTCCTGGCCCTGACGCTGCTCCCGGCCTCGCTGCCACGCGCCGTCGCGATCCCTCTGCCCGTGGAGCTGGCGCTCGGCCCATGGGTCGATCCGGTTCGGGTCGCCGCGTTCGCGGACCTGTCGCGTCCTCCCTATGCGCCGGACGGTCGTCTGCGCGAGACGGGAGAAGGCTCGCGCTACGACCACGTCGTCGTCGTCGCCCTGGAATCGACCGGTCTGTTCGCGACGAGCCTGGCCGAAGGGGGACCGGCCACGACTCCCTTCCTTCGACGGCTCGCGGAGGAGAGCGCCGTCTTCGAGCGCGCCTACGTCGCGGTACCCCACAGCTCGAAGTCGGTCGTCGCGCTCAACTGCGGGATCACGCCCTTGCTCGTGATGGACGTGCGCGAGGGCGACCCCGACGGGATTCCCGTGCGCTGCCTGCCCGACCTGTTGCGGGACGCGGGCTTCCAGACGCTCTATTTCGGCGCCCACGTAGGCGGGTTCGAACGCTGGCGCCGGTTGATGCGCAACCTGGGCTTCGCGGTGACCATCACCCTGGAGAGGCTGGATCGTACGGGGTTCGAGGCCGTCAACTACTTCGCTTACGAAGACGACATCCTGCTCCAGCCCACCCGCGAGTGGCTCGCGCGAACCGCCGGGCGGCGCGTCTACAGCTTCTATCTCACCAGCACTGCCCACCACGACTACGGAATGCCCTCGGACCATCCCCGCAGGCCCTTCGCGGCTGACGATCGCCACGACCGCTACCTGAACGCCGTTCACTACCAGGACCGCTTCCTGGAGAAGCTGATGGATCTGTACCGCGAGGCGGGGCTCTACGAGCGCACGCTCTTCGTCGTCGTCGGCGACCACGGCGAGGCCTTCGGCGAGCACCGCCGGCGTCTGCACGATCACGTGATCTACGACGAGGTGATCCGGGTTCCGCTGCTGTTGCACGGCGCCGGGATCGCGGCGGGGCGCCACTCCCAGATCGTCGGCCACGCCGACCTGCCGCCGACCTTGGCCTCTCTGCTGGGCTTCGAGCTTCTCGGCGCATCCTACGACGGCCGTTCGTTCTTCGAGCGGGGCGTCGAGTCGGTGGCCCGGGTGTCCTGCTTCTATACCGAGCGGTGCCTTGCGCTGGTGACGCCGACGCGGAAGGTCATCTCCCACTTCGATCACGCGCCCGCGGAGGCCTACGTGATCGACGCCGACCCCCGCGAGACGGTCGATGTCTTCGGCGCGGACCCGGGCGATGCGGAGGCAGTGCGAGCACTGCACGGTTGGAAGGAGGAGCAGCTCGGCCGATTCCTCGGTGCGGAGAGGCGTTGAGTCTCGTCGGCTCGTTGACAGTGGTTGTTGCCCGCGCTTGGGTCCCGGTCTCCATGTTCCTCGAACAACCCGATCGTTCGCCCCGGGGCCGTATCGGGCCGCTGCTCCTCGGCCTCCTGGCGCTTCTCGGCTGCGAAGACGCGCCCATTGCCCGCGCGGGGGCGCCTCGAGGGGAGTGGCCGGTCCACGCGGCCGGACCCGGTGGCACGCGCTACTCGGCGCTGGCGGAGATCGTGCCGGCGAACGTGGACCGACTCGAGCGGGTCTGGGAGTTTCACACAGGGGATCGGTACGAGCCCTCGATCGGCCGCCGCAATCACGCCTTCCAGGCCACTCCGATCCTGGTGGGCGACGCGCTCTACTTCTGCACGCCCCGCAGCAGGGTCTTCGCCCTCGACGCTGAGACCGGCGCCTTGCGCTGGCAGTTCGATCCGGACGTGGATCTCTCCCTGGGAAACTACAACCTGAATTGCCGGGGTGTAGCGAGCTGGGAGGATCCGTCCGCGGAGCCGGGAGTGCCCTGCCGGCGACGCATCTTCGTTGCGACGGCCGATACGCGCCTCATCGCTCTCGATGCCGAGACGGGGACCCTTTGCTCCGGGTTTGGCCGCGGCGGCGAGGTCGAGTTCTTCCACGACGTAGGTCTGCGAAGCCGTGACGAGTATGGGATCTCGTCGCCGCCGGTGCTCGTGGGCAACGTCGTGGTGGTGGGATCCTCCGTCGCGGAGAGCCGTCGGGTGGATCTGCCGAGCGGAAAGGTGCACGCCTTCGACGCGCGAAGCGGGGAAGGCCGCTGGACCTTCGACCCGATCCCCCGAGATCCGTCGGACCCTGCGCGATCGAGCTGGGAGGGCGAGGCCGCCGATCGCACGGGCGCGGCGAACGTGTGGTCGCTCTCGTCTGTGGACCCGGAGCGCGATCTGGTGTTCGTGCCGACCAGCAGCCCCTCTCCCGATTTCTACGGCGGCGAGCGTCTCGGCGACAACCGCCACGCAGACTCGGTCGTCGCGCTGCGTGGATCGACGGGTGAGCTCGTTTGGAGTTTTCAGACCGTGCGCCACGATCTCTGGGATTACGACATCGGGTCCCAGCCCGTACTCGCCGATCTTCCGCAGGAGGGTGCCCCACGGCCGGCGGTCTTCCAGGCGACGAAGATGGGCCACCTCTTCATCCTCGATCGGGAGACCGGGGAGCCCCTGATCCCGGTGGATGACAAGCCCACGCCCGCGAGCGACGTGCCCGGCGAGCGCGCCGCCGCCAGCCAGCCGATCCCTCGCTGGCCACCGCCGCTCTCGCCCCAGAGGCTGCTCCCGGAAGACGCCTGGGGGCTCACCTTCTGGGACCGGGGCGCGTGCGCCGAACGGATCGCTGCGATGCGCTCCGAAGGCGTGTTCACACCCCCGAGCTTCGAGGGGAGTGTGCTGTATCCCGGCACGGCGGGAGGATCCAACTGGGGCAGTGTCGCGATCGACCCCGAGAGGAAGATCCTCGTGGCCAATACGTCGAACATCGCGAACACGATTCGCCTCGCCCGGCGCGACGAGCCGTCGGAGCTTCGGGAGGACCTCGACGAGCTCTCGCGTTTCGAGATGGGTGGCACGCCCTACGTCGGGTACTTCGGTGTCCTGCTGTCGCCCTGGGGCATTCCGTGCAACGCCCCGCCCTGGGGAGCGCTCACCGCGCTGGACCTCGAGCATCGTGAGGTCCTGTGGCAGGTGCCGCTCGGGACGACCTCGGACCTCGCACCCTTCGGAATCGGAGTGCCTTGGGGAACCCCGAACATGGGCGGCGCCATCGTGACGGCGGGAGGCGTCGTGTTCATCGGCGCTGCGATGGACTCCCGCCTTCGCGCCTTCGACGTGCGAAGCGGTGAGGAGCTCTGGTCCGGACGCCTCCCGGCGGGCGGGCAGGCCACGCCCATGACCTACCGCGTTCGCGAGGGCGGACGACAATACGTCGTCATCGCCGCCGGCGGTCATACCCAGATGCGGACTCGTCTCGGCGACAGCCTCGTGGCCTTTGCCCTGCCCTGACCGAGCCTTGCCACCGGGACTCTCGTGGATATGCTCTCATCCGGGTCGAGGAGGGTCGGGGGATCCGTGAGACGTCTGTGGCTCCACGCTCGATCACGTCGCTTTCTGGCGGCGTGGCTCGCCGCGCTCTCCGTCGTCGCGATGGGGGTTGGGCTCGGGCACGCGCATCCCATCGCTCACGCGCAGGGCGACGCGATCGAGCTCGTCGACGCGGACCGGTCTCCGGTGCCCGCGCAGCCCCCCGATCCCAGCCGTCTGGCGGGGGTGCACTGTCACTTCTGCCTCCAGCACAGCCAGGCCCAATCGGTGGTTGGCTCTCGATGCGAGCCGATCCCCGTACCCGCGATTCGGCGCCCCCTGGAGCTGGCCATCGAGCCCACGCCGAGAGGCCGTCCCTTCGCGGGGGCTCTGCCCGCTCGCGGGCCGCCCACCGCAGTCTGACTCGAGTCCGGTCCCACTGGCTGAACTCTGGACGCGTTCCCGTCTTGCGGGAGCGTGAGAGACTGCGATGTCCCATCCGATCCCCAGGCTGGCGTCGATCGTCGGCCTGCTCACATGGCTCAGCGCCACGCCGCTACAGGCCGCCGAGCCGCCTCATAGAGACGAGCCCATCGAGGAGATCCTCGTGACGGTGAGTCCGCTCTTGATCGGGCCCGACGAGCTCGCGGTTCCCGTCGACCTGGTGGACCGCGATCACCTGCTCGCACATCTGGGCACGACCCTCGGCGAGACTCTTCGCAACGAGCCGGGGATCACTACCTCGGGCTTTGCGCCCGGTGCGAGTCGCCCCGTGATCCGCGGGCAGGACGCGTTTCGGGTCCGGATCCTCGAGGACGGCCTGGGCACGGCGGATGTCTCTGCGATCAGTGCCGACCACGGTGTGCCGGTGAATCCGCTGTCTGCCCAACAGGTCGAGGTGCTTCGTGGTCCGGCCACGCTGCGTTACGGGGGTGGCGCGATCGCTGGAGCGGTCAACGTGTTGACGAATCGCGTGCCCCGCACCGAGGGCTCCGCGCCGCTGACCGGTGAGGCCTTCGCCGGCTACGGGAGCGTCGCGGAGCAGGGCGATTTTGCGGCTCGCCTGGGAGGTGCGTCGGGCCCGGTGACCTGGCACCTGGATGGACTTCGCCGGACTTCCGACGACTACGAGCTTCCGGGAACGTCCGACGTGCAGGACAACACCGACGTCGATCTGTGGTCGGCTGCCGGCGGCGCCGCACTGTTCGGGGATGCTGGGCGTCTGGGCGCATCCTACCGTCACTTCGACAACGAATACGGCGTCACCGAGCCCGAGGATCCGGGCGGGGCGCCGACGATCGATCTCGAGTCCTACGCCGTCGATCTCGAGGGTGATCTCTTCGTCGATCTGGGACCCGTCTCGGAGCTTCGCTTTCGCAGCCGCTACACGGACTACGCCCACGACGAGAAGGTGCGGGGTGATGCCGTCTCGAAGTTCCGGGCGGACACCATCGAGGGGAGGGTCGAGGCCCTTCACGATGCCGTGTGGAGCGCGTCTGGAGCCGTGGGTCTGCACTTCCTCGTGCGTGATCTCGAGGCGCGGGGAGAGGGCGCGGAGCTGCTGGCGCCGAGCGACACCGACATGTTCGCCGGCTACCTCTTCGAGGACGTGATGCTCTCGGACCGGGTCGACCTGCAGCTCGGTGCGCGGATCGAGTCGACCCATGTCGAGGGCACGCCCGAGAGCGGGCGCAAGCGGAACCGGAGCTTCCTTCCGCTCTCGGGCTCCGCAGGGGTGCTGATCGATGTGGGCGCCGGTCTGGACCTGGGGCTGACGCTCTCGGGGTCGCAGCGCGCACCGGATGCCCTCGAGCTCTTCGCCATGGGCCCGCACGAAGCCGACGGGACGTTCCAGCTCGGTGACCCGGGCGCAGACGAGGAGACATCCTGGACCGCCGAGCTGATGTTGCGGGGCGAGCTCGACATGCTCTCCTTCCGCGCCAGCGTGTTCGGCACCTACTACGACGGGTATCTCTTCGGCCGGCTCACCGGCAACACCCGCGACGAGGACGGCAACGTCTTCCCGGACGACAGCGGGGAGCTGCGGGAGCTCGTCTACACCCAGGACGACGCCTACTTCGTGGGCTTCGAGGTGAGTGGCCAGGCACCCCTGTTCCAGGTCCTGGAAGGCGAGGTCGGAATCGACGTCCAGGCGGACTGGGTGCGGGCCGAGCTCGATGAAGGCGGCGACGTCCCGCGGATCCCGCCCCTGCGCTGGGGGGGAGGGGTCTACTTCGCGGGCGATCGGGTGCGGGGGCGTTTCGGTTTCCTGCGCAACGAGGCTCAGCAGCGCTCGGCAGCGTTCGAGTCGCGGACCAGCGCCTTCACGATGGTCGGCGCGAACGTCGACGTGCGGCTCTTTGGTGACGAGGAACGCGCCGTCCATCTCGAGGCGGCGATCGACAACCTGACCGACGCCCGGGCGAGGAACGCCGTGTCGATCAAGAAGGACGATCAGCGGCTGCCCGGCCGAAACGCCCGAATCTCCCTGCGCGGGACGTTCTGATCGGTTTGCACCGATCGGGTCAGGCGCCGTCGCTCTGCGCTCTCGTACCCTCGGTCGACCGAGGGTGGGGGGGAGGGCCCTCGGTTGGCTCGGGCCCCCATTTCGGGTCGGAATCGGTTACAACCAGACCCCCACAGCCGGAAGGGGAGGATCGCCATGATCGTCCGGATCGGGATCGTCGTCGTCGTCATCGCCGTTGCAGGGCTCGTGTTGCTCCACCTGCTGGGTACCGGGCTGGGTGTGGAAGTGCCGACGGCTGGGAGCCCCCAGGCGCGGGCCATCGCACCGTCGCTGGTCGCCTCCCGCGCCGAGCGCCAGCGTGCCGCCGCCGTCGATGCGGGCGTTGCACGTCCCAAGCAGATCCTCTTCGGAGATCTGCACGTCCATAGCTCCTTCTCCGTAGATGCCTTCCAGCTCACACTTCCGATGAGCGGAGGCGAGGGCTTGCATCCGGTTTCGGATGCCTGCGATTTTGCGCGATTCTGCGCGAGTCTGGACTTCTGGTCGATCAACGACCATGCGGCCTCGCTGAATGGCCGTCGCTGGCGGGAGACCGT
>CALDCK010000226.1 GCA_937937315.1 uncultured bacterium
CTCGCAGCCCCCGCGACATCGACGACCTGCGCCGCCGCTTCCCCGAGGATCCGATCGTCCTGGTGCGACCGGACACCGTACCCGACGACATTCCCCTGATCCTTCGGGTCGAGGGCCTGGTCACGGCGCTCGGGGGCGCGACGAGTCACGCGGCGCTCGTGGCCCAGCGTCTGGGCCGCAGCTGTGTCGTCGGCTGTCGGGATCTCGAAGCCTACGATGATCGCGCTCCGGTCCGCCTCGGCGGCCGGATGCTGGAGATCGGAGAGTTCGTCTCGATCAGCGGAATCGACGGCTCCGTCTACGCCGGCCGGCACCGGTCGAGCCCGGTGCGACGGCGTCGCCTCGCCTGATCGAAGGCCCGCAGCATTCAACCCCTACACGAGAGCCCACACGAGAACACATCATGCGCGAGACATCGACGGGACATGCCCTGGGAATCAACGGCCTCGGACGGATCGGGAAGCTCTCGGTCTGGCATCACGCCGCGCGCAAGCACTTCTCCCGGCTCGTCGTGAATCTCGGCCGGGAGGTGGGACGGGACCTCGAAGCCGTCTGCAGCGTGATCGAGAAGGACTCGACCTACGGAAGCATCCACCGTTTCCTCTTCGGTGTGAACGCCGCCCCCTGCGTGCGGATCGTCGATCGGGAGGCGCGGCTCCTCGAGGTCGCGGACGTTCCCGTCGTGATCCTCCAGGAGGCGAGGAACCCCCGGGACGTCGACTGGCGGCGCCACGGTGCCCGGATCGTCGTCGACACGACCGGGGCCTTCAACGACCCGACCCATCCGATCGACCATCCCGGCGGATCCCTCCGAGGGCACCTCGGGGCCGGAGCCGAGCGCGTCATCAACAGCGCCGCGTTCAAGATCAAGGACAAGACCTCGTCCCTTCCGGAGGACGCCACGACGTTGATCTACGGCTGCAATCACGAGGGCTTCGATCCCGCCCGGCACCAGGTGGTCTCGGCGGCGTCCTGCACGACCACAGCGCTGGCCCACATGGTGAAGCCGCTGCTCGATCAGCTCCACGGGTCGTCGATCATGACCGCGTCCATGAGCACGGTGCACGCCGCGACGAACACCCAGAGCGTGCTCGACTCGGTGCCGCGTCCCGACGCAAAGGACCTGCGGCGGACGCGCAGCGTGCTGGGGAGCATCATCCTCACCTCGAGCAATGCCGCGGGTGCTCTGGAGCAGGTGATCCCCGAGATCCGGGAGATCGGCTTCATGGCGGACTCGGTGCGGGTTCCGATCCCGACCGAGTCCCTGATCATCCTCAACGTCACCTTCCAGAGCCGGATCGCAGGGGACGGACGCAGCTCGGTGGACCGGGAGGTGCTCAACGGAATCTACGCGGCGGCGGCCTCGGGCAGCCAGAAGGGGCTGCTCGTCTACAGCGAGGAACAGAACGTCCCGGCAGATGTCACCGGCATGCGCGCCGCCGTGGTGATCGAGGGCGTGGAGACCCACACCCGCACCGGCTTCGCCGAGGTCGACCTGGCCCAGGTTCCGGGCGTGAGTGAGGAGCTGATCCGCGGCCTGTCGAGCTCGGAGATCCGGGTGCCGGTAACCCACGCCAAGGTCTTCGGGTGGTACGACAACGAGTACGGGAGCTACACGAACCTCCTGGGGGACCTGACGGCTCATATCGATCGGGTGTCGGACTAGGACCGCCCATGGGCGTAGACGAGGATCGCGACGAAAGTTCGCTCGAGCCCGGGCTCACCGAGCTGGTCGCGCTCGAGCGACGCATCGAGGAAGAGCTTGCCGAGGCGGGAGCCGAGGTGGAGCGCATCGTCGCAGCCGCACGGGTCGACGTGCGACGTCGAAAGGAGGAGTCGGAAGCCGATCTGGCGACCGCGCTCGGGGCCCTCCGCGACCGGATGCGCAACGAGTGCGAGGAGTCCCTGCGCGCCATCGACGCCCGTGCGGAGGCGCAGCTGGCGAGCTTCGAGGGCGTCGACGACGTGCACGTCGCGGCACTCGGTCGCTTCGTTGCGGAACGGCTCGGGGGAGGGGGAGCCGCAGGATGATCGTCTCCATGCAGAAGCTCCGGATCATGGGGCCCCGCAACCGTCTGCACGAGGTGCTCGCGCAGCTCCAGGACCTGGGGGTGGTCCACCTCTGTCGTCCGCGCCTCGTCGCACCGCTGGTGGCGTCCCGGGTCGATCCGAAGCAGGAGCGGCGCGTGGCGTACGTCCAGACTGCGATCGACGACGTGGAGGAGGCGCTGTCTCGGCTGGGGGATCCGTCCGAGCCCGATGGGATGAAGGACCGGGAAGGGGGGGGCGAACTGCCGCGCTGCGTTCGGCTGGCGCGTCGGGCGCGTCGCGCGACGGCCGCCCTGGTGACCCGTCTCGAGGTGCTCGAGGAGGAGGGCGAACGGCTCGCCCACCTCCGGCGCGTGCTCGGGGCCTTCGAGGAGCTGGCAATTCCCGGCGTGGAGACCCGCTCCTTCTACCTGGTCCTGGCCGATGGGGTCGCCGACGCCGAGTCCCAGCTTCGCGATGCCCTCGAGCCGTCGATCGGCGCGGCGTTCAGCCTCCACGTTCGTCCCCTGGCTGCGGGCGAGCAGGCCGCCGTGCTGCTGGTGCCGCGCGCCGAGGCCGAGCGGATCGAGGGTCTCCTGCCGGAGCTCGGAGTTCGGGAGCTCGACGTCCCGCGCTCCTATCGGGCGACGAGCGCGGAAGCCGGCGTGCGTCGGCTCGCGGCGCGCCTGCGAGAGATCGAGGCGGAACGGTTGGACCTCGCCGGTCGCCGCGCCGAGCTGGCCGCCGAGTGGCGGCCCGTGCTCTACCGGGTGCGCAGGACGCTCCATGACTGGCTGCTGACCTGCGAGGCCCTCGGCACCACGGCGGCGACGCCCCACGCCTTCGTCATCGAGGGCTGGCTGCCGG
>CALDCK010000227.1 GCA_937937315.1 uncultured bacterium
GGACTTCCTGTCCCAGCAGAATCGGCGGGTAGCGGGGGACGAGGTCGACCCGGCCGGGGAGATCCTGGCCGGCGGAAAGCACGTCGTGATCCTCGGCGGCGGCGACACGGGGTCGGATTGCATCGGCACGTCCCACCGTCAGGGCGCCGCATCCGTCACATCCCTCGAGCTCCTGCCGCAGCCGCCGGAAGGCCGTCATGCCTCGGAGCCCTGGCCGCTCTCGAAGAAGTACTACTTCAACGTCTCGAGCTCCCACGACGAGGGGGGGGAGCGGCGCTACGCGATGCTGACCACCGAGCTCCGCGGTGAGGGAGGCCGGGTCGACACGCTCCGCGGCGTGTGTGTCGACTTCGAGCGCGATGCCCTCGACCGGCCGCTCATGGCCTCGATGCGCGAGGTGCCCGGGAGCGAGTTCGACCTGCCCGCCGATCTGGTGCTGCTCGCCATGGGCTTCGTGCATCCGGTGCACCCGGGTCTGATCGAAGGCCTCGGGGTCGCTCTCGACGGTCGTGGCAACGTCCAGGCCGACACCCGCGGGTTCTCCACCAGCGAGCCGGGTGTCTTCGCGGCCGGCGACTGCCGCCGCGGCCAGTCCCTCGTGGTCTGGGCGCAGTGGGAGGGCCGTGAGGCGGCCCGGGCCGTCGATCTCTACCTGATGGGGAGCTCCCGGCTCCAGAGCCGTAACGCCTTCGCGTGAGCGTTTGGGCCCCCACGCTCGCTTCGACCTCCGGGCCGGAGAGCGCACGCTCTCGTAGGCTTTGGGCCCCGATGGATGCGCCGGATCGCGACGGTTCGGCTCCATTCTTGACGACTTTCGGTCGGAGTGGGTACGATCCGACACGAAAGCTCGGGGGGCATCATTTCCGTCGCACCGCGAGAGGGGGGCTTCGTGGAAGCGGTCGAGCCGGTCTATGACCTGGGGAGGCTGGAGCGTGCGGTTTCTGCGCTGATCGCGCAGGCCGAGCGGCTCCGCAAGGAGAAGGCAGCGCTCCAGGCCGAGGTTCAGAAGAAGGCGTCGCGCGTCGCCACCCTCGAAGGTCAGCTGCTCGAGGCGAACCAGAAGCGCAAGGACGTCGGCAAGCGGATCGACGAGCTGATCGCGCAGATCGACCAGCTCGACACCCAGCTCGAGGCGGCTCCGTCCTCCAGTGCGGGAGCGGATTCGTGAGCGAAGCGACGCCGGTCAACATCACGATTCGCGGCAAGGCCCTGCGCGTGCGCAGCACCCAGTCCCACGACGCGCTCCAGTCGATCGCCGACTACGTCGAGGCCACGATGCAGCGGGTCGAGCGCGGAACGAGCGCGGTGGATTCCCTCGACGTGGCGATGCTGACGGCGCTCAACCTGGCGCGCGAGGTCATCGAGTCGCGCGATCAGTCGATTCCCGTGAACGACGGGCGATTGCGCGATCTGATCGACCGCGCAGAGGCCGCCCTGGGTGAGGGGTCGGCCTGAGTGGAGGCTCTGACGTCCCGGCGCGCAAGCGAGCGCTGCGACGACGTCTGAGCGAGCGGCGTCGCGCCGTCGATCCGGCCGAGCGCGCGGCGGCGGGGCGCGCGGTCGCGAACCACCTCCTGGCGGATCCGGCCCTTCGCGCCGCAAAGCGGGTCGCCCTCTACGCCGCGCTCCCCGACGAGCTGCCGACCCGACCGCTCTTCGACGCGTTGCGGAGCAGAGGCGTGAGCTGTCTGCTTCCCCGGATCCGGGCCCGCACACTGGAGTTCGTCCGGATCGACGCGTGGGAGGCGCTCGTCCCGGCCGCCTACGGCGTGCTCGCTCCGCCGCACGAAGGTGCCGCCGAGCGCCTCGGAGACGGCGACGTCGCCGTGGTCCCCGGCGTCGCCTTCGACGAGCTCGGCCGCAGACTCGGGCGGGGTGGCGGGTACTACGATCGCGCTTTCAGCGGCGCCGGCCCGCAGCTCATCGGCGCCGCGTTCTCGCTCCAGGTCGTCGAGGAGGTGCCCGTGGACTCGCGCGATCGGTTCATGGATGCGATCGTGACGGAGCGGGGACTGCAATGGCTCGCGGGGAGAGCATGACGGCGGGAGCGATCGAGAAGGAGGTCGAGCGTCAGATCGCGGTGATGCGCGACGGCGCCGCGGAGTTCTACGGCGAGCGCGAGCTGCGCGAGCGTCTGGCGGGCGCCCTGGGTGAGGATCGCCCGCTCCGTGTGAAGTTCGGGATGGATCCCTCGGCGCCGGACATCCACATCGGACACACGGTGGTGCTCTCGAAGCTCGAGCGCTTCCAGCGCCTCGGCCACACCCCGATCTTCCTGGTGGGCGACTTCACCGCGCGCATCGGAGATCCGTCGGGGAAGAAGAAGACACGCCCCGCGTTGTCTCCGGAGCAGGTCGAAGCCAACGCGCGCACCTACGCAGATCAGGCTGGGCACATCCTCGACGTCGAAGCGGCGGAGATCCGCTTCAACAGCGAATGGATGGACGCGCTGCGGCCCTCGGACTTCGTGCGGCTCTGCTCCCACTACACCGTCGCACGGTTGCTCGAGCGCGACGACTTCGCGAAGCGATACAAGGCCGGCGAGCCGATCGCCGTGCACGAGTTCCTCTACCCCTTCGCCCAGGCCTACGACTCGGTGGCGCTCGAGGCCGACGTCGAGCTCGGCGGCACCGACCAGACCTTCAACCTGCTGATGGCGCGGGAGATCCAGCGCGACTACGGCCAACCGCCCCAGGCGGTGATCACCCACCCGCTGCTGGTGGGAACCGATGGCAGCGAGAAGATGTCGAAGAGTCTCGGCAACGCGATCGGGATTACCGAGCCCGCCTCCGACATGTACGGGAAGGTCATGAGCATCTCCGACACGGTGATGCTCGACTACTACGACCGCCTTGCGGCGGGTGGCTGGGAGGATCTGGCGGAGACGCGGGCCGGGCTAAGTGCCGGGCAGGGCGACCCCCTGGCCTTCAAGCAGGCCCTGGCATCCAGGATCGTCGAGCGCTTCCACGGCGAGGGCGCCGGTGCCGAGGCCGCAGAGCATTTCCGGCGGGTGGTGCAGCGCAAGGAGATCCCCGACGACATTCCCGTCCTCAGTATTTCGGGCGGCGGCGAGGGGGTCGGCCTCTTGACCCTGCTCGTCGAGGCAGGGTTCGCGCCCTCGAACAGCGAGGCCCGACGGCTGGTGGCCCAGGGGGCCGTGACCCTCGACGGCGAGCGGGTCTCGGATCCGGCATTCCGAATTCCCGAGGGCGGGCCCTACCTTATCAAGGTTGGCAAACGCCGGTTCGTTCGCGCCGACGTCCATTGATCGGCCGTGACGGGCCGATGGAGAGGGCTCCGAGTCGCCCTGGGAAGGCAACTCCCCGGGGACGGGGCGGGATACCCCATGGCGGGTGAGGTCCGAATGGGCAAGAAATGCTGCAAGCCCGCTCCCTTAGGCCTTGACCCGGCGGGACACGTCTCGTAAATTCCGCTGCCCGGTTTCCGCGGGCGAATCTCGTTCGCCCGGAACCCCCGCCATCGGAGCCCCTCATAGGCTCGGGGTGGCTTTGCCGGTCTTTGAAAGCTGAATAGCGTGCGGTCTTTTCGAGCTTGGGAAAGCTCGAAGGACAGCCAGTTTGGGACACATGTATTTCCCAAATTTTCGCGGCGTGATCCCGCTTCGGTGGGTGAGCGGCGTGAAAACCGAACAACCCGGTGGGATGCGTATGGTGGGTGCGGAAACGTATCCACGGTTCGTGTCACATCGGGGCTAGGTTTGAACTGGAGAGTTTGATCCTGGCTCAGAACGAACGCTGGCGGCGTGCTTAAGACATGCAAGTCGAACGGTAAGGCCCCCTACCTTCGGGTAGACGGGTACACGAGTGGCGCACGGGTGAGTAACGCGTGGGTAATCTGCCTTCGGGCCTGGGACAACTCCGGGAAACTGGAGCTAATACCGGATAAGACCACGAGGCCTTTGGGTCTTGGGGAAAAAGATGGCCTCTCCTTGGAAGCTATCGCCTGTTGATGAGCCCGCGTCCCATTAGCTTGTTGGTGAGGTAACGGCTCACCAAGGC
>CALDCK010000228.1 GCA_937937315.1 uncultured bacterium
ATCGGCGCCGGTGATTGCGCCGCTCTCGTCGCGCCGGATGCGGATCGTGTCCGCGTTGATGGCGGGCGTCTCGGCCTGTAGGGCGCGCACGTAGTACACGCTGTCGCGACCCGCCCTCGCATAGTCCGGGTCGGCGAAGCGCACGACGCAGCCCTCGGGATCCCCGGGGCAGCGGATGCGGGCCCAGGGGTCGTCGATCAGGTCTTCGATGGCCTCCTCGGAGTTGCGCTGGGGACGAATGCGTACGACCTCGATGGCCTCGATCGGGATCCGCGCCTCTCCCGGATGGTGGCACTCGCCGAGGCACAGCCGGTCGAGTCGCTCCGGGGAGAGCGCGGCGTGGCTCTGGGGCGGGCACCCCGGCTGTTGCTGGAAGCTGCCCACCGCCCGAACCTCGAAGGAGGGCGTGTCTGCGAGGCGCACGTCGCTTCCCATCGGCGCGGGGCCCGACGGCGCGTTCAGCAGGTCGAACCAGAGCAGGATGCGCGGGCCGCTCGTGCCGTAGACCTCGCGTCTGATCAACGCATCCCAGACGCTGCGCCGATCCCGCCCGTCGGCGTGGACCGCGACGAGGCCGCCGGGGTAGAGGAAGCTCGCCGATCGCTCCGCGTCGAGCAGCGCGCGGAATCCCATGGCCGTGGGAGGGGAGGGCGTCGCTCGAGTCGGGTCCTCTGTGTCGCCGGCGACGAGGGGTCGCAGCCAGCGCTCGAGGCGGGGGGAGGCGAGTCCGCGCGCGTCGGTCATGCCCTTGCGCCCGGTCTGCTTGTAGCCGCTTCCCGCGCGGGCGGTGTGGTTGTCGCTCGAGGCGATGAGCCCGAAGCGGAGCCGCTCCGCCGGCGCTTGCGGATCCTCGTCGTCGCGTCGGGAGATCGCCAGACCGTACTGGGCGCTCATGAGTGGACGCGTCGCGAGAGTCGGCTTGAACGCGCCCCGGGTCTGATCGCAATCCAGCCAGTCCGCGGCCGTGGTGTCCGGAATCACCCAGTGGGGCCGGCGCCCGGCCTCCAGTGCGAGCCGTCGCGCCTCCTCGACGCGCACTTCGCACTCCTCGGGCTCCAGATCGCCGCAGCGGGAGCGGATGATCTCCCCGGCGCGCCAGCAGCAGGGAAGGTGATCGTCCCGGGGCGGTGCGCAGACGCCGGCCGTGGCGCTCGCGTCGGCGTAGGCGGCGCCGGCCTCGTAGCGCTCACCGCTGCCGTGGCCGGAGAAGACCTCGAGGAGCCGCTCCCGCTCCGGAGCGAAGTGCGCCGGCTCGAGCATGCGGCGAAGGGTGGCTCCGGGCGGCGCATGGATGCCCCAGGCGAGTCCATGGGGAATCACGAGGGTCTCGCCGCCCCACTGCTCCAGCTTCTCGAAGAGTCGCGCGGGCGTGGGCGCGTTCTCGTGGCAGTCGCGGGGAAGGTCCACCGTGTCGACGCCGCCCTCGCAGAAAGGGACGTCGGTAATGCGGCGGATCCACCAGAGCAGGTCTGCGTAGGGGTCCGCTCCCAGGGTGGCGGCGGCCTCCGCGACCCGGGCGAGCCACAGGAAGCGAGCGCGGTCCATGACGTCGTCGGGCAGCGCGGAGATCGGCCGGGCCGGGATCTTCCCCTCGGCAAGGCTGGGGACGATCACGTTCTTGTGTCCGAAGTGGGTCTCGGGAGTCGACCCGGTCTGGGTCCACTCCCAGCCGAGGAAGGCAACCAGGTCGGGGCTCGCCGGGTCCCCGGATCGCGCGTCGCAGGAGCGCAGGCTCTCGATCGAGCGCTGCCAGCGCTCCGGCGTCAGGGCTTCGGCGTGGTCGTTCAGCGAGAAGAAGTCGAGGTCTGCGCAGTAGCGCGCGAAGTCGCAGGCGTCGGCGGGCGGGTGCACCCCTTCCCCCCCGAACAGCGGTAGCGCGTAGAGAAAGGCGTCGATGGAATAGCTGGTGTGGACGTGGAGGTCGCCGAAGAGGATGGCCTTGCTGCGCTGGGTTCCGGAGAGGGACCTCGGCGCGAGGGCCCGGTGCACCGCCATCTGGGCCGCCCTCTTCGAGGCGACGCTGGCCCGGTCCCGTCCGGGTCCAATGATCTCTCCGGCGGGCTGGTCCGATCCACTGCATCCGAGGACGAGGGCGAGGGACGAGAGGGCGCGCGCCAGGCGCCGCCTAGACACCGAGCTCCTCGTCGCTGTAGAGACGCCGTACGTAGAGCGAGTCGAAGTACTCGCGGACGTGTCGAATGCGCCCCGCCTCGAGCAGGTAGAGCACGTGGTAGTCGGTCTCGTAGGCGCGTCCGTCCCGGGTCCTTCCGCAGTGCCTCATCTCCACGGCGACGCTGTCGCCCTCGGCGATCGTGTTGCGGACTCGCAGGTCGTAGCGACGCGTGCCGGTCTCGTAGAGCCGCTCGTCGACGGCGAAGTAGACATCGAAGATAGCGTCGCGCCCGCGGTGGATGCCCGGGCCGCCGAGCGACGGCGGGTAGCTCCAGGTCGCGTCTTCGGCGAAGGCCTCCCGGGCGGCCTCGCGGTTTCCGTGCGCGAGGGCGTCGAGGAAGCCCAGCACCACCGCCTTGTTCCGTTCCACACTCACGCCGGGTCTCAGTCGATCACGACGCCGCGGGCGCGGCCGCCGGTGATGTAGTGCCGCAGGGGCGCATCCGAGTCGAAGGGATCCCATCCCGAGGCAAAGCCGGCCCGGTCCGCCAGCTTCCGGGCGGCCTGGTAGACCTCGAAGCTGTCGTCCCAGACCAGGAACTGGAGCGCGCTGCGCTGGCGGTTCAGCAGACCGAGCTCGGTCCGGAACTCCGAGGTACGTGCCGCGATCTGCGCCTCGCTTTCTCCAAACTCGGTCCCGCGCCATTCGAGGTGGCCGACGAGATGATCTCCCTCCTCGTAGACGCGCCAGCGCAGGTTCGCGTCGCCGACGTCGCGGGTCGCGAAGAACTCCACCACCTGGGCTCGGAGCAGCGGATTCGTGGACAGGCTGTTCGGGTTCGTCGCGCGCGAGGCGCGCCACACGGCGGCGTCGAGGGTGCTCACGAGGTCGTGGGCGTCGAGGCGCGTCACGCGTCCGTGGCGGCAGGCATAGATGATGGGCGAGGCGCCGGGCGGTGCGCGCCGAGCGTCGGGAAGGCGTGCGTCCCGCGCGCTTCCGACCGCGGGAAGTGACGCGATCTCCCGCTCGAGGGCGGTCACCGCGGACCGCTCCCGGGCGAGGGCCTGCTCCAGGTCGAGGGCACGACCTTCCGCGGCCTCCACCTGTTTCTGTGCCTCCGCCTGGTTGCGGGGTCGCGTCCGCGCCGCGGCCACCTCGGCCTCGAGGTCCGCGATCTGGCTGCGCAGCGCCGAGAGCTCGTCGCGGCGATCTCGGCGCGAGGCCTCGAGGGTCTCCCGCTCACCGACGAGGGGAGCGAGCGCTGCACGGAGGGTCTCGGCTTCGGCCTGGGCGGCGTCGAGGGCCTCCCGGGAGAGTCCGGGGCGATCGAGGAGATCGTCGCGCAGCCGCTCCATCGCGTCTCCGACGCTGATCTGCATTACCGCCATGAGCACCACCAGGATGCCCGTCACGTTCGCCATCGTGTCGAGGAGCGAGTCGAGGTTCTGACCCTCTCCGCGGCGGACTCGCGCGCTCATGAAAGGGTTCTCACGATCGGCCCACCGCCGAGAAGTCGAAGGGCCCGTCGCCGACGATGGGCATGCTCCCGCTGCGCACGCCGAGTCGGTCGGCGCGCGTGGCTGCGGCTCCGTGGGCGGCGACACCGCCGGGTCGGACCAGGAAGATCACGGTCCCCGACTCGTGGAACTTCACGCGCTGGAGGAAGCGCGTCAGCTCGGGACTGGTCGAGACCAGATAGGTCGGGATGCGTCGCCCCTTCCACTCGGGCGCCTCGTAGAGGACGACGCCGTCCTTGCGACACTCGATGAACTGGGGGGCGAGGCCGTAGCCGCTTCCGGAGGGGCGGATGCGGATGGGGGAGTTCGCGAGGCGTCGCCGTCGCTCGTCGAGGTCGGCGCGCAGCTTGCGTCCCCGCTCCCGGACCGGGGAGAGGTCCTTCTCGAGCGCCTGGATGCGGGACTCCGCGGCGTGCAGGGCCTCCTGGACCGGGGCCTCCGGGGCGACGGTTTCGCCGAGGGAGCTCTTCTCGGTGGTCAGACGTTCGGCCTGCTCGCGGGCCGCGGCGAGACTTCCGTCCAGGGCCACGACCTCGCTCTCGAGGCCCTCGATCTCGGCCAGCTGGAGCCGTCCCTCGGCAATCTCGCTCTCGAGGCGCTCGTAGAGCTCGATGTCGACGCCGCCGGCGGCGATCTGGGAGGTCGCCGTTGCCGTGATGATCAGCGTGAGCGTGCCGATCGTGCAGGCCAGCACCGATAGGAAGGGAAAGAGGGAGACCTCCGGTCGCTTCCGGCGGCGCGGGCGGGCCATGCTACCCCCGCCGGAATAGGCCGCGGGGGCGATCGGATCGGCGTTCTGCCGCGCGGGTGGCGCGTTCGACGCGCTCGTAGAGCGCCTCGAGGCGCGCGAGCTGACCGGAGATCGGCTCCGCCAGGCGCAGCGCGACGTCTTCCATGCGGGCCGTCAGGTCGGGTCCCACGTCGCCGACCCCCTCGTCGATCCGGACCCGGGCGGCGGCCGCCTCGCGCCGGACCTCTGCCAGGGCCTGGGCCAGCTCCTCGGTCGCGCGGGCCAGGGTCGCCTGCTGGATTCCACGCAGCTCCGCGTCGTGCCGCCGCGCCTCGCCCCGCGCGGACTCCATCGCCCGGAGCTGCTCGTTGGCCGTCGCGAGCTGGGTGTCGCTGGCCTCGCGAATCCGCGAGATCTGGCCGTCGAGCCGCCCCAGAGTGTCGGCGAATCGCTCGCCGAGATCGCGCAGGATCTGGGCCTGGACCTCGCTGCCCTCCTGGAGGCGCCGTTGGGTCGTCTCCCAGCCGCGGGCCACGTCGCCGGCGCGCTCGCCGAGCTGCTCGATCTGGCGCGCTCCGGCATCGCGCGCGTCGGACGCCTCGGTGCGCACCCGCGCCAGGGTATGGGTCAGCTGCTCGCCGGCTGTGAGGAGCTCGCTGCGCTGGGTGCCCTGGATCTCCGCCGCCGCCGCCTGCTCTTCCACCAGTCGGCGATGCAGCCGCTCGATGCCCGCGAGCTGCTCCTCGATCCGGTGCGCGCCTTCTTCCTGGATCCGTCGCGCCTCGGCGGACATGCCTTCGAGGGCCACCCGGAAGTCGCGGAGCACCGAGCGCTGGGTCTCTGCCAGCTCTTCGCTGGCCTCCCGCTGGCGGGTGGTGGCCCAGTCCGAGAGGCGCTCCTGCTGGCGGTCCTGCCGAACTCGCAGCTGCTCGTCGATCTTCTCCCATCCCGCGACCACGTGGGTGGTCAGGGTCTCACCGATCTGCCCGAGCCGTTCGAGCCAGGCGCGAAGCTCGGCCCGATGGGGCTCGAGCTCCTGGGTGATCGCGGCGCGGATCGCTTCTTCGTCGCCACGTTCGCCGCGCGCTCCGTCCTCGAGGCGGCGAACCAGGTACTCGTCGCAGTAGTCCTCGATCTCCGCGAGGAACGCCTCTTCCTGCTTCTGGACGGCGCTCGCCGCGAACATGATCGGGATGCTCATCACCAGCGCGATCAGCGTCGTGTCGAAGGCGACCGAGAGCCCGCTGGTCACCGATCCGATCGACTCCTTCATCACCTCGAGGTCGACGGCACCCCCGACCGACTCGGAGAATCCGCCCACCGCGGCGCCGATCCCGATCACCGTTCCGATGAATCCGAGGATCGGCACCGCCCAGATGAAGACACGCACCATCGCGTAGCTCGACTCGACGGCATCGGCGTCGGTCTGGGCCTGGCTCTCGAGCTGGGATTGCAGCTCTCGCGCGTCCTGGCGCGCCTCGAAATGTTGGAGTGCGCGCCGGATCCGCTCGACCACGAGCCCCCCGGTCCGCCGCGATCGCAGGGCCGACAGGTGCTCGACGAAGGCCGGCGCGTTCCCGGGCGTGATGCGCGCGCCGATCCTCTCGGGCAGGAGATCCAGATCGAGGGCGTCGCGCTGTCGCGAGAGCCGTCGCACCTTCTCGATCAGCACCACCGCAGCCCAGACCGACAGGTAGGTGATCACATAGGGCACCCAGCCGCGGTCTCCGAAGAGGTCTCCGAAGCGCGTCCCGAGCAGGGGATGGACCGCTGCGAGGTAGAAGACGACGGTCGCGCCAGCGGCCACGGCGCCGGTCACGACCAGGCTCGGATCCGTGGGACCGCGGGTGGAATCCCGGGTGATGCGGTTCTCGCTCAAGAGGCCTCCCGGGGCGATTATTCCACAGTCGGGGGCGAGGCGGGGCGCCGGAGCGACACGGGTATACTCGCCCGACTCCCTCTCCGGCACCCGCGAGGGGGATCAGGAGGTCTCCATGGCCAGTGATGTCGACGGCATGCGAATCGGACTGATGCACGGCACGACCGGCGGCCCCTCGGGAGGGGTCGACGGCGTGGTGGAGGCCGCGAAGCAGGCCGAGGGCCTGGGCTTCGCCACCTTCTGGATGCCCAACATCTTCTCCTTCGATGCGATCACGGCCCTCGCCCTCGCCGGCCGCGAGACCGAGCGGATCGAGCTGGGGACGGCCGTGGTGCCGACCTACCCGCGCCACCCGATGGCTCTCGCCCAGCAGGCGCTGACCACCGGCGCCGCCTGTGGCGGCCGCT
>CALDCK010000229.1 GCA_937937315.1 uncultured bacterium
CTCGCGGGAGCCGAGCGAAGCCCGGACGGCCCTACGGCACTGATCCGTCGAACGGCGGCGTAGCCAGCGATCGCACGAAGGCGATGACGTCCCAGATCTGCTCCTCCGAGAGGCTGCCGCCCCAGGGCGCCATCAGCGGCGACTTCCCCACCGCCGCGCCGCCTTCCTCGATGACCTGGAACAGGTAGTCGTTGGTGAGCGCGTTCATGTACACGCCGTCGTCGTGCTTCACGGGCTTCGGATCGAGGGTCTTGCCCACGGGTCCATCTCCCGCGCCGCGGGCGCCGTGACAAGACGCGCAGTAGGTCTGGTAGATGGCATCGCCCTTCACGGCATCGGGAGTCCGGGCCTGCGCCACCGGCTCCGGACTCGTCGGCTCCGGCCCGGGCGGAGCCGGTGCGGCCTTCGGCACCTCGGCCGCATCGCCATCCCCCGGCGGCGGCGCATCGCCGGAGCCACAGGCGAGAGCGAGCAGCGCGATGAGCGCGATCCACACCACCGGCCTCTTCCACGGATTGCGGCTCGCGCCGCGGGTCTCGAACATGATCACTCCTCCAACGGCGAGGGCGGACTAGCAGTCCCCCCCTCGGCCCCTTCACAGGCGTAGGACATTCCGATGCGCCCCCAGCGCATCTCTCCCGTCAGTAGCCGGAACCAGGTTAGGGGATTGAGCATGGCGGCCCAGGTCTCCTGGTTGTTCCACGACCAGTAGTTCACGAGGACCGGGCCCTTCAGGTCCGTGCGCGGCACGGTCCCCCAGCCTCGGCTGTCGTTGCTGTTGTCGCGGTTGTCGCCGAGGAAGTAGTAGCGCCCCTCGGGCACGACGAAGGGCTCGTGGGAGAGGCCGCCCCGGCGCGGATGGTCCACGGTGTCGTGAACGCAGTCGGGCAGCTCCTCCTGCCGCATCGAGAGCGACTCGCCGCCGTTGTCCGTGAACCGCTCGCCGTTCTCGATGACGGGCACCGCCTCGCCGTTCAGGTAGAAGACGCCGCCCCGGTGCTCGACGCGGTCGCCGGGCAGGCCGACCACGCGCTTGACGAAGCCCTCCGCCGGATACTCGGGGCACTCGTCGAGGGGACAGATCCGTCCCCCGTTGCGACGCCCCAGGGCGAACACCACGATCTCGCCCCGCTTCGGGTCGCGCAGGGCCGGGAGGTGGACGTCGGTGAACGGGATCTTCGCACCGTAGACGAACTTGTTGACGAAGACGTGATCGCCGATCAGCAGGGTGGGGAGCATCGACTCGGACGGTACGTAGTAGGACTCGATCACCATCGCCCGGATGCCGAGGGCGATCAGGACCGCGAGCAGCAGCGGCCCCACCTGCTCCCAGACGCGAGCGGCCAGGGAGCGCGGCGGACCACCGTCTTCGCCGGCCTCCTCGGTGCTCCGCTGCGACGCCTTCGCAGCGGTGTCGTCCTTACCCCGGGTCCGAGTCAAAGCCCCTCCAGTCCCGCAGATTCTGCGGAGATTGCTCCCAACGGGCGCGCAATGGTAGGTTCGACCGGCCCCGTTCGCTCGCGCTGGGAGGAGCCCCATTGCTCTCGCGTCACGATGACTACCCCATCCACCAGACTCCCGAGCCGGTCGCCCATCCGGCGACCAGCGACCGCAACGCCTACGACCGCTACTGGCTCAACGGCTACGCCGAGGACGGGGAGTTCTACTTCGCACTCGGCCTCGCCGTCTATCCGAATCGCGGCATCATGGACTGCGGGTTCAGCATCGTCCGGGGCGGAGAGCAGCACGCCTTCCACGCCTCCCGGCGGGCGCCCCAGGATCCCACCGAGACCGAGGTCGGACCGTTTCGCATCGAGATCCTCGAGCCGATGCGATTGATCCGAGTCCACCTCGCGCCCAACGACACGGGCATCGAGTGCGACCTCACCTTCCGCGCCCGCACCGCCTGCGTCGAAGAGGGGCGCCAGACGAGCCGACGCGACGGGCGGATCCTGATGGACGCCACCCGCTTCGCCCAGTTCGGCCGCTGGGAGGGTGAGATCCGCTACGCCGGGCAGCGCGTGGCCGTCGAGCCGGCGCGAGTCCCCGGTACCAAGGACCGCTCCTGGGGCATCCGACCCGTGGGCGAGCCCGCTTCCGGCGGCGCCCCCTCGAGCGGCCTGCCCCAGGTCTTCTTCCTGTGGGCGCCCATCCATTGGGACGAGACCTGCACCCACTTCGGGCTCTTCGAGGACGGTGAGGGCGAGCGCTGGCACCAGGACGGGATGATCGTTCCCGCCTACGCGCGCCCGGAGGAGATCCCCGGCGTGATCGACCCGGGCGTCCACGTCATGCGAGAGATCGAACACCGCATCGACTACCTGCCCGGAACCCGTCTCGCAGGGAGCGCCGAGATCGCATTGGTGTCGAAGACGGGCGAACGCTGGGACATCGCCCTCGAGCCCCTGCTCTGCTTCCGGATGAAGGGCATCGGCTACATGCACCCCGCGTGGGGCCACGGCGTGTGGAAGGGCGAGCTCGCCATGGCCGGGGAGTCCTGGAAGTGCGACAGCCTCGACCCCCTGGCCCTCGAGAACCAACACGTGCAGCAGGTGATGCGGGCCACCTGCAACGGCCGCAGCGGGGTGGGCGTGCTCGAGCAGCTCAGCCTGGGACCCCACGCCGGCTACGGCTTCGAGTCCTTCCTCGACCCGGCCTGAGGCGCCCGGCGCAGACGGCGCTCAGATCCCCGCGAAGAGCAGGGAGATCGAGTCCCGCGCCCAGTCGAGTACGCGCGCCTCGCCCAGGATCGGCAGCGACCCGTTGGGGGCGAGGCCCAGGTACAGCACGCCGATCGCACAGACGGCGAGCACGATCGCCTCGCCCGACGCGAGCTCCATGCGGGGCTCGGCATCACCGGGTTCGCGCATGTACATCAGCATGGGCAGACGCAGGTAGTAGTAGACGGAGACGACGCTCATCAGCACGCCGATCACCGCGAGGGGCACTTCGCCGGCGGAGACGGCGGCCGAGAAGATCATCAGCTTCCCCATGAAGCCCGCGGGGCCCGGAATGCCTGCAAGTGAGATCATGAAGAGCGTCATCAGCGCCGCGAGACCGGGGCGCAGCTTCGCCAGGCCCGCGAAGGACTCCATGCTCTCGCAGTCGTTGCCCCGATGGGCGAGCACGACGATGACGGCGAAGGCGCCGAGGTTCATGAACACGTAGGCGATGAGGTAGAAGACGATCGCCGCGTATCCCTCCTCGGTCCCCGGGACGAATCCGATCAGCAGGTATCCGGCGTGGGCGATGCTCGAGTAGGCGAGCAGGCGCTTCACGTTGTCCTGGATCAGCGCCATCACGTTCCCCACGACCATCGTGAGCGCGGCGAGCGTCCAGAGCACGTTCGTGAAGGCGGGGCCCAGGGGCTCGAAGGACAGGACGATCACCCGCAGGAAGGTCGCGACCGCGGCGACCTTCACCGTCACCGACATGAAGGCCGTCACTGCCGACGGTGCGCCCTCGTAGACGTCCGGTGTCCACTGATGGAAGGGCACCGAGGAGATCTTGAAGGCGAAGCCCACGATCACGAGGCCCAGCCCCGCCACGGCCATGGGGTTGCCGAAGTCGAAGGCTGCACGGATCGCGGCGAAGGAGGTCCCACCCGACACGCCGTAGAGAAGCGCCACGCCGTAGAGCAGGATCGCGCTCGCGAAGGAGCCCATCAGGAAGTACTTCAGCGCCGATTCGTTC
>CALDCK010000230.1 GCA_937937315.1 uncultured bacterium
ATGCGGGACAACGAGCTTCTGAGCAAGACGGTGGTCAAGCGCACCCCGGCGCGGCGCTGGGGCGACCCCTCGGACTTCGAGGGGATCGCGGTATACCTCGCCTCCGACGCGTCTCGCTTCCACACCGGCGACACGCTCTGCGTCGACGGCGGCTACTCGATCTTCTGATCCTCGCACCGCCGTCGAGCCCGCTCGGTCACGCAGGTCACCACGGGTGGGCCATGCCCTCCCCACGGGCCGAGAGCACGGCTAGCGGGCGTAGAGGCTCTCACCCTCTTTCGCCGGAATCAGCTCGAAGGGCAGATCCCTCGAGCTTCGGATCCCGTCGAACAGCTCATCGAGCATCTCGTCGGAGTGGGCGGGATCGAAGTGGAAGGGAACCAGGGTCTTCACGCCGGCCATCTCGGCGAATGCGAGCATGTGCGGAATGGAGCTGTGCCCCCATCCCACATATCGCGGGTACTCCTCGTGGGTGTACTGGGCATCATGGATGAGGAGGTCGGCGCCCTCGACCAGGTCGAAGCCCGACGTCCACTCGGGCTCCTCGGGAAAGTCCCGCACACCGAGCGCCGGCTCGTGGTCCGAGAGGTAGGCGACGGATGCCTCCCCTTCGGTGATCCGGTAGCCCACCGTCGGTCCGGGGTGGCAGACCAGGCTCGTCCGGATGTCGAGGGCCCCTACCTGAAACCGCCCGACGGGGACGACGTCGTGAAGCTTCAGCTGGCACGGCAGATCGCGCAGCCGGACGGGAAAGGTCGGCGGTGAGAGGTAGCGGCTCAGTCGGGAGCGCAGATCCATGGTGGTCGATGCGGGGCCCCAGATGTGGACCTCGGTCTCCGGAAAGAAGAGCGGGTCGAAGAAGCCGAGACCGTTGATGTGGTCCATGTGGAGATGAGTCAACAGGATGTCGAGACGCTTCGTCTCGGGCGTGATCGCCTCCCCGAGACGCCGGATTCCCGTCCCCGCATCGAGGATCAGCAGAGTGCCGTCCTCGCCCCGGATCTCGACGCAGGACGTGTTGCCCCCGTAGCGGGTCGTCTCGGGACCTGGCGCCGCAAGCGATCCGCGCGTCCCCCAGAACGTGATCTTCATGCGTCGAGCCCCCAGAAGATGCCGAGGGCGCCGAGATTTCCGCTCTGACGGCCCAGGAGCGGGAAGGCGATGCCCTCGACCTTGCGAACGACACCGTCGAAGCCCTGGATGAAGAAGCGACGATGTCTGGGCTCCCGCTTCCGCAGGGCGACGACCATCGGCCGGTCTTCCGGCTTGATGGGCAATCCGTCCTCGTCCGCAGACTGCAGGACATTCGACCACTCTTCGAGGGGCACGACATCGAGCTCGTCGAAGCGAGCCCCCAGAAGCGGCTCGGCCGACTCGTTGAAGAACTGCAGGTGACCCTCAGGGCCGATCAGCAGCATCGGAATCGTGAGATAGCTCGCCA
Source organism: uncultured bacterium (assembly GCA_937937315.1). Classification (GTDB taxonomy): domain Bacteria; phylum Myxococcota_A; class UBA9160; order UBA9160; family SMWR01; genus CALDCK01. The sequence goes on from CALDCK010000230.1 coordinate 1,442, forward strand.
GCTGCTTCATGAGAATCACCTCGACAGGCCGGCGGGGGGCCTCCGATCCTGGAGGCGGCTGGGCGTCGCTGGGGACCCTCGGGTTCGACACGTCCCAGAAGATCCCGACGGCCCCGAGCATGCGGTCGCCCTGCCCGACCAACGGAAAGCCGAGGCCCTCGACCTGTCGCCGAACACCGTCCAAGCCCTGCACCCAGTAACGGCGGTGGGCGGGCTCGCGCCTCTCGGTCGCGACGAACAAGGGCTGATCCTCGCGCGGGACCGGAGTGCCGTCCTCCCAGGTGGGCCGGAACTGCGTCGACCACTCACCGCGGCGGATGGCCCCGGTCCCCTCGAAAGATCGGCCGACGAGCGGCTGGGCCGCCTCGTTGAAGAAGACGAGGTCCCCCTTCGGGTCCACCAGCACGATCGGCACCGCGAGGTAGCTCGCGAGCTGCCGCATGAGGATCACCTCGACCGCCTTCTGGCCCATGACTCCCTCGCGACCACCGACTCTCCCCTCGGAGGGTACCACTGCTCTCCGAGGGGATGGGGGCTGTTCGGGATTCTCTCTCTGGGCGAATGGACGCTCGCGGAGCCGGCGAACGCACGCCTCCGCCCGCCCGGCTCCGCGCTACGGTCCCCCTCCCAGGCGTTCGGAAGATCGACGCAATCCTCACTGACGCCACGTCACGCGATCGCCGGCTCGCGCCCCCTTCCCTCAGAGCCGGTAGAATCGGTCGCGCTCATCCCGACACTTCGAAGGCGGCGGTCGCCGACCAGGCTGGAACATGAACTGCGCGCACTGCGGGCACGAGAACCCGGATCGAGCCAAGTTCTGCCTCGAGTGCGGGACTGCCTTCGCACCCGCCTGCCGAAGCTGCGGCACCGAGCTGCCGGCCGCAGCGAAGTTCTGCCTGGAGTGCGGGACCGCGACCGCCTCGACGCCGGAATCGACGGAGCGGGTCGAGCGAGCGCCGCGCGACTACACGCCCAGGCACCTCGCCGACAAGATCCTCCGCTCGAAGTCCGCCCTCGAGGGCGAGCGAAAGCAAGTGACCGTGCTCTTCGCGGACGTGAAGGGCTCGATGGAGCTGGCCGAGCAGGTCGACCCCGAGGAGTGGCACCGCATTCTGGACCGCTTCTTCCAGATATTGGCGGACGGAGTGCACC
>CALDCK010000231.1 GCA_937937315.1 uncultured bacterium
GGGGCGGGGCGGCCGCAGCCAGGAGCTGGCTCTGGCGGCGGCCCTCGAGCTTCGGGGTACCTCGCGAGTGGCGGCGCTGGCGGCGGGAACCGACGGTCGCGATGGCCCGACGGATGCCGCTGGGGCCTACGCCGACGGCGGAAGCGTTGCTGCGGCGACCTCGGTCCACGTCGACGCCGAAGTCTGCCTTCGGGAGAACGATGCCCATCGCTTCTTCGAGGCGAGCGGCGGGCTGATCCGCACCGGCCCCACCGGAACGAACGTGATGGACCTGGCGTTGCTCCGCGTCGGAAGGCGCTGAATCTCCCGGACTGCCCCGACCCCGGCGGAGCCGGTATGCTGAGACGCCACGGTGGCGCGGCCCCGCGGAGCGCCCTGCCGAGGCGGAGCCGGGGGCCGCGAAGGGGAGGGGGGCGAAGGCCGATGGCAATCTCGGGCGAGGACTTCAAGCGCGCGCTCGGGCTGTGGGCGACCGGGGTCACGATCGTGACTGCCCGGTCCGGAGAGCGGGTGCACGGAATGACCGTTTCGGCCTTTACCGAGGTCTCCCTCGATCCGCCCCTCGTACTCGTCTGCGCCGACAAGTCCTCGAATACGCTACCGCTGATCGAAGAGGGCGGCGTGTTCGGGGTGAACGTTCTCGCCCGTGACCAGGACGAGCTCTCGAACCGGTTCGCCTCGAAGAAGGACGAGTGGAAGCGCTTCGAGGGGCTCGGCTACGACTCCGGCGTCACCGGCGCACCGCTGCTGCACGGAACGACCGCAAACCTCGACTGTGCGGTCGTCGCCAGCCATGAGCATGGCGATCACGTCGTCATCGTGGGCGAGGTGCGTGAGGTGCGGACCTCGGATCGCCCGCCGCTGCTCTACTTCGGCGGCCGCTACGGCGCCTTCGCCTAGGCGGTCACCGGGCTGGCACTGCCTTCGCCTAGGCGGCTTCCATCGCGGCCGTGTACTTGCCGTGGCGCGCCGCGCCGTTGCACTTCGCGCGCTTATAGTAGGCAGCCTGGCCGGCTTCGAGGTTCGCCTTCTTGCCCCTCCATGCCTTGAGAGCAGGCGCCTGGAGGGCGCGGCCGTAGGAGAAGCTGAGCTCCCAGGGGCCGCCGCCGAGGGCGTTCATCTCGTTCAGGTGCGCGGTCGCGATCTCGTCGCTCTGTCCACCCGAGAGGAAGACGATCCCGGGGACAGCGGCGGGCACGACGTTGCGGAAGCAGCGGAGGGTGGCCTCCGCGACCTCGCGCACGCTGGCCTGGGTCGGGCACGTGCTGCCCGAGAGCACCATGTTCGGCTTGAGCAGGATCTGCTCGAGGGGCACCTGCTGCTGGTGGAGTGCGCCGAACACGCGGTGGAGCGTTCGATCCGTCACCTCGTAGCAGCGCTCGATCGTGTGGGAGCCGTCCATCAGGACCTCGGGCTCGACGATCGGCACGATGCCGGCCTCGACGCAGAGCGCGGCGTAGCGCGCCAGGGCGTGGGCATTGGTGTGAAGGCAGTAGGAGGAGGGGATGTCGTCGCCGATCGTGATGACGGCGCGCCACTTGGCGAACTTGGCGCCGAGGCCCCGGTACTCGGTCAAGCGATCGCGCAGGCCGTCGAGGCCCTCGGTTACCGTTTCCGAGGGCGAGCCGGCGAGCTGCTTCGCGCCCTTGTCCACCTTGATGCCGGGAATGATGCCCTTGTCCTCGAGGACCTTTGCGAGGCGAGTGCCGTCGGCGCCCTCCTGGCGGAGGGTCTCGTCGAAGAGGATCACGCCGCTGACGAACTCCTCGGCGCCCTCGGTGCGAAACAGCATCTCGCGGTAGTCGCGCCGGTTCTCCTCGGTGGAGGCGACGTCGATGCTCTTGAAACGCTTCTCGATCGTGGGGGCGCTCTCATCGGCGGCCAGGATTCCCTTGCCCGGCGCGACGAGTGCGCGGGCGACGTCTTCGAGCTGTCCCATGGATCGAGGTCCTCCAGATCTGCGCGTCGCCGGTGGGCGCTCGCGGGATGGTTGGGGTGCGTTCCGGGGCGACGGAACGCCGCATTGTAGGTCGACCCGCAGTCCATGAAAAGCGCGCAGGGCGTCGGAATCGAATGAAAATCGCGGAGTGCGCGCAGCGATCCGCTGGCCGGATACAGGCCAGAGGCAAAATGGGCCTGTGATAGCCTCGCCGCATGTCGGAGCCAACGCAGCTAGTCCGCCTCGTCGCCTACTCGGACTACCTCTGCCCCTGGTGCTACAACGCGTCGGTCCGCCTCCAGCGCCTCGAAGAGCAGGAGCCCGACGTCGAGGTCGAGTGGCGCAGCTACCTGTTGCGTCCCCGACCTGGCCGGAGCCGGGACCTCGACCGGTTCCGCGCCTACACGGAGTCGTGGCGTCGCCCCGGGGCGGAAGAGGACGCCGGCGCCTTCCGGATCTGGGCCAGCGAGGAGGGGCCGCCCTCCCACAGCGTTCCCGCCCAGGTGGCGGCGAAGGCCGCGGGCGAGCTGGGACGCGCCGCCTTTCGGCGTTTCCACGATGGGCTCCTGCGCGCCTACTTCCACGACAGCCGCGACATCTCCCGGGCCGAGGTGCTCGAGGCGCTCTGGGATGAGGCGAATCTCCCCAGCGATGCCTTCGCCCGGCGGGAAGATCCCGCGCTGCTGCGGCGTGTGCTCGCCGAGCACGAGGAGGCGCTGCGCTGCGGCGCGACGGGCGTGCCCTCGGTGCGCCTGGCCGAGGGCGATGCCGTCATCACCGGGGCTCTACCGCTCGCCACCTACCTTCGCTGGGTCGAGCGCGTCCGGGAGTCGCGCCAGGTCGAGGCGTAGCTCACCGAGCTCTCCCGGTCCTGATCAGACTCGCGGGGCTCCGTGCGATCCACCTCGGCCGCCCCGGCACTCGTGCCAGGTCGCAAGCCAGCTCCAGCGGGTCGGTCCGTGGCGGAGGGCGCCTCGAGGGGAGCCAACCCTCTGACCTTCGAGGACTCCCTGCGCGCAGCGTCGATGACCGGGACGAGCTGCTCCTCGAGGTCCTCGGGAACGTCGTCCTCGGTGGTGCCGACGAGGACCGCGTCGCCAGAAGACGGGCCCGGGTTGGTGCGGC
>CALDCK010000232.1 GCA_937937315.1 uncultured bacterium
GAGTTCGGACTGCTGCCGCCGGGTGACGTTCGTCGGTGCCTGGTCGCCCTCTCGGACGAGTCCGCCCTGCTTCGCGACCTCTTCTCGTTTCGCTTCGCCGAGGCGCCCCTCACCGGGCGCAACTTCGGCAACCTCTTCGTGCTCGCCCTGACGCGAACCCTCGGCTCGGAGAAGGCGGCGATCGAGGCACTGGGACGACTGCTCGACGTGCGCGGCCAGGTGATCCCCGTAACCTGGGACCACTCCCATCTCTTCGCCGTGCTCGAAGACGGCCGGGTGATCGAGGGCGAGGCCAACATCGACGTGCCCCAGCACGATCCGGGCATCCCGATCGAGCGGGTCTATCTGGAGCCTGCGGCCCGCGCCAACCCCGAAGCCGAGGCGGCCATCCGGGACTCGGACTTCATCGTGCTGGCCCCGGGCGGGCTCTACACCTCCACGATCCCGAATCTACTCGTCGATGGAATCCCTGAAGCCTTGAGGGCTTCCACAGGAAAGCTCATCTACATCCTGAACCTCATGACCCGCCACGGTGAGACCCACGACTACCCCGCATCGCGCCACGTCGAGGAGCTCCAGCGCTATGGGGGCCGCGTGCCCGACGCCGTGCTCGCCCACCGCGGAGCCATTCCGCCCGAGCTCGCCGCGCGCTACGAGGCCGAGGATGCGCGACCCGTCGAGGTGGATCGGCCGGCTCTCGAAGCCCTGGGCGTGTGCTGCGTCGCCCAGGCTCCGGTCATGTCCGGCACCTCCCTCGTGCGCCACGATCCCGAGCGCACCGGCGCTGCGCTCGAGGCCCTCTTCGCGGGTCTCGAAGAGGCCGAAGCCGGGGTCTGAGGTGCACCGTCCGAGCTCCGCGATGAGCAGCTGGCCGCGGCTCCCGGCGGCGATTGCGGTGGGCCTCCTCGCCCTCGGCTGTGGTGCCGGAGACCCTCCCGCGCCGCGCCTGCTGCTCCTCCTCACCGTGGACACCCTGCGCGCCGACAGCCTCGGCGCCTACGGCGGCGAGCGCGCGCTGACGCCCCACCTCGACGCCCTCGCTGCCGAGAGCCTCGTCTTCGAGACGGCCTATGCGCCGACTCCCTTCACGGTGCCATCCCTCGCCGCGCTCCACACCGGGCGCTATCCGGCAGAGCTCGGGCTGCGCACGAATCTATCGCTACTCCCGAGCGGCACACCCACGATCGCGAGCGCCCTCGCCGAGAGCGGCTGGAAGACGGCGGGCGTCGTGAGCAACGTCGTCCTGCGCAACCGCACCGATCTCGCCCGCGGCTTCGAGGTCTACGACGACACCATGGAGCAGGAAGAGGCGATCCGACGCTGGCCCGAACGCATCGCGGCAGACACCACCGACGCGGCCCTGGTGGTGCTGGATGCCTGGCGCGACACCCCGGAGGTCGCCGACTCGCCCCTCTTCCTTTGGGTGCACTTCCAGGACCCCCACGGGCCCTACACCCCCCCACCGGGTTGGCGCGAACGCTTCGCGACCGCATCGAACGAGGAGCCACTTCCCACCGACCCGACCTCCTTCGGCGAGGGTGGGATCCCCGGCTATCAGGTGATCGAGGACCGGAGCGACCCGGGCTTCTACCGCGCCGGCTACGACGGCGAGACCGCCTACATGGACGCGGAGGTCGGACGCCTGCTCGCGGCCCTACGTGAGCGCGGCCTCTACGACGACGCGACGATCGCCTTCGCGGCGGATCACGGCGAGGCCATGGGCGAGCACGACTTCTGGTTCGCCCACGGCCACCACGTGACCGACGAGGTGGTGCGGGTGCCGCTGATGCTGCGGGTTCCCGGCCGAGACCCCGGGCGCCGGCCGGACGTCGCAAGCCTCGTCGATCTTCGACCCACCCTGCTCGCCCTGGCCGGGGCATCCCCTTCGTCGAAGGGCCAGGGCCGCGACCTGCTCGCGCCCGGCGCCGACGCGACGAACAGCGTCCCCCTGCTCTCGACCCTCTCGGCCTACCGTCTCCAACGCCAGGCCATCGTCGCCGACGGCTACAAGCTCATCCTCACCCACGACGGTGAGATCTGGAGGCCGAGCCTCTACCGCCTCGGTGACGAGAGCATCGACCTCGCCGCACCGGCGCCCCAGATCACGCGGCGCCTGCGACAGCAGCTGAGCGAGCTGCGCGACGCCCTCGACGTCGGTGTCGCTGCGGAGCAACGCACCCTCTCCGAATCCGAGCGCCAGGAGCTCGAAGCCCTCGGCTACGTGCACGAGCCGGGCGAGTGAGAACCGCCGCTCTCGCGGCGCTGCTCCTGATCGCAACGGGGATCGTCTTCGGACAGACCCTCGACCACGACTTCCTCGATTACGACGACGACGTCTACGTCACGGACAACCCGAACCTGCGAGACGGCCCCACCCCCGCAGCGATCGCCCGGGCCTTCCGCGAGCCCTACGAGGCGAACTGGATCCCCCTCACCTGGATCTCCCTCCAGGTCGACTACGCGCTCTTCGGCGCCGACCCGGCGGGCTACCACGCCACGAACACGCTCCTGCACGCCCTGGCCGCACTGCTCCTCTTCGCAGCCCTCTTGCGAATGACCGGCGACGCGCTGCCTGCGACCTTCGTCGCCGCTGTCTTCGCCGTGCACCCCCTCCACGTGGAGTCCGTGGCCTGGATCGCCGAGCGCAAGGACGTCCTGTCGGGCCTCGCCTTCTCGGCCACCCTGCTGGCCTATGCGCGCTACGCCGAGGCGCCTTCGGCGGGGCGCTACGTCCTGGTCCTCGCGGCATCCCTGGCGGGAATGCTCGCGAAGCCGATGCTCGTCACCCTGCCCTTCGTACTCTGGCTCCTCGACCTCTGGCCCCTGAAGCGCATGCCCTGGCGCGGCGCGCTGCCGATTCCCAGCGGCCGGGTCTTGTGGGAGAAGCTCCCGATCCTGGGCTTTGCGGTCCTCACGGCCGTGGCCGCGATCTGGGCCCAGCAGGGTGCGGGCACGATGGATCACGGAGAGGCCCTGCCTCTCTGGGTCCGCCTCGCGAATGGCGCCCTCGCCTACGCGGCCTATGTGCGCGACGCCCTCTGGCCCACGCGCCTCTCGGTCTTCTACCCCCACCCCGGCGAGGCCGTATCCCTGCCGATGGCCGGTGCGGCGGCACTCGGGCTCGCCGTCGTGACCTTCCTCGCAGTCCGGATCGTCCGCACCCGACCCCATCTGACCATAGGCTGGCTCTGGTTCCTCGGCATGCTGCTCCCGGTGATCGGACTCGTCCAGGCCGGCATGCAGGCCCGCGCCGATCGCTACATGTACCTTCCCCTCATCGGCCTCTCGATCGCGCTGGC
>CALDCK010000233.1 GCA_937937315.1 uncultured bacterium
CGGCGTAATCGAGCGCTCTGTCGTAGGCGGCGCGCGCGATCCCGAGCGCAATCGTCGCAACCGGCGTCCGCGTCACCGACATGATCAGCCGGTTCAGCTCCCAGCCTCCACCCTCCTTGCCGATCCGGTGGTTCTCCGGCACGAACACGTCGTCGAAGAGAAGCTCGGTGGCGGGGCAGGCGCGCTGCCCCATCTTGTCGAAGATCTGGCCCACCGCGAAGCCCGGGGTGTCGGTCGGGACCGCGAAGCAGCTCATGGACTCGCGAATCGGTGCATCCGAATCGTGCGTGGCAAAGACGGTCACCAGATTGGCGATCGAGCCATTGGAGATGAACACCTTGCGGCCGTTGATCCGGTAGCCGTCCCCCTTTCGCTCGACACGCGTCCGAGCCCGCCCTTCGGGATGTCCCTGGATGAAGTCCGAGCCCAGCCCCGGCTCCGTCGCGGCGAGCCCCGCCATGCGGGGCTGATCGGTCTCCCACGATTCGGCCATCGGCTTCACAAAGCGCTCGATCGCCTCGAGATCGCCCGAGGCCAGGATGGGGGCGAGGCCCAGCATCGTCGCGCCGAGGAGCACGGTACAGCCGGAGCACGCGGCGGCGAGCTCTTCGGTGACCAGGGCTCCCGTCAACGGGTCGTGGCCCTGCCCACCCAGGAACTCCGGCAGGCTGTTGCCAATGAGGCCGGCCCGGGCCGCCTCGCGAATGAGCTCGGCCCGCACCGGGCTCTCGGGGTTCTTGTCCAGCTCGAGCGCGCGCGGCGCCAGGTAGCGGGCCGCGAACTCGCGTGCCCATTCTTGGATCTCGAGCTGTTCGGTCGTGAGCTCGATCATTTCCGTACCTCCCTCTTGATTTGCTTCAGGACCTCGCCCGCCGGGATCGTGTTGTCCGACAGCATCACGATCATCGGGCCCTCGGCCTCGGGAACCAGATCGGCGACGGGATCGAGGTCGGAAGGCTCGCAGCGAATCTGCGCCTGGCCGATCTCCTGCTCGCGGGGGACCAACTCGATCTGGGCTTTGGTGATCTCCTCGATCTCGATCTCACCCGCAGGCCCCGGGATCAGCTTGTAATTGAGTGCCGGCGCGCCGGGGCCAACTCCGCCCCCGGCAGCGGCCGCCTCGGGCATCGGTCCCTGAACACGGCCCTCGATCGACAGGATCCGCTTGCCCCAGCGGGTCACCGAGCCGTGGATGCGGTCGCCGTCGCGTCCCCACGCGACCTCGGCCAGCTTCTTCGGGAAGCCGGCGATCTCGCGGCCCGGAATCAGCGCCTCGTCGGTCGTCACGTAGATGTAGGGGATGTAGTTCCCCAGTGTCTCGTCGACCCGCACGGGGACCATCACCAACGCCTCCTCGAACGCGTGCTGGAACTCCGTCTGCGGGTAGCTCAGCAAGGTCACCATGCCCGGCCCGTCAGCGGGCTCCATGCAGGGCGGCAAGATGCGCTCTACCGCGCCGGGGCGCGGCGTGAACGGAAAGGCGGCCATCCGGACGCCCTGCCAGCAGTGCGGAAGCTCGCCGAACACGGGAGAGGACCAGGGCATGCTGATGGGCTGTGTCATGACTCGTACTCCTTGTGCTTGCAGAAGCTCTCTGCAACCAAGCGTCCCCCCATAGGGATCGCAGTGTGCACTCACTTCCCTGCGGCGACAGAAGCTGACCTGGCTGCAGCGACCTCGGCGATGAGGCGCGTCACCGGCGGCAGCCTGCGGCCCGCGATCTCCGCGGCCTCTTCCGGTGACAGCCCGAGCAGCCGCAGTAGCTCCTCCGCCAGGAACCGGTCCGCGTCCCTGGGGAGCTCCCCCTCGAGCTTGGTCCGCATCACGCCCAGCAGAGCTCCACCGAACGCCGCCACCGTTGTGCGCTCGTCGTAGCTGGCGAAGCGGCCGGCGTCGAAGCCCCGCCGCAGGTCCCGCTCGAGGCGGCCTCCGAGGGACGATTGGAGCTGGGGCGCGTAAAGGCCCGTGCGAACCGCGAACCAGCCCCAGATCGGATCGTGATCCACCATCCGCACTGTCAGCCGAATGTTCTGGGCGAGGATCTCCGCGATGTCGTCCTTCCCCTCGTGGATCCGGTCGAGAGCCGCGCCGTGGGCCTCGAACGTGTCGGAGATCACCGCCTCGAGGAGCTTCTCCTTGGTCGCGAAGTGGTTGTAGAAGGATCCAACGCCGACGCCGGCCTCCTCGGTGATCTCGGAGATGGGCGTGGCCTCGATCCCTCGGGTGGCTGCGATCCGTCTCGCCGCCTCGATCAGCCGGGCACGCGTGCGGAGCCGTCGGCCGCTCCCTCGAGCCACTGCGGCCAACGCGGAGGTCATCTCAGGGGCCTCTTGAAGACATTGAAGCCGAGCGCAGCCTCGAGTCGCTCGTGCACCATCTCGCAGTTCCGCAGCTCTTCGGAGGCCAGCTCCCGGAAGTGCTCGATGGCGGGCTTTCCCGATGCAACGCTCTGGAGGATCGCCTCACCCGCAGCCTTGCCGGACGCCAGAGAAGAGGTGATCCCCTCGCCGCCTCGCAGGAAACCTCCGGCCTCGCCGACGAGAAGGAGATTCTCCGAGCCCAGGCAGTAGTTCTTCTGCGCGGACATGTCCGTCAGGCCGATGCCGTGACTGTCGAGCGTCTCCTTGACGACCAAGCCGTGCTTCGCCTCGAGGTGGGAGCGAAACGCCTGGAAGTACTCCCGCACCGGCTCCTGACTGTGCGCGCCGGTCACCACCTGAATCGTGCCTTCGTCGTGGAAGACGGTCGCAAAGTAGCCCGTGATGCTTCGGTCCAGGAACAGGTGCAGCCAGCCCGGCTCGAGATCGATGTCTGCGAGGTAGAACTCCTCGTAGTTTGGAAGGAACGAGATGCTGTCGTCGAAGCCTGGGAAGGCCGTCCTGCGCACCTCGGAGAGCGTTCCGTCGGCACCGACGAGAAAACTCGTCCTGACGGAGACTTCACGATCCCCGTGCTGCAGATGCACGAGGTATTCCCGGCCCTCCCGCTCGAAGTCGTCGAAGCGGTGGCCGCCCACGAGCTGGGCGTCGCTCTGGGAGCAGAGCCAGTAATCCAGCTCACTTCGCGAGGTATTGAGGCCTTCCGCTTCCATTCCCTCCTCCGGATCGAAGACGGCAAAGGGAACATCGATGGAAGGCGCGTCGAGGCTGCGATAGATGCGCTGGCCTCTGACCCGCTCGGGACGGCACAGGACCTTGTCGGGAACGGGGCCGAAATTGTCGGCGATGAACTTCCGGCCGCTGGGGAACACGATCCCACTGCACATCTTGAACCTGGGGAGCTCATGGCGTTCTGCGAGGAGCACTCTCAGCCCCGACCCGGTCAACGCCCGTGCCGCACCCGCGCCGGCCGGGCCGGATCCCACGATGACGACGTCATAGGTGTCTCGAAGATCCATGACCGCTCCTCCTGTCTGTGCTCACCTTACTGAATATGAAGAAATCGTCAACTATAAAATTCGCTCAGCGACCGAGGAAGGTGGAACAGAGGTAGGCACCCGGGAGATGTCCCGGGCACCCCTACCCCGGCTCCGCGCGGCTATGAGAGGAACCGTCGAGCGATTCCTGAGACATTTCGGGCGCGTCAGTCCGGCTCCGAACCTGGGGGCCGGGGGACCTGGCGTTGGCTCCAGGAACCAGCCGAGGTCCCCGGGCACGAGTTCATCCCGCTCGCCTGCTGGTTTGAGCCACCCATGAGCCGTGGCACCCTCGAGGCGCCGAAGGACGCAGGGGGCAAGCCGGAATGAGTCGCCCGTGGGAGGTGCTGGAGCGCGTCGAGACGCGGGACAGTGTTCTCGAGCTGCGGCGCCGGGGGGATCGGGACTTCCTGATCAGCATCGACGGTCGCGTGCTGATGACCAGCGCCACCAGTCGTTCGGAGCAGGTGCTGGGCGCGGCGGCGAGCCGGGCTCTCGGCGGGCGCGCGGGCGCGGAGGTGCTGGTGAGCGGGCTGGGCATGGGAATCACCCTGCGCGCGGCCCTCGACGGGCTGCCGGCGTCCGCCCGGGTGACCGTGGCGGAGATCAGCCCGGATGTGGTGCGCTGGTGTCGGGGGCCCCTCGCCGGCTTGACCGGCGCGGCGCTGGACGACCCCCGGGTCCAGGTCGAGATCGGAGACGTGGCGGAGATCATCGCTGCCGCCGCCCAGGGTCGGCGCGATCGCTTCGACGCGATCGTGCTCGACCTGTACTGCGGCCCCGAGCGTGGGCGGCGCCGCGACGAGGATCCCTTCTTCGGCCGGCGGGCCCTCCAGCACACCCGCCAGGCCCTGGCCGCGGACGGAGTCTTTGCGCTGTGGGCCGAGGCGGCCGACCCCACCTTCGAGAAGCGGCTCGGTCGGGCGGGCTTCGCCTTCGAGCGGCGGCGCCCTCCCGGAGGTGGACTTCGCCACGCCGTCTACCTGGCGCGTCCCAAGTCGGCCCGCCGGCCCGGCGGCGCATAGATCCTCGGATCGCGTTTCACCCCAGAGGCGCAGCCGGTCAGGCGGACAACTCGCCGACGGCGCGCCAGGCCTGGTCGATGGCGCAATCGAGATAGGCCCTGGCGCCGGCATCGGAGTTGGCAATGGCGATGCGCCCGAAGCGCTGCCGCCCGATCTCGTGGGGCGCCTCGCCGGGGCCGTACTCCGGGTCGAACAGCGGACTCGGCTGGAACGCGTATCCGTGGGGCCAGCGGTTCACCGCGATCCCTTCGATGTCGCGAGCCGGATCGAAGCCGCCGGCGCCGAGCATGCCGCCCAGATGGGTGCGGATCTCGCGTTCGATGCTCTCGAACGAAGCGCCCAGCAGCTGGGAGCGGCCGACGCGAGATTGGTCCCGCGGCTTCAGCCCGGGCTGAACCATCGTCCGGCTCATGTGCAGCACGATGGGATCGTCCGGATCGACGCTGAACCCGTATCCGCCCAGGCTCACCGGGAAGTCCAGCATGGAGAGCCGGTGCCAACTTCCCGGGCAGTGCGCAAGCGCGAGGCCCAGCTCCCGGAAGGAGCGCCAATTGCGCAGCAGCACGTTGGTGTAGATGAGTGGGATCTTCACCAGCGAGCCGAGCGCCGCCTTCTGCGCATCCGGAAGCTCCGGGCAGAGGTACGGAACGACCCTGTTGTAACAGGCGAGGATCACGCGCCGAGCACGAACTCGCTCGCTGCGTCCTGCGCGCACGTAAGTCACGCCGACCCGCTCGGCGCTTCGAGGCTCCCCGTCGTGCTCCACGCGCACGACGGTGCTGTCGAGCCTCAACCGCACGGCGGCATCTGGGCGATCCAAGCTCTGGTAGTCGAACGCTGCAGTGACGACGTCTTCCATGCTGGAGCCGTCGGCCACGGCCGGTATGAGTCGGCGCACCAGGAGACGCGCGACCGACGCGTTGCCGTCCGGAAAGTGATAGACGTAGGGCTCGAGAGAGAAGGAGATGGCGCGCCGGATCAGGCCTTCGAAGCTGCCCAGGCTGGTGGATCCGAGCCCAGGCAGGCCAAAGCCCAGCGCTTCGAGGGCCGGCACCGCGTCGATTCCGTGCCCGAAGTACCCGCTGGGCACGTCCTGAAGCAGGGCGATCACCTCCGACTGCTCGACACCGAGGTGCTTGGTCAGGAAGTCCCGGTAGGAGATCGTCTGCAGGTAGCCGGGCTCGCGGAAGATCGACTGGTCCGGGAGCCGGTCGTTGGAGGCGCTGATCAGCCGCTGCAGCTCGCGCCGCGCCGGCTCGGACAGGGGCATCTCTGCGATCGCGTCCTCGATCGGCACGCCGGATCGGGCAACGGGCAGGAAGGCGGAGGGGTCGAAGAAATCCGTCCGCACCAGGCGGTCGACTCCGTAGGTCGCCCGGTCGAAGTAGACACCTGCCGCCAGGCCGTGGCGCCGGTAGAAGCCCTGGTCGTAGGCATCCTCCAGGCGGGCGGTCTCCACGCCGATCCTGGCCAGGAGCCCCTGGGCCACGTCGCTGTAGGCCCCCGGTGCCTCGAGCGACTGGCTGCCTCCGTACCCGAGGATCGTGCGACCGTTCCACTCG
>CALDCK010000234.1 GCA_937937315.1 uncultured bacterium
GGGGATCGGGCTCGCGCTCCCGCTCGACCAGCGACTCGGTCATGCGCACCATGCCCATCCCGTCCGACACGGCGTGGTGAAGCTTCATCACGACGCCCGTGCGGCCGTGGGCGAGCCCGTCGACGAGATGAAACTCCCAGAGTGGGCGGTCCTTGTCGAAGGCCTGCATGGCGATGGGCGCCGCGAGGTCGAGCAGATCGCGCAGGGCACCGATCCCCCCCACCCGGACGCGGCGCACGTGATAGGCCGGATCGAAGTGGGGATCCGCCTCCCAGCGCGGCGGAGCGATCCCGAGCGAGTCCGGCACGACGCGCTGGCGGAGACGGGGAATCGCCGAGACGGCGTCGGCCATGGCGGCGTCCCAGCGGGCCGGATCCGGCGCGGCATCGAGGGTCCAGACGCTCGTCACCGTGGATCGGAGCAGCGGGTCGCGCTCCACCTGCCACAGCAGGGAGTCACCCTCACTCATGAAATCGTCGTACTCGATCGGATCACTCATCGGGGGCTCCGAGCCTGGTTCGAGGAGAGCCGCATTCTGCCACCCAGGCCCCGGCAGGGTCGAGCCCGCACTGCTGCGGCGCGACTAGCCGTAGTGGACGCCGGTGAGGTCCTGGGAGACCTCCCAGAGACGCCGAGCAGCCTCCGGATCCCTCGACCGGGCACTCGAGCCCACCTTCTTCGGGTACCCCCAGGTCTCGGCGAAGCCATCGGGGCCGATATAGTCGCCACCCTCCACGTCCGGGGCCGTCGCCGCGTAGAGCGTGGGAAGCGCACCCATGGCGGCGTCCTGCCCGAAGAGTCGGTTCATGCCCGTGGCCAGCATCTCGAGCCAGCGCGATCCCTCCATCCGCGCTCCGGCGAGCTGCAGATTCGTCGACGCCCACCCCGGATGACAGGCCGCGGTCCACTGCGCGCCGTCGAGACGCCGCGACAGCTCGAAGGTGAACAGGAGGTTCGCGAGCTTGCTCTGGCCGTAGGCGCCCCAGCGCGAGTAGCGACGCTCCGATTGGAGGTCGTCGAAGTCGATTCGACCCGCCCGGTGGGCGGTGGAGCTGACGTTCACGACGCGAGAGCCCTCGGTCGCGAGCAGCCGATCGAAGAGCAGTCCGGTGAGCGCGAAGTGCCCGAGGTGATTCGTGCCGAGCTGCATCTCGAAGCCGTCGGCGGTGGTGCGCCGTGGGATCGCCATCACTCCCGCGTTGTTGATCAAGACGTCGAGCCGCTCGTGACCGTCGGCGAACCCCTTCGCGAAGTCGCGAATGGAGGCCAGGCTCGCCAGGTCGAGAAGACGGACCTCGACCCCGGCGCCGGGCGCGGCCCTCCCCACCTCCGCCGCCGCATCGGCGGCCTTCGAGGGATCGCGGCATGCGAGAACCACGTGGGCGCCCGCGGCTGCGAGGGCTCGCGCGGCCTCGAGACCGATGCCGCTATTGGCACCGGTCACGATGATCGTCCGCCCCGTCTGATCCGGGATATCCGCGGGGGTCCAGGCCATGACGTCCTCTCCCAGGCCGTTCGATTCGTTCCGCGGCCTTCTACGGCTCGTCGGTGACACCATACCGGGGAACGTCCCCGACAGGGCACCACGGTCGAAGGGAACGAGCCGACGGTCCCCCCGATTCTACGCTCCTCTCGGCCCTCGCGTCGCGAACTTCGCTCTCGAGCTGGCTTGCAGGGGCGAGTTCGGCGCGCACAGCGCGATTGGAGGAGCGCCAGCAATCTCGATCCGTCAACTCGAATCCGTTACGCTGAAAAAGGATGGACCTCGTCACCGAACAGAAGCTCGAGCGCCGCGAACGCATCTTGGCGGGCGCGCGCGAGCTCATCGCCGAGCGCGGCTACGCGGGTCTCACGATGCGCGACCTCGCCGCCCACTGCCGGGTGTCGGTCCCGACTCTCTACAATCAGTTCGGCGGCAAGGACGCGCTCCTGGCGTCGGCGGTGAAATCTCATTTCGCGGGGCTGCTCGCCGCGGTCCGGAAGGGCACCGAGCAGCGCGGGCACGTAAGGGTGCTGGCCGTCGTAGCGGCTTGCGCCGAAGAGCAGGCCAGGCTCCCCCGCTATCACCGCGCACTCCTGCGCGCCTTCATCCGCGCCCGCGAGACGGCGTCACTCCAGGCGACCCTGGCGGCGGGACTCGCCAGCGAGCTCGAGTGTGGCCTCGAAGAAATGAAGCGCAGCCGCCAGCTTGCGGCCTGGGTGTCTCCTCCCATCCTGGCGCGTGCCATCACCGCCGGCTGCATCGCCGCCTCGGCCAGCTGGCTCGCCGGCGAGCTGGACGACGCGATGCTTCGCGCCGCCATGCTACACACGACCTCGACGATGGTGCTCGGCTGCGCCCGCGGCTCTGTGCGAGAGCCCCTCGAAGCCGCCGCCCGGGAGTCCCAGCACGGTCTCGAGCCGGAGCCGCTCAGCGCCGCAACGGCCTGAGCCAGCCACCCACCATGAACGACCTCCTCGGCGAGCTGCGCGACCAACGAGAGATCGAGGCTCTGCTGGCGCGCTACGCCAGTGCCCTCGACGCGCGCGACTGGGAGCGGCTGGCGACCTGCTTCACTGAATCCGCGGTCGCCGAGTATGGTGGACTGCTCGGACGCCGCGAAGGAGCGAGCTCGATCGTCGCCGCCTGCCGCTCGGTGCTCGAACCCCTCGATGCGAGCCAACACCTGATCGGCACGATCGAGATCGAACTCGACGGAGACGAGGCCCGCAGCCAATGCGCCTTCCAGGCCCAGCACGTTCGGCGTGGTCCCGAAGGCGGCGCGAACTTCACCGTGGGCGGCCACTACCACGACGAGCTGGTGCGCACCCCGTCGGGCTGGCGCATCCGCAAGCGGGCCCTCATCGCGACCTGGCACGACGGAAACCCGCGCGTCGTCGCCCCCGAGTAGCGCGCCGCAGGCGCGTCGAAGCGTCTCGATCCGCTACGGATGCGGCGAGTCGCCCTCGAGCTCGGCGAGAAGGCGCGCACGCTCTCCCTCCACGTCGGTGAGAGGCGGGTGCCGGAAACCGGCCACCTCCGCCGCATCGAAGGGGACGAAGTCCTCCGGCATGGAGTCCGCGTCGAACTCCCGCAGGAGCCAGTTCAGCACGGCGGCGAGCCGGGCATCATCGAGGGGGGACTGGGAGCTGCCTGGCACGCGCACCAGGTACTCGCGCCCCCCCTCCACCGCGAGGAAGCGGCCGACGGACCCCCGCAGCGACGGAACGCTATCCGGCGCGCCCGAGCCGTCGGGCAGGTGACAGCCTTGACACTGGAGCATGTAGTCGATCCGGGGGTCGGCAACGGTGGCTTCCGCGAGCCCGACTGCGACGCCCAGTGAGACGGCCGCGGCGACGCGAGCGGGCGGACGCCGCGAAGCAGGCCGACGGCCCCTCACGACTCGGTCGCCACCCCCACCACCACGGCGACGGTCGAGTTGTAGATCGAGCTCTCGGTGCCCATGCACCAGTTGATGTCGTTACTCTTGTGCGTGTAGTAGACGGGCTTGTCGCCTTCGTTGCGCTGACAGAAGCAGCGCCCGCAGATGTCCTTCCCGCAACAGTCGTTGTAGGAAATCACGTAGTCCTTGCCGTCGGCCGGATTGCGACACGTGCCGAGCCAGGTGATGGCGGACATCTCCGTGCCCGGCGGGCAGGACGTGTGGGTGCCGCCGCAGCAGCTCGAGAGGAAGCCGTCGACCGCGCAGTACCGCCAGTAGGTGCAGGCATTGGGATCGCCCTCGGGGCTCGTCGGGTCCGGCTCTCCCGGCGCCGGCTCGCGGGGTGCGGCACCGGCGGGCCTGGCCACGGGAAGCAGGGGCAGCGCGGCCCCTCCCGCGATGGCGACGCCGAAGCGCGCGAGGAAGCTGCGCCGGCTGGTGTGCTG
This sequence comes from uncultured bacterium, assembly GCA_937937315.1. Classification (GTDB taxonomy): domain Bacteria; phylum Myxococcota_A; class UBA9160; order UBA9160; family SMWR01; genus CALDCK01. The sequence continues at coordinate 3,869 of CALDCK010000234.1, forward strand.
GGCGAGTCGGCGCGCCGTGCGCGCGAACCAGCGGTCGATGATCGTCATGGATTCTCCCTAGGCAACGCGTCGCCCACCGCCGCGGCCGAGATACTCCTGCACCGTGGCGACGCCGCGCTCCTTCGCCTCGAAGAGGCTCTCCAGATGCTCGCGCGAGTTCACCAGCCCCGACGCGCGTACGATCCCCTTCTCGTCGACGAGGACGGCGTAGGGAAGCCTCGCGACCTGGTACGCCAGACCCAGCGGCGCGGAGAGCACGTAGCTCCCGCGTTCCAGGCCGTGGCGGGTGACGAAGGTCTCGTGCTCGGCGCGCGGACCGTCGCTCGCCACCACCACGCGCAGCCAGCTTCGCTCCGCCTCGGCAACCGAAGCCACCACCGGAAGCAACGTCTTGCACACGGGACAGGTGGGCGAGGTGAAGAAGAGCAGGGTGCAGAGACCATCCTCTGCGACACCCCCCACTCGCAGGGGTCGACCCGACCAGTCCTCGAGGACCATCTCCGGTGCGCCCTCCCCGACCTTCGGCCCCCCGCGCACGGCCAGGGCACCGGCGGGGGCGATGCGCTCGTGCAGGACCCCGATCTGCCGCAGGAGGGCCAGCACGACGCCCGCGAGCACGAGCACGAGCACCCAGAGCAAGGCGTTCGAGACCAGGAGCGCCGGGGTCACGCCTCCCTCCGCAACGCCCGAACCCGGGCCGACTGGGCGAGGGCGACGTCTGCTGCCACGTAGAGCACGGCCGCCGCGACGGTCCCGAAGGCGATGGTCATTGCGTCGACGCCTCCAAGCGGACGCGCGGAGACCGGCGCCGCCGCCGCGAAGGCGACGAGCACCAGAACCGCGTTACGCAGGAGCAGGGACTCGTCGACCGGACGCCCCGCCGCACCGCCGCAGCCGCAGTCGATGAATCGGCGACCTCGCAGCAGATTGACGCCGACCGCAGCGGAGTATCCCGCGAGGAGGAAGGCCGCGGCGACCGCGCCGACGCCGGCGGTCACCGGGACGAGCAGGGACGCCGCCACCGACACCTCCACCACCACGAGGCCAGGCGCCACCTTCGGAATCCATCCGCTCGGCAGGAGTGCGTAGTCATCGAGGGCGATGCGGAAGCTCCTCGCGTCGCGGCCCTTGTGCCAGGCGGCCCGAAGGAGCACCAGGGCAAGAACGCCGCAGGCCACCGTGTGCAGCGCCGGATCCACGCCCCCCATCAGTTCGCCCCCCAGGGAGCCTGGAGCCGCTGCACCGTGAAGTTCCCGGTGGTGACGCGCCGCAGGAACGTCCCGGTCTCGGCTTCGTATACGGCGAGAGAGCCGCCGAGGGACGATCCTGTCACGATGAGCGGATCGTTGCCGCGGGTCACGACGACGTGGGAGATGCCGAAGCTCGGCGCCAATCCGTAGATGAGGAGATCCGAGAGCCGGTTCAGGGGCCAGGGCCAGCTCTCGCCGAACGAGATCGGCTCGCCGAGCAGCTCGAAGCCCGCGTGCTCGAGGTCGATCCGCTGCACGCGCTCCCGACGCGCCAGGTCGTAGACCCACAGCTCCGTCCCGGGCTCTTTGTGGCTGTCGGCCCCGCCCTGGTGCACGAGGGAGTAGAGCCGTCCGAGCCCGGCGTGGCCGGCCAGGTGCTGGCTCCCGCCGATGCGCCAGGAGTCGGCGCGATCCGCTTCGTCGAGCAGGGACCAGCGTTCACCCGGCTTCGGCTCGTCACCCGAGACGTCGATGGGAACGGCGTAACCCTCGAAGGAGGCGAAGATCCAGGTATCTCCCACCCGGATCCCCTTCTCGGTGATCGGGTCGACTTGTGGATCGAAGAAGGGATCACTGCGCCGAACGCGCTGCTTGTTGCCGTTCTCGTCCAGGGTGACCGAGAGGAGCGAGCCGTTCGCGCAGAGCGAGAAGAAGCGCCGCGGACCCGCCGGGTAGACGAGGGCGCAGCCCGGCGTCGCGATCTCCTCCACGAAGGTCCGCGCCTCCACATCGACGACGCTCACCGAGGTGGCCGGAGTCATGTTGTGGACGACGACGAAGCGTCCGCCGTCGAGGACTCCGTCGTTGCCCGACGCCAGCACGTTCATCGCCCGCTTCGGAGGGATCTCGATCTCACCCACCGGCGCGAGGCGCTGTGATTCGTAGATCGTGACCACGTCGGTGCGCGCGCCACGGCTGCCGCGGGAGTAGTACGTCTCCGGCACGAAGAACTCGCTCGCACCCGGCGGAAACACCCCTCCTCGCGTCAGGAAGCCGGTGCTGAACATGCCCAGGAATGCACCGCTGTCGAGGTCCACGATCCCGCTGCGCCGCAGCAGCAGATCCGCCACGACGACGTGGTGGGCGCCGAGAGGTGCGAGGCGCTCGACGTCGCCGGGAATCTCGATGGGGACGTCCGCCGGCGACGACGCGGCGAGCCAGAGCGCGGCGATCCCGATCCCGGCCATCCGCGTCCGCATCGCCCCTCCCCTCGCGTACGCCGCGCATTATCACACGCCGTGTGGGGGGCGTCAGCGGATTCCACGCCGCATGGGGAGAGTCGGCGGACTCCGGCGCTCGCGTTTCGCGGGCGTTGGCGGGCCCCGGCGCTCAGCCCTGGGCGTCGCTCCCGCAAGACGCGATCTCGGAATCGCCGCGGGCCCCGGCGACGGACTCCGCGGCAGAGCGCCCGAGACTGGCCCGCAGGCGCTGCAGATCCTCGAGGACGACGCGGCGCCCGAGCCGCCGCGCGAAGGCGAGGCTCGCCGCCGCCTCCTTGCCGGGCGTGAACGCCCGGTGGAAGAAGCGCTCGCTGCCCAGCTCGATCGACCGGTAGTCCGCAACCTCGCGAATGTGGTCGGGCGTGAGGGCCTCGAACTGCTCCGACTCGAGCAGCCGAATGGCCTCCCGCAGCGACGGCAGGCTGGCCTTCGCCGTCAGGCGGTGCAGCTCGGCGATCAGCTCCCCGCGCCCGGCCTCGTCGCGGTGTTCCCATCGACCCATCGCGATGCCTCGCTCTCGATCCCGAGGAGCGGCACCCCCGAATGAGTGCTGCTCCCCCAAAAAGCGTGGGGGATCCCGCCCCGGGAAGCTGTGAACCTGTTCACAGCGGATCCGGATCCGGTGCCCACGATCGTGCCGATGAGGACGCCAGCGAGGCCGCTTCGCGGGAAGCCCTGCCCCCGAGGCCGCGCTCCTCGTCATGCGCGCCGCCGAGAGCGCGTCGTGTCGATCCGGCGCAGCGGGCGCCGGCGGTTCAGGCGGTGCGGCCGCCTGCGCCCAGGGGGCCGCGGGCGAGGGCGAGAAGGGCCAGCAGGCACGCCGCCGGAAGCCAGCGCGGCAGGGGGACGTCGGGCCCCTGAGCGACGTCGAGCGCCGCCTCGCAATCGAGGAGCGGGTAGTCGGTCCCGGCGACCGGATCCGAAACCTGGGTCGGCGAGAGGCGCAGGGCGAGCTCGACCTCGTGCGCCCGAAGCCCCGGATCCATCTCGAGCAGGGCGGCGACGCAGCCCGCCACCAGGGGAGCTGCCTGGGAGGTCCCCTGGAACGTCGAGGTCCCGCCACCCAGCCCCGCCGAGGTGATCAGCGCGCCCGGGGCAAAGAGGTCCGTCGTTGGATTGCGATTGCTCCAGCAGGTCATCGCGCCCGTGGCGGTCGTCGCGTCGGTGCAGCCGAAGGCGGTACGCGATCCCAGGCTCGCGTCCCAGACCGCGCCCACGGAGATCGCCTTCTCGATACAAGCCGGCGCGGACATGTGGGTCGTCGAGCCGCCGTTCAGCGATGCGACGATCGTGACCACGTCGAGTGCATGGAGCGCGTCGATGGCCTGGGCGAAGAGCTGGGTAAAGGCGTCTGCGCCGTCGCAGGCGCCGGTGTAGGTGGCGAAGGTCCCCAGGCTCAGGTTGACGACGTCGACGTCGGGGCGGTTGGCGAGGATCCAATCGAGTCCAGCGATGACGTCGGAGGTCGACTGGAAGGCGTTGTTCTCGTCGAGCACCTTGACCGCGACGATCCGCGCATCCGGCGCGCTGCCGGCGGGCGCCACCAGGCCGTCGGAGGTGACGATCCCCGTCACGTTCGTGCCGTGTCCGTGGTCGTCGGCCGCTGCCCCCGGCCCGCTTCCGGTCGTCCCACCCCCCGGACAACAGCCGCCGCCACCGCTGCAGAAGCAGGCCTCGCCGTCGACGGCTCCGTCCAGATCCACGTGGGCGGGATCGAAGCCTGAGTCGAGGATCGCCACGGTGACGCCGGCGCCGGTCCAGCCGAGCGCGTGGACTTCGTCGAGATTCGCGAGTGGCGCGGCCTGGGCCAGATGGCCCCGGCCGCCGCCGTCGAGATCGACGCGGAGGACCCGACCGTCGTCCAACAATCGCAGCAGACCGCCCGGACTCACACGGCCCGCGAAGCCGTCGAGGCGCTCGAAGCGTCGCGTGAGCTCGAAGTCCCCGGCAGAGAGTCGGTCGATGACGCGTCGCTGCCGGCGACGCACGTCGGCGGACCGACCGGGCGAGACGACGCCGCTCCCCCCGGGCGCCGCCCCCTCGAGGAGCACCGCCACCGGAACCCACGGCGACCGCTCGAAGGCCTCCATCACCGCTTCGCCGACCCGACCCGTCGCGAGGGCACGCGCGCGATCCGCCGCAGCGAGGGGCGCCGGAGGTTGGGCGCGGGCCACTCCCGACCCGGTCAGGAGATGGAGAAGGGTCAAGAGGGCGACCACGACGGCCGCGAGACCCGGCCCGGCGTCTCTCCGCTCCGTCACCCCGTCCATCTCGCGGCTCGCCACCCCTTCACTCCCACTCTTCATCATCGGTGCCTCGGACGCGGCGGGCTGCGACCTGAGCGACTTCGTTCCGGGGCGGGATCGGTGCGCAGCACGATCCGTCGGCGGATCGGGTAGAGGAGCTGAAACCTTCCAGCCACCGGGCTCTTATCGTCGATTCCTGCGCGTGCTGCAGCCGCGGCGCGGTGGGCCGCTGACGCGCGCGCCTGCTACCGTCGTCCAGCAATGTACACGGCGTACTACGGCTTTCACGAAAAGCCGTTCGCCCTGAGCCCCGACCCCAGGTACCTGTTCCTCTCCGACACCCACCGCGAGGTGCTCGGACACCTCGTCTACGGGATCGAGCAGGGAGAGGGCTTCATGGCCATCTCCGGCGAGGTGGGGACGGGGAAGACCACGCTCTGTCGCACCCTGCTCGACCGGCTGGGATCCTCTTGCGAGATCGCCTTCCTCTTCAATCCGATGCTCTCCCCGACGGAGCTCATCAGGGCGATCAACCACGAGTTCGACATCTCGCGTTTCGGGGAGTCCCGGACCGAGCTGCTCGACGTCCTCAACACGTTCCTGCTCGAGAAGCACGACGAGGGGCGACGGGTGCTCGTCATCATCGACGAGGCCCAGAACCTTCCCGACGAGACTCTCGAGCAGCTCCGGATGCTCTCCAATCTCGAGAGTCGCACTTCGAAGCTGCTCCAGATCGTCCTGATCGGACAGCCCGAGCTCGACGAGAAACTCGGCACCCACGCGCTGCGCCAGCTTCGTCAGCGTATCAGCGTCTGGTGGAGCCTCGGTCCGATGCGGCGATCCGAGACCGCCGAGTACGTCCGCCACCGGCTCCGCGTCGGCTCCGGCGGAGACCGTCCCATCTTCACCCGCTCCGCCCTGGCCCACATCCATCGCTACAGCCGGGGCGTGCCCCGGGTGATCAACGTCCTTTGTGACCGCTGCCTCCTCGCGGGCTACGGCGAGCGCACCGCACAGATCGGAACGCGAATCGTCCGGCAGGTCGCGCGGGAGATCCGCGTCGACCGCTCGCCGAGCTGGCTGCCCTCCCGGGCGGTGGTGGCGACCGCCTGCGGCATCTTTGCCGCGGCCATCGCGAGCGCGGTCCTCCTGCGCGGCGACGGAGCCCCGACTACGACCTCGGCCGAGGCACCGGTGCTTCCCCGGGTCTCGATGCCCCCGCCCCGACGCGCGCCCCTGCCAGCGGCGCCCCCCGCCGCTCTCCCCTCTCCGCGAACCGAAGGAGAAATGGGGACCGGACTGCTCGACGGGCTCTTCTCGCTCCAGAGCGACGCCGAGGCCAACCGGAGCACCCTCGAGGCGCTCCTCGACGCCTGGGGTCTCCCGGTGGAGCAGACCAACGCCGCGACCTTCGAGGCGGTGCTCGCCGGGATCGAGGCCCGGGGCCTGCGCACCCTCGCCCTCTCTTCGATCGACGAGATGCGCGCCCTCGACGTTCCCGTCGTCATCCGCCTCGTCGATTCCGGCGGAAGCGCCCGCGCAGCCCTGGTGAGAAGACTCGTGAGAGGCGCGGCGGACATCGCGGGGCTCGTGCCGGACCAGGTGGTCCGTCTCCAACGAGCCGACTTCGACGCACACTGGGAGCCACCCGGCTACGCCGTCTGGCGCGACCCGACGCCCCTGCCCGGCATCCTCTCCGAAGGGATGTCCGGACCGTCGGTGATCTGGCTCCAGCGACAGCTCTCGCGTCTGGGCCACTACGGCGGATCCATGCACGGACACTACGACGCGAACACGACGACCGCGGTCGAGTGGTTCCAGCAGGCGCGGGGCCTCCCCGCCGACGGACTCGTCGGACCCCGGACCCAGGTCCACCTCTTCCGGGCGCTGCCCGAGTACCGCATGCCGACCCTCGTCATGGGCGCTGCGTCACCCGGCGCGTCGGCGCCGTGACTCGTGGGCGCTGGCGGGCCGCGCTTCCCTGGCTGATCTCCGCGGGACTGCTCGTCTACGTCTTCGGCTGGGCGACGGATTGGGAGCAGCTCCGCGACGCGGCCAGTCGCGCCGACGTCCCGCGCTTCTTGATCTTCGCCACCCTCGATCGTCTCGCCTTCTTCCTGGTCTGGACCTGGCTCTCCGCCGCGGCGCTGCGCCGCTTCGTGGTGCACGTGCCCGTACGCTCGGTGTTCGCCATCCGCGGCGGCTCCGAGCTCGCGAGGACCGTGAGCAACCACCTCGCGGACGCCGCCTACTTCCTCGGCATCGTCCGGCTCGCCGGCGGACGGATCGACGCCGTCGTCGCGTCCGCCCTCGTGCCCGTCGTGACCCACTTCTTCGTGATGCTCGTCCAGATGAGCGTCGTCCTGCCCTTCCTCCCCGGCGGCATCGGCGAGAACCCCACGATCGCGGGCGTCTCCCTGCTGCTCTGGCTGATCGTGCTCGCCGCGGGACTCGGTGTGTGGCTCTCCCGATCGGGGCGCGTGTCCTTCCCGGGCATCGAACGCGTCGTCGCCTGGCTCGAGCGCTTCCCCCTGCGCGAGCTCCTGCCCTTTCTCTGGGGCTTCGTGGCCCTGGCGGCCTTCGACGTGCTCATCCAGTGGCTGGCCTCCCGGGCCTTCGGCGTACCCATACCCTGGACCGCGATCGCCGCCCGCCTCCCGATCGTCTATCTCTCCTTTCTGGTGCCGACCCTGGGAAACTTCGGGACCCGCGAGCTCGCCTGGGCGGGTCTCTTCGCCGAGTTCGGCCCCCGCGACGCGCTCATCGCCTACGCACTCGCGATCAACGCCGTCTTCCTGGTGCTGAATGCCCTCATCGGAGTGATCTTCCTGCCCCGGGCCCTCGAGCTGATCGGCGCAGTGCGACAGGCGCAACGCGAGGGCGAGCCCCTGCCTCGACCGATCGTTCACGACCCCACGGACGCGTGACGGGCGCCCCTTGGGGGTGTGCCGCCCGAGGCGAGGCCGTGTACGATATGCGCCCTCGATCCCCCCCTCCCCCTGCGAGCTTCGAAATCACGAGCCACGGAACGAGTTTATGGCGAGAAAGAGCAGAACTGCCGTCCTCAAGCGCCAGCGCGAGGCGAAGAAGGCCGAGAAGGCCGCTCATAAGCGCGAGAAGCGTGAGCTGCGGGAGTCCGACAGCGGCGAGAAGGTCGCCACTGCGGAGGATCTCGAGGGCTACGGATTCGCCTCGGACGAACCGGACGCCGAGGTCGAATCGAACTGAGGTCTCGCGCCGAAGGGCGTGCACCCATTTCATTCACGCGCTGAACCGGCGCCGATCTCCGCGCCGCCAGGGGACCCCACTTGTCGGATGAACCCCGAATCGCCGTCTTCATCGACTACGAGAACCTCGCCATCGGCGTTCGCCAGATGCGCGCCGGGAAGTTCCAGATCGACCTGGTGCTTCGACGCCTGCTCGAGAAGGGGCGGGTCGTCTACAAGCGCGCCTACTGCGACTGGAGCAACTACCGCGACGCCGTGCGCGAGTTTCACAAGCACGGCATCGAGATGGTGGACATCCCCCAGTCGAAGGCGAGCGGCAAGAACAGCGCCGACATCCACATGGTCGTGGACGCCCTCGACCTCTGTTACCAGAAGGGCCACATCGATCTCTTCGCGCTCATCTCCGGCGACAGCGATTTCTCGCCGCTCGCAGGGAAGCTGAAGGAGAACGACAAGCGGGTGGTCGGCGTGGGCGTGAAGTCCTCGACATCCGACCTGCTCATCGGCAGCTGCGACGAGTTCATCTACTACGACGACATGATTCGCGAGATCGAGGCGAAGCCGAAGCGCCGGCGCAAGAAGGTCGAGCCCGAAGCCCAGCGGGCCGAGGACGCGGGCGACAAGGTCGTCGAGATCGTGCGCTCCCTCGAGCGCGACTACGACACCGTCTGGGGATCGATGGTCAAGCAGGCCATACGCCGCGTCTACCCGAGCTTCAACGAGGTCTACTACGGCGCAAACTCCTTCGCCGACCTGCTCTCGATGGTCGAGAAGGAGGGTCATATCGAGCTCGAGTTCGACGAGACGCGCGGCAACTACATCGTCCGTTCGAAGCCGCGCAAGCGTTGACGCCGGCGACCGCCAGCGGCGCCACCCCGTCCCCCAGCGACCTCGAGCCCGCTCTGCGCAGGCTCGGCCACGACGCCTTTCGCGCCGGCCAGCGTGAGGCGATCGAGACCCTGCTCGAGGCGCGGCGGCTTCTGCTCGTCGCTCCGACTGGGGGCGGCAAGAGCCTGATCTATCAGCTGCCGGCCCTCCTCCTGCCGGGAACCTGCGTCGTCGTCTCGCCCCTCATCTCCCTCATGCACGACCAGGTGAGCGCACTGACCGAGCTGGGCATCCGGGCCACCTTCCTCGCGTCGACCCTCGACCCCGCCGAGCTCCGGCGGCGCATGGAAGCGATCGAGGCGGGAGAGATGGATCTCGTGTACGCGGCGCCCGAACGCCTCGCGGCGCCGTCGGTCCGCGGGATGTTGGCGCGCATCGACTGCCCGCTTCTGGCGATCGACGAGGCCCACTGCATCAGCGAGTGGGGCCACGACTTCCGCCCCGAGTACATGGGCCTCGCACGACTCGTGGCCTCGCTTCCCGACGCGCGCGTCCTGGCCTGCACAGCGACGGCGACCCCGGTCGTCCGCGACGAGATCCTCGACCGGCTCGGCCTCGCGCCAGAGACCCCCCAGATCGTCCGGGGCTTCGCGCGCCCGAACCTCGCCCTCCGGGCCCGGGAGGTCGCGGACCGGCGCGAGCGGGTGCACGCGGTGGACGCCCTGCTCAGCGAGGCGCTGGGGCCTGCCCAGGCGCCGCGGGGCGCGGCCATCCTCTACTCGCCTACGCGCCGCGCCGCCGAGTCCGAGTCCGCGCGCCTGGAGCGCGCGGGCTGGCGCGTCGCGACCTACCACGCGGGTCTGGACGCGGACGTTCGCGACGAGGTGAGCGCCAGATTCTCGAAGCGCGACGTCGACGTCGTCGTCGCAACGAACGCCTTCGGCATGGGGATCGATCGGGCCGACGTGCGAGCGGTGATCCACCTGGCTCCGCCGGGCTCCGTCGAGTCCTATTACCAGGAGGTGGGGCGCGCCGGACGCGACGGAGCAGACGCCGCGGGTCTGCTCCTCGTCTCGCCGGGGGACCTGGCGAGCCGCCGCGCCCTGATCGAGCGCGACGGGGATCCCGACTCCGAGCTGTCGCGGCACAAGTGGAACCTCTTCCTCGAGCTCATGCGCTGGGCCGAGGGCGGCAGCTGCCGACACGACGCGATCCTGCGCTACTTCGGCGACGAAGAGGAGACCCTCGCGGGCTGCGGCCGCTGCGACGTGTGCCTCGACCTGAGCCTGGACACCCAGGACGAGATCGAGGCGACCCTTCTCGCCCGGAAGGCGCTGTCGGCGGTCGCTCGCATCCACGGCCGCTTCGGGCTCACCGCGGCCGCGAAGCTCCTGGCCGGCGCTTCGGACGCCCGTCTCGAGGGCGACGGCCTGCATCGGACGCGCACCTTCGGGGCCTTGAAGGAGCATCCCGAGACCTGGCTGACGCGACTGCTGCGACGTTGCGTCACCGCAGGCTGGGTCGACTTCCACGGGGGCGACCGCCCCGTCGCCATCCTCACCCCGGAGGGCGAGGCGGTGATGCTCGGCAAGAAGCCCGCTCGACTCCTGCTGCCGCCCGCAGCGGCGCCGCGCTCGTCGGCACCGGTCGGGGCCCGCACCGCCGCACGCGGCGAAGACGGCGCCGACGCCCTGGATGCAGCCGGACGCGAGCTGTTCGAGGCCCTTCGCCATCACCGCCTCTCGGTGGCCCGAGACGAGGGGGTCCCGCCCTATGTCGTGGCCACCGACCGCGCCCTGCGCGACATCGCCGCCCTGCGCCCCGGGAACGACGAAGAGCTCGCCCTGGCGCGGGGCATCGGCCCGGCGAAGGTTCGCCGCTACGGCCGCGGGCTCCTCGACGTCGTACGACGCCACGCACCCGCCGCGTCGCGGCGACCCGGCGACGCGGCCGGAGCGGATCAGGTCCGAACGACCAGGTAGTCCTCTCGCGGGAAGTGCACCACGAGCTCTCCCGCCCGGTCCGAGCGGCGGCGGATCGCGATCTCGTGAACCTCGCTCGCCATCAGCTCGCCGGTGACCGCTCCGCTCCCGGTCTCCTCGGGCACGACCACCACCGGATCGCCGATCGAGAGGCCCTCGGGAAGCTCGCAGCTCTCACCCTCGAGATCCGGCGCCAGCGGCTCGGCGTCCTGGGCGATCGCGATGGCCTCGGCGGCGTC
>CALDCK010000235.1 GCA_937937315.1 uncultured bacterium
CCGAGGTGTCGGAGCCGCCGCGCCCGAGGGTCGTGATGTTCCCGCCCTCGTCGACCCCCTGGAAGCCGGCGATCACCGCGACGATGCCGGCATCGAGGGTCTCGTGCAGGACCTTCGCGTCGATGCTCTCGATGCGAGCGCGACCATGGGCCGTGTCGGTGCGCATCCCCATCTGGGCGCCGGTGAACGAGCGCGCGGGTTGGCCGAGGTGGTGGAGGGCCATCGCGAGCAGGGCGATGGTCTTCTGCTCCCCGGTCGAGGTGAGGACGTCCATCTCCCGGGGGTCGGGCGCCTCGCCACCGACCTCCTCGGCGAGGGCGACGAGGGTGTTCGTCTCGCCCGACATCGCCGACACGACTACCGCGACGCGATGCCCCGCCTTCACCGTCTCGACCACGCGCGCCGCCACATTGCGGATGCGCTCCACACTTCCGACGCTGGTACCACCGTATTTCTGGACGACGAGCCCCACGGCCTGATCTCCGCACCCGGCGCGCGCTCGGCCGGTCGTCAGGAGGCGTCCGCTTCGATCTCGAGGCCCCGCCCGGCGGACGCCTCGCGAATCGCGGCACTCCAGCGCGCGAGGATCTCCTGCGCGCCGGCACCCGAGGCTATCGCGTTCAGGCGGCGCTGCGAGTCCGCGGCCGGGTCCCGTTCGAGCGCCACGGTGAGCCGGTCTGCCGGCAGCGCCCGGGGCAGCCGATCCGCCCACTCGACCACCAGCACCCGGCCGGGCGCGAGCCAGTCCAGGAGCCCCGCGTTCTCGAGCTCCGCTTCGCTGCCCACCCGGTAGAGATCCACGTGCACCAGCGTCCGGTGATGCGGGATCGGCAGCTCGTGGGCGATCACGAAAGTGGGGCTGGCCACGAGGTCCGGGTCGACCCCCAGGCCCTCGGCCAGCCCCCGCACGAAGAGGGTCTTGCCCGCCCCCAGCGGGCCCACGAGCCCCAGGACGGCGTCGTCCCCACCGAGGCACTCGCCCAGGAGGCGTCCCGCCCGGACCGTCGCCTCAGGGCTCGGGGAACGCAACCACAAGGCGGTCGTCTACCCCATCCGGCGATGGTTCGCCCCGCAAGGCGGCGAGGGTCTCGGGGATCTGGGCCGCCAGCTCGGCTGCCAGCAGGCCCGAGGCGCCTACGCGGCGGGTATAGGCGTCGGCGGCAGCACCGTGAACGAAGGCCGCGAGGGCGGCACCCTCGCGCGCACCGAGCCCCTGGGCGAGGAGCCCGGCCACCAGGCCGAGGAGCACGTCGCCGGTGCCTCCGCTGCCCAGGACGGGCCCTCCAGTCGGGTTGGCGATCAGTCCCCCCTCCGGATCGGCGGTGAGGGTCCCGGCGCCCTTGAGCAGGACCACCGCGCCCGTCGCCGCAGCGAGGCGTCGCGCCGCGGCGGGACGGTCCTCGTTCAACGCCGCCGGCGATCCACCGAGCAGCGCGGCGGCTTCGCCGGGATGGGGAGTCAGCACTGTGGGCGCCGGCCGTGTGGTGAGCAGAGCGAGGTCGCCGGCGAAGGCGAGCAGGGCGTCGGCATCCAGGACGAGCGGGACCTCGAGTCGCTTCGCCACGGCCCTCACCAGCCCCAGGGTCTCGTCGTCGCGGCCGATCCCCGGGCCGAGCCCCACCACGTCCCGGGTGGCGGCCAGGGCGAGAATCGAGGGCTCCGCCGCGGCCGCAAGCGCCCGGGCGGGGGTGTCCGGCAGGGGAGCCGTCATGGCCTCGGTGCACTTCACCTCGAGGATGTCGTGGACACCGGCGGGGCAGCCGATCGTCACCAGCCCGGCGCCAACGCGAGACGCCGCCTCCGCCGCCAGGGCGGCGGCGCCGGTCTTGCCCTCCGAGCCCGCCACGATCAGTACGTGGCCGAAGGTGCCCTTGTGGCCGGCTGCGGGGCGCTTGGGAAGGCGTCGCCCCGCCTCGGCCCGCGTCCACACCTCGGCGCGGATCTCGGCGTCGGGCGCCGCATCGGCGATCCCGATGCGCGCAATGCGGATCGCTCCCGCGAGGGATCGAGCAGGCTCGAGCACGAGACCGAGCTTCGGAAGCCCCAGGGTGACGGTGAGGTCGGCACGCACCGCCTCACCCAGGACCCGACCGGTATCCGCGCACACACCCGACGGCAGGTCGATCGCCACGACTCGCGCTCCGGCCTCGCGAGCCGCCAGGATCCGACGGATGCTCGCCGCCGCGGCGCCTCGCACATCGCGATCGAGGCCGGTGCCGAAGATCGCATCCACCACCACGCCGCCCCGGGCCGGCGCACGCCAGCGCTCGCCCTCGACCTTCACGCCGATCGCCTCGGCCCGACGCCAGTTGTCCTCGGCGTCGCCGCGCAGATTCGATGGATCCCCGAGCTGCGCCGCCCGCACCGGCACGCCGGCCTGGTGCAGATGCCGTGCAACCACCCATCCGTCGCCGCCGTTGTTGCCCGGACCGCACACCACGACCACGGGCTCCTCGCCTTCGCGCAGCGCGAGCACCGCCTCGACGACGGCACGTCCGGCGCTCTCCATCAGCGTCCCACCGGGTACCCCGAGCGTCTCGATCGTGTGGCGATCCAGGGCGCGCATCTGCGCCGCCGAAACGAGGGGCCAGGCGCCGCGGCTCACGCCAGCAGGGCCCGCAGATCGCGCAGCACCTGATCGAGACCCACCAGCATGGCGCGGGTCAGCGCGGCGCGACCGACGGCGACGCGGTCCGCCGCGGGCGCCGCCTCGAGCACCTCCTGCAGATTGCGGAAGCCGAGACCACCCCCCAGGCCGAGGGTCAGGCGCAGCTTGCCGGCCAGGCGCGCCGCGTCCCCCAGACCCATCAATGCCGCGCGTCGCTCGGCTCCAGGAAGATCCACCAGGGACCCGGTATAGAGCTCCACACCGCTCACGCCCTCGGCGTGGATGCGCTTCACCGCGTCGAG
>CALDCK010000236.1 GCA_937937315.1 uncultured bacterium
GGCGGCTTCGATGGCGTCACCGGCTTCCAGCAGGACGGAGGTGGCATTCCAGCTGCCCTCCAGCAGCTGTTGGCGGGTGCCGTCCCGGATGCCGGCGGCCATGGTCCCGGCTCGTGAGGTGACGGTGCGCGCCTCGAGGTCGATCACCAGATCCTGACCCGGATCCAGCTCGACCGAGTCCATCAAGGCCGCCAGGTCGGCGGGCTCGAGGGTGACACAGGGCAGCCCGAGAGCCGTGCAGTTGCCCGCGAAGATCTCCGCGAACGACGCGCCGATGAAGGCGTCGAATCCGAAACGCATCAGCGACTGGGGCGCGTGCTCCCGAGAGGAGCCGCAGCCGAAGTTCTCGCCCACGATCAGGATCGACGAGCCGGCGAATCGGTCGTCGTCGAGGGGGTGGTTTCCCTTGGCCTGGATCCGATCGTCCTCGAAGGCGTGCTCGCCGAGCCCGTCGAAGCTGACGCTGCGCAGATAGCGCGCGGGGATGATGCGATCGGTATCGATGTCGCTTCCGCGCAGCACGCAGCCGCGGCCCACCACCCGTTCGATTCGATCCGCCATCAGAGGATCTCCCGCACGTCGGTCACCTCGCCGCGGATGGCGGCGGCGGCGACCATGGCCGGCGACATGAGCAGGGTGCGTCCGGTGGGCGAGCCCTGCCGGCCCTTGAAGTTCCGGTTGCTCGAGGAGGCACAGATCTCGCGACCCACCAGCTTGTCCGGGTTCATGGCGAGGCACATGGAGCAGCCCGCTTCGCGCCACTCGAAGCCGGCGGCGCGGAACACGTCGGGCAGGCGCTCGGCCTCGGCCTGGCGCGCTACGGCCTGGGAGCCCGGAACGACGAGAGCCTTTACGCCCGGTGCGACCCGACCGCTCTGGGCGATACGCGCCGCCTCTCGCAGGTCCGAGATGCGGCCGTTCGTGCACGAGCCGATGAAGGCGACGTCGATCGCCGTGCCCGCGATGGGATCGCCGGGCTTGAGAGCCATGTAGCCGTAGGCCTCTTCGATGGACGGTCGATTCGCCTCGGGAACGTCGGCGAGGCGCGGCAGGCGCTCGTCCACTCCCAGGTTCTGCTCCGGGTTGATCCCCCAGGTGACCGAGGGGGCGATGTCGGCTGCGGCCAGCTCGACCCGGTCGGCGTAGTCGGCGTCGGGATCGCTCGCCGTGGCGCGCCACCAGTCCGAGGCCCGGCTCCAGGCATCTCCGCTCGGCGCGAACTCGCGACCGCGCAGGTAGTCGAGGGTCGTGTCGTCGGGGTTCACGTAGCCGCAGCGGGCGCCGCCCTCGATCGACATGTTGCAGACCGTGAGGCGCTCCTCCATCGACATGGCATCGAGCACCGGGCCCGCGTACTCGTAGGCGTAGCCGACGCCGCCCTTGACGCCGAGGCGCCGGATGATCGCTAGGATCACGTCCTTGGCGTAGACGCCGGGTGAGAGCTTCCCGGTCACGTCGATGCGTCGGACCCGCGGCCGGGCCAGGGTGAGGCACTGGGTGGCGAGGACGTCGCGCACCTGGGACGTGCCGATCCCGAAGGCCACGGCGCCGAAGGCGCCGTGGGTGGAGGTGTGGCTGTCACCGCAGGCGATGGTCATGCCGGGTTGGGTGAGCCCAAGCTCCGGACCGATCACGTGGACGATGCCCTGCTTGCCACTCGCCGTGTCGAGGAAGGTGACGCCGGCCTCCTCGGTGTTGCGCTCGAGGGCGACCATCATCTCCTCGGCGAGGGCGTCGGCGAGGGGCCGGCGCTGGTCGTGGGTGGGGATGATGTGGTCGACGGTG
The DNA here is from genome assembly GCA_937937315.1 of uncultured bacterium. Classification (GTDB taxonomy): domain Bacteria; phylum Myxococcota_A; class UBA9160; order UBA9160; family SMWR01; genus CALDCK01. The sequence continues at coordinate 1,786 of CALDCK010000236.1, forward strand.
GCCACGGTCCGTTCCGGGAAGCGCACCGGCAGATTCATCTCGCGCAGCATCGCGAAGGCCTGGGGGCTCGTGACCTCGTGGATCAGATGCAGACCGATGAAGAGCTGGGTCTGGCCGCCCGGGAGCTCCCGCACCGTGTGGGCGTCCCAGACCTTGTCGAGGAGACTCCTGCCTGCCATGGGCCGAGGGGATAGCACGGGTCCGGCGGCGTCGGCTCGCGCTGTCTATGCTGCCGCCATGGAGCTCCTCTACACCGCCCACGTTCCCTCGGGAGACGGACCCCACCCGACGGTCCTGCTCCTCCACGGCTGGGGCGCCAGCGCCCACGATTTGATCGGCCTGGCCCAGATCCTCCACCGCGGCGAGGCCCTCGTGCTCTGCCCGCAGGGGCCGCTGGCCTTCCAGGCCGGTCCCGGGGCGGTCGGCTACGGCTGGTTTCCTCTCGTGCCGGGCCGGCCGCCGGACCCGGAGGCCGTGGAGGGCGCCCTCGCCCAGCTCGGTCGCTTCCTCGATGCCGCCCTCGAGCGCTACGCCGTCGATCCGGCGAAGCTCGTGATGGCGGGCTTCAGCCAGGGCGGCTTCATGGCCTACCAGCTCGCCCTGCACGACCCGGAGCGCTACGCCGGGCTGCTGGCGCTCTCCTCCTGGCTTCCGACCGAGGCGGCCCGCGCAATTCCCCGGCATCCGGGCCACGCGGACCTTCCCACTCTGGTCATCCACGGCAGCAGCGATCCGATGATCGCCATCGACCGCGCCTACGCCTCCCGCGACGCCCTGCTGGAGCTCGGCGTTCCGACGGTGTTTCGCGAATACGACATGGGCCACGAGATCCGGCCCGAGGCGTTGCGGGAGGTGCTCACCTGGCTCGAGGAGAAGGTGCTGAGCCCTCTCGCCATCTGATCCGGTCCCCCGATCCATGGCGAGGCGCCGCCGGGCCGCCGCCGTGGCTCCCCCGCAGAGCCGGTGTACTCTGCTCCCGGATCCCGTGATCCGCGGTCGGGGTGTAGCTCAGCGGCCAGAGCCTGATCTTTGGGGGGTCAGCGTCGTGGGTTCGAATCCCACCACCCCGACCAATCTTCCGAGGGTCCATTCCGGACACATGGTTTACAGATCATTCCGGAGACATGGTTGACACTTTCTCCGGCCCGAATGGATTCGAGGCGGGCTCGACCCGTCCCTCGTCCCGATCGAAGAATCCCAGGTCGTACTCGAGGAAGCTGACCAGCCAGATCTGGTCGTCGACTTCACGAAGTCCGACGATCTGACCTGCGAAGACCGTGCTCAGGTTGATTTTCCTTCGGCCGACGCAGATTCGGCCGCAGTGCGTCACGCGGACCGATCGGTCGTGATACGGGTACTCCGGTTCGGGCGGCGGCGCGTAGACACGGG
>CALDCK010000237.1 GCA_937937315.1 uncultured bacterium
GCGCCCGTCCGGGCCCCAGGCGCCGCCGGAGTTGCTGTAGCCGGCGAAGCGCTCGACGAGGGCCGGGGGATAGGCGTAGCGGGCCGTCTCGTTCCAGGCCGCGTCGTAGGCCACGAGGCGGGAGTGCTCCGGTCCCAGACCCGGGGCGCCGCCTCGTCCGGCGTAGTGGGCAAAGGCCACCCACCAACGACCTTCCCGGCGATCCACCCAGGTGGCGGAGCCCGGCGCGTGGGGAAGGGGGCGCGACTCGCGGTGGGTCAGGGTCTCCGCGTCGAAGACCTCGATCGAGCTGCGCATGGGGAGGTGGGGGTAGTTCGAGTGCGCGCAGTAGAGCCGCCCGTCGAGGACGATCCCGCTGTTCAGGTGCTCGATCGACGCATCGTCACCGGCGCTCCAGGTCGCGACCCGCTTGCCGCTCGCCTTCGCGTACTTCTCGATGCGCCGGTCGTCGATCGCGTAGAAGTGCTGTCCGTCGACGGCGACGGCCTGGCGGGCCACCGGAGCGGCGAAGGTTCGCAGGCTCTGGAGGCGGTCCGGGGCAGCGACCTCGCTCGTGCCGCAGGTGATTGCAAGAGTCGACAGCAGGGTTGAGAGAGCCCACTTCCGCATATCTCGACCCTATCACGCGCCACGGTCGAAACGATCTCGTGACGTCGACGTTTCGGTGCCACCCGGACCGTGACCGGCAGGTATGATGCAAGCCACCGGCAACGAAGGAGACGACCCGATGCGACTGGACAAGCCGCGGCTCACGCCGCTCGCACCCGAAGAATGGGACGACGAGGCCCGAGAGCTCCTCGAGCCCTTGACGGGTGGCGCTGGGCCCAACGGCAAGCCCGGCCGGGTGCTCAACATCTTCGCCACCCTGGCCCGCCACCCGAAGCTGGCGAAGCGCTGGCTCGTCTTCGGCAACCACGTGTTGGGAAAGAACACGCTCTCGCCCCGGGATCGCGAGCTCGTGATCCTGCGCATCGGCTGGCTGTGCCAGGCCGAGTACGAGTGGGGACAGCACGCGGTGATTGCCCGGGCCAGCGACATCACCGACGAAGAGATCCGGCGCACCACCGAGGGCCCCGACGCCCCCGGCTGGAAGCCGAACGAGGTGGCGCTCCTGCGCGCCACCGACGAGCTCCACGCCGACGCCTTCGTCTCGGACGAGACCTGGGCGGCGCTCGCACAGCACTACGGCGAGCAGCAGCTGATCGACCTCGTCTTCACCGTGGGCCAGTACAACCTGGTGTCGATGGCGCTCAACACCCTCGGCGTCCAGCTCGACGAGGGCATCGCCGGCTTCCCGGACGGAGTGGCGCGCCGATGAGCGAGGGGCGTCTCGCGGGAAAGGTGGCGATCGTGGTCGGAGCCGGTCAGACGCCGGGTGAGACGATCGGCAACGGCCGCGCGACCGCCCTGCGCTTCGCCCAGGAAGGTGCGCGCGTGCTGGCCGTGGACCGGCGCCGCGACTCGGCGGAGGAGACCCGCGAGTTGATCCGCGCCGAAGGCGGCGAGAGCGCCGTCTTCGAGGCAGACGTCACGCAAGAGGAAGACTGCCGAGGCATCGCACGGGCCTGCGTCGACGCCTTCAGCCGCATCGACGTGCTCCATAACAACGTGGGCATCGGCCGGGGCGACGCCGGGCCGACCGAGCTCACCGAAGAGGCCTGGGATGCCATCCTCGATACCAACCTGAAGAGCGTGTTCCTGACCTGCAAGCACGTACTGCCGGTGATGCGCGAGCAGGGTGGGGGAGTCATCACCAACATCTCCTCGGCCGCGGCGGTCTGCTCCGTGGGCATCATGGCCTACAAGACCTCGAAGGCCGGCATGAACGCCTACACCCAGTCCCTTGCCATCGGCAACGCCCGCTACGGCATCCGGGCGAACGCCATCATGCCCGGCCTGATGAATACGCCGATGGCCATCGAGGGCATCTCCGAGGCCCTGGGTGTCGATCGCGAGACCCTGATCAGCCAGCGCGATGCCCTGGTGCCGCTGCGGGGTGGCATGGGCACGGCCTGGGACGTGGCCCACGCCTCGCTCTTCCTGGCGTCGGACGAGGCGCGCTTCATCACGGGCGCGATCCTGCCCGTAGACGGCGGCCAGAGCGCGCGGATCGGTTAGCGCGAAGCCGGTCCTCTAGGTCCGGTCCTCGAGCTCGCCCTGGAAGTCGTCGACCGAAGCCCAAACCCCTGCGGGATCGTCGAAGGTCGCAATGTGGAAGAGGGCATCTCCCTCGTTCACGAGCGGGAGCTCGGTGCGCCCGATGAGGATTCCGCGATGGGTGGCCTCGACGGCCACCTCGGCGGCGCCGAGGGGATCCGAGATCTTGCCGATCTTCTGCCCGGGGCTGACCGGTGCGCCGAGGGCAGCGCGACCCCGAAGGATTCCGGCTTGACCGGCGCGCACCCAGTGGCTGGAACGTGCGATGAAGGGCTCCGCTCGGGTCGCGTCGGATCTGCCTGGGGGGAGCATCTCGAGGGTCCGCATCACGGAGAGGACCCCTCGGACACCCGCTCGGATCGCGTGCTCATCGAAGCGGAGCGCCTCTCCTCCTTCATAGAGGAGCATCGGGATCTTCCGTTCGAAGACGGCCTGGCGAAGTGATCCATCGCGGACGTTCGCGTTGATGAGAACCGGGACCCCGAAGGCGTGGGCGAGGCGGGAGGTCTCCTCGTCATCGAGGCATGCGCGCACCTGGGGGAGATTCGATCGCTGGACCGCGCCGGTGTGGAGGTCGATGCCGTGGGTGGAGTTCTCGACGACGGCGGAGACGAAGGTGTGTGCGAGGCGCGCCGCCAGGGAGCCGCTCGCGGTGCCGGGAAACGAGCGATTGAGATCGCGCCGGTCCGGGAGATAGCGGGAGAGCGCGATGAAGCCGAACAGGTTGACGACCGGAACGGCGATCAGCGTGCCCCGAAGTTTCCGAAAGGATCGGCGTAGAACGCGTCGAATGATCTCGACACCGTTGATCTCGTCCCCGTGAATGGCCGCGCAGACGAACAGGCGGGGCCCGGGCCTGGCGCCGTGGATGACCTCGACGGGAAGAGCGACCTCCGCGCCGGTGACGCGGCGGCCGATGGGGATCTGGATCCTCTGGCGCGTGGCGGGCGCCACGCGGTGTCCGGCGATTTCGAACGTGTCCCGGGTCACTTTGCGGCGCGTCTCCGCTTCTTCTTGCGCTTGGCATCGAGTGTCATGCGCCGGTCTACGTCGACGAGAATCGACCCGGTGAGCGCCGCCCGGCCCAGGAGCATGCGGTGGATCATCTTCTCTCGGTCGACGAGGCTGATCTCGATGCGCTTCTGGATGGGTCCGAGGCGTAGCACGGTCTCGACGAAGAGCCGCTGCGACTGATGACCCGTACTCGAGCGCACCCGGCCTCGGCGCGAGATCTTGGCCTTGACGTGGATTCGCCGGTCTCGGATCTTTCGGTGGAGCACGACGTCGAAGCGTACGAACCCGCGAGGCAGCTCCTCGATGTTCTCGACGTGCAGCGAGCTCGTGCGCGCTCCGGTGTCCACCTTCGCGCGAAGGCGCTTGACGTCCCACTCGGGCAGGTCGACGAACTCGGTCCATCCGATGACGATGGGTGCGTCGCTGGGTTCGGTCATGCGTCGGGGCCGGGCTCGTCCGCGCCGGGATTGGGAGCGGCCTTGCGGCGCTTCTTCGTCTTCGCGCGGCGGGGGGGGGCGAGCCCCTTGAGGGTGAGGGTCTTTCCGAAGCAGAGGAGAACGTCGCCGGCGAGGATCTCGCGGTCGACCCGCGGATTCGGAATCGTGACGCTCTCGCGCTGGATGGTGAGGACGAGCACGTCGCGCTCGCGAAGCTTGCTGTCTCGGATGGTCTTTCCGCAGAACTCCGATCTCTCGTCTACCGGGATCTCGATCACCCCGTAGCCGCTCTGGAGGGTCAGGCGCTGACGGATGTCGATGTCGGGGAAGAGCACCTCGTCTTCGATGAGCGAGATGATCTCGCCGGCGATGTCCACTCCCGTGGCCGACTCGATCCCCTCGAGGCCCGGTGAGGAGTTCACCTCCATGAGGACCGGTCCGTTCTTTCCCTCGAGGAGGTCCACGCCCGCCACGCGGAGGCCCATGATCTGCGCTGCATGAACGGCGGCGCGCTGGTACTCCTCGTCGAGCTCCACGACCTCCGCCGAGCCACCGCGGTGGATGTTGCTTCGGAAGTCGTCCCCGGAGGCGGTCCGGCGCATGGCGGCGACGACGCGATTGCCCACGACGAAGGCGCGGATGTCGCGCCCCCGGCTCTCTGCGACGAACTTCTGGAGGAGCACGCTCATCTTCGCCGGGCCAGCGAGCGTCTCGATGATCGCTTCCGCGACCTTCGTCGAGTCGGCGAGGATGACGCCGATCCCCTGGGTCCCCTCGAGGAGCTTGACCACGACGGGGGGGCCGCCCATGCGGGCGATTCCGGGCAGGATCTCGGACTTGTGCCGGACGAAGAGTGTCGTCGGGATCCGGATGCGATGACGACTGAGCACCTGGAGCGCTCGGAGCTTGTCTCGAGAGACGGTGATCGAGTGCGACGGATTGACGCAGAAGGTGCCCATCTGCTCGAACTGGCGCAGAACGGCGGTGCCGAAGAACGTGATCGAAGCCCCGATCCGCGGAATGACCGCGTCGTAGGGCGAGAGCTTCTTGTTCTTGTAGTAGAGGAGGGGGGAGCCCTGGGCGACCTCGATCGAGCACGAGAGCGGATTGAGGACGCGGGCCTCGTAGCCGCGGGTCTCGGCGGCTTCCTTCAGCCGGCGTGTGCTGTAGAGCTTCGGGCCTCGGGAGAGGATGGCGATGCGCATCGGGTGCGGTTCCTTGGTTCGTAGCCCGGAACCTGGCCGCGGTCGGGTACGGCCCATTCGTTCCGCTTCCGTGCTTGATACTCGATGGGAGTTGGCTCCGCCTGCGTCGCCCGTCGGGCCGCGGCGGCCGCGATGCGTCGAAGGCTCTCGGAAAGTTCCCGCTGCGACATGGAGCCTCGGGGGTACAGCTATAACTGTTCGTTTTTGAAGCGACTTTATGGGGCTCCTCGAGGCGTGGAAGCGGCTGTGCAAAGCGAGAATGCGGACAGTGCTTCCCGCCGAGGGCCCGGCCCGGGTAGAATCCTGCGCTGGCTGAGCGGAAGAGGGTTCCACCGTGTCCCCGTCGCTTCGGCGCATCGGGCCTGGCTGGTGGGGCTCGGTGGGGAGCCGATCGGGAGCGATCTCTCCCACGGCAATCCTGCGAGGTACGACGAGGCGACGTGGCGGAGCTGTCGGTTGAAGGAGGCTGCCTGTGCGGACGGCTGCGCTTCGGCTCGGCCGAGGCGCCGGTCGATGCGGGCTACTGCCACTGCCGGATCTGCCAGCGCTCGGCCGGCGCGCCGGTTCTTGCCTGGGCGGCCTTCCCGAAGGGAGCTTTTCGCTACGCCCAGGGAGAGCCCGAGATCTACCGCTCCTCCGAAGGCGCCCAGCGTGAGTTCTGTGCGAGATGCGGCACCCAGATCGCCTTCCGGGACGACGGGTCTCCCCACGTGGACGTGAACATCGCGAGCCTGGACGCGCCCGAGTCCGTCGCGCCGCGCTGGCACATCTGGACGGGGAGCCGCATCCCCTGGTTCGACTGCGCGGACGATCTGCCGCGCTACGAGGACGAAGGACCGGCGTCGGCCTAGCTGGCCGACCGGTTCGTCTCGAGGAGAGAAGATGCCCCGATTCACCCCCTTCCACTCGCGCACCTCGGCGCTCTGCAGCAGTCAGAGCTGGCAGGAATGGTCGGGCTACCTCTCGGCCAACATGTACGAGCTGGATCACATCCACGAGTACAACGCGGTCCGCGTCTCCTGTGGGCTCTTCGACATCTCGCCCCTCTACAAGTATTCGATTCGCGGTCGCGACGCCTGCGGCCTGCTCGACCGCGTCGTCACGCGCGACGTCTCGAAGTGCCGGGTCGGCAAGGCCATGTATACGACCTGGTGCGACGACGAGGGGAAGATCATCGACGACGGCACGATCGCGCGCCTCGGCGAAGACAGCTATCGGCTGACGGCGGCGATCCCGACCCTCACCTGGCTCCAGGACAACGCCCTCGGCTTCGACGTCCAGATCGAAGACATGAGCGAGCAGCTCGGCGGGCTGTCGATCCAGGGCCCCACCTCGCGCGGCGTGCTGAGCGCCATCAGCGACGCCGACCTGGCGGGCCTTCCCTACTTCGGAGTCCTCGAGGGCAAGGTGGCCGGCGTTCCGGCGCAGATCTCTCGCACGGGCTACACCGGCGACCTCGGCTACGAGCTCTTCGTC
>CALDCK010000238.1 GCA_937937315.1 uncultured bacterium
GTCGTCGTCGATCACCGGGATCTTGTGATTCGGCGTCAGATTCAGGAGCTCGGGCGTCGGGTGCTCCGGAGCACCGATGTCGACGCGCTCCACCTCGTAGGGCACCCCGAGCTCCTCGAGGGCGATCGAGACCTTGCGACCATTCGGCGTCGCAGCGGTGTAGAGGCGGATCACGAGTCCCTCCGGATGGGCGCGATCGGCGCAGCCTATCAGACCCGCCGCTCTCGCGCGGGCGGGCTAAGCTCGGACGCCGTGAAGCGGGTGCTCTGCGTCTTCGGAACTCGACCCGAGATCATCAAGCTCGCCCCGGTCCTCCGCGCGCTCGATGGTCGCTGTCAGCTGATCCACGTCGCGTCCTCCCAGCACGCGGACCTGCTCGCGCCCTTCGCCGACGCCTTCGGGGTCCGGATCGACCACGATCTCCGGATCATGCAAGAGAATCAGTCTCCCTCGGGCGTGGCGTCCCGGGTGCTTACCGCCCTCGACCCGCTGCTCGCCGAGGTCGCTCCCGACCTGGTCCTCGTCCAGGGAGACACGACCACCGCCCTGGCCGGCGCCTTGGCGGCCTTTCATCGCCGCATCCCGGTAGGCCATGTCGAAGCGGGCCTGCGAACCGGCGACCTGGCCAGCCCCTTTCCCGAGGAAATGAACCGGCGCCTGGTGACGCGACTCGCGACCCTCCACTTCGCGCCCACGCGGCACAACGTCGCGACGCTGCGGGGGGAGGGGATCGCCACCGACGCCATCGCCCTGACGGGGAATCCGGTGGTCGACGCCCTCCGCGAGACCCTGGCCCGCGCCAAGCCCTCACCGTCGCTGCTCTCGGCCCTCGCGCAGACCGAGGGCACGCGCCTGCTCGTCCTCACCACCCACCGACGGGAGAGCTTCGGCTCCGTGATGGCGGGAAACCTGCGGGTGCTGCGGCGCTTCGTCGAGTCCCACCCGGACGTCTCCCTGGCCTTCCCGGTCCACCCGAACCCGAACGTGAGAGAGCCCACCCGGGAGATCCTGGCCGGGGTGCCGCGAGTCCACCTGCTCGATCCCCTCGGCTACGCCGACTTCCTCCACCTGCTGTCCCGCGCCTGGCTCGTCGTGTCCGACTCCGGCGGCGTGCAGGAGGAGGCGCCAACCCTCGGCAAGGCCCTGCTGGTGCTGCGCGCCAACACCGAGCGCCCCGAGGCCGTCGAGGCCGGCGTAGCGCGACTGGTGGGAGGCGACCCTGCGAAGCTCGAGGCCACCCTCGAAGAGCTCGCCCGCGACGAGAGCTGGCTCCGCCGGGTGGAGGCGATCCCCAACCCCTTCGGCGACGGGGACGCCGGCCCGAAGATCGCGGCCGAGGTCGAGCGCTTCCTGGCCCGACCACTGCCAGGGCCTTCCCCCCCGACGGCGCGCAGCCTGGCGAGCTTCGTCGACGTGGCGAAGCGGGAGATCCTGGAGATCACCCCGGAGGAGGGCCGGCGCCTGCTCGACGCCCCGGATCGGGAGGGCTGGCACTTCGTCGACGTGCGCGAGCCCGACGAGTTCGCCGCCGGCCACCTACCCGGAGCGCGCAGCTCACCCCGCGGCTTTCTCGAGGTGCGCGCCGACCTCGAGCACGGCAAGCGGGATCCGTGGCTCGCCGACCGCGATCGACCCATGATCCTGTACTGCGGCGGGGGGCACCGCAGCGCCCTCGCAGCCCAGACCCTCCAGGAGATGGGATTCACCCGGGTCGTGTCCCTGGGCGAGGGCTACACGGGCTGGACCCAGCGCGACTACCCCGTCGAGGAAGGCGGGTGACGCCGCCCCTGGCGAGCCGCGTCGGACCGAGGCCAGAAGCGGCGGCTCAGTCCTCGCTCCCGTCCTTCGTGCGGTAGTCACCGAAGGGCTCGTCACGCTGCTGGAGAGCCGCAGTGAGGCCCTTCTCGCGCGTCTTCGCCAGAAACTCGTGCATGCTCTTCTGGTGCGTGCCCAGGGCGCAGAGCTCGGAGCCCACTCGAATCCCGGTGTGGAGACCCATGATCTCCATCTGGCGGTGGACCACCCGCTTGTTCAGCTGCACCAGATCCGGCGGAACGCCGGTGATGCGCTTCGCGACCTCGAGCACACGCGCCTCGAGCTCCTCGGCGGGGAAGGCGGCATTCGCCCAGCCGAGGCGCGCCGCCTCGACCCCCGATATGGAGTCGCCGGTGACCATCATCTCCATGGCCTTTCGCATCCCCACGAACCAGGCGTGGAAGTGATTGTCAGGCACGCCGAAGCGCACGGCCGGGTAGCCCATCTGCGCGTCCTCGGCCATGTAGACCAGGTCACAGCAGGTGGCGAGCTCACTGCCACCGGCGAGGCAGTAGCCATGGACCTGGGCGATGACAGGCTTCGCCAGCTCCCAGATACTCATCCAGCCCTGGGTCACGTGACGCGGCCAGTGGCCATCGCCTCCGGGCGTGAACCAGGGCAGCTCCTGCCCTTCATTGCCCCCACCGAGCTCGTAGCCCGAGGAGAAGCACTTGCCCGCGCCGCGCACGATCATCGTCCGGATCGCCGGGTCCTGGTCGGCCTCCTGGAGGGCGCGGACGATGCCGCCGCGCAGGTCGTGATTCAGCGCGTTGCGCTTCTCCGGGCGATTCAGCGTGACACGGCGCACACCCGGCGCGGGGTCGTCCACGAGAACGAGGTCGGAGCTCATCGGCATTCCTCCTTGGCTTGATAGAAGGCCAGCGCCTCGTCGGCGACGAGATCCGGGCGCTCCATCGGAACCAGATGCCCGGTGGGAACGCCGCGAATGCGCGCGTCCTTCATGCGTTCCACCACCGCCTCGTAGACGACGCGCGGAAAATTGCCGTGCTCCGCCCAGAGCAGCAGCGAAGGGATCGTCACGCGCGAGGCGCTCTCCCAGGTATCGAAGCCACGGCCCTGGAAGAAGATCGCCGCCTCGGTCCGAGGCGAGCAGCGGAGCTCGACGCTGCCGTCCGGGCGATCGCGAAGCGCCTCGGCGACGTAGAGATCGAGGGCACGCGAATCCCAGTCGCGAAAGAAGGCCTTCCCCTCCCAGGCAGCGCGCGCTGCGTCGCGATCCGGGAACTCGTGACGCCGACGGCGCGCCCCCTCGGCCAGCCCCCGGCCGCGCTCGGCGCGCGTCGGATCGATCGACGTCTCCACCACGACGGGTGGTGGGAGCACCGGATCGACGAGGACGAGCCGCTCGAAGAGATCCGGGACTTCCGCCGAGGCCATCATCAGGGAGGTACCGCCGAAGGAGTGGCCGAGGCCGAGGGCGATGCGCCCGTCGGAATGATCTGCCGCGAGGCTGCCGGCCACCGCCCCCGCGTCCTCACCGAAGCGCGGCCAGGCGTAGGCGGTCTCATCCGCCAGCTTCGTCGAGTGGCCGTGGCCCCGAGCGTCCATCGCCACGACACGGAAGTGGGGACGCAGGCGCTCGGCGACGAGCGCCCAGGTGGCCGCACAGAAGCCGTTCGCATGGTGGAGCAGTGCGAGGGGGCCGTCTCCCCCCCAATCGAGCAGCGCGATCTCGACGCCCGACGCCTCGAGGGTGATCCGTCGGCGAGAC
>CALDCK010000239.1 GCA_937937315.1 uncultured bacterium
GGAAGAATCGGTCGCTGGCGCGGATGATGCCGGTCGCGCCGTCGTGCAGCGACTGCGCCTCCCGCTCGAGATAGGGTCGGATCTCGGTGCCCACGGGCCGGAACCCAAGCCCGCTCCGGGACACCCGCTCCTCGAAGTCCGGCGGCGCGCAGAAGACCACGTCGCGGCCGCGCGCCCGAAGGGCCTCTCCGAGGGCCAGCATCGGATGGACGTCGCCCCGCGTCCCCTCCACGGCAATGACAATGCGCATGATCTCCTCCCGCCTCCAGCAGGTATCGATTGGAACGCCCGGGGCCTTGACGGGAGGCCGGATCGGCGATCGGGGATTGCCGGCCCCCGTGTACGCAGGCGGCGCGCAATCGGGTGCGCACTCCCGCGAAGCGCTTGACCCGGGTCCGGTCGCCCCTGACAATCGCCGTCCCGGGAGGATGTCGTGGAGTACGAACAGATCCGGAGCGAGCTGCGCGAGGGCGTGGCCCTTCTCACCCTCGACCGCCCCGAGCGGATGAACGCATGGACGGCGCGGATGGGAGCGGAGCTCGGCCACGCCATCACCACGGCCAATGAGGATCCGGAGGTCGGTGCGATCGTGATGACGGGAGCCGGGCGTGGCTTCTGCGCCGGCGCCGACATGGAGGATACCTTCCAGGGCCAGATCGATGGTGGGGGCGAGGCCGCACTCACCGTGGACTGGGTGCGGCTCGTGCGCGAGTCGAAGCCGATCGTCGCAGCGGTGAACGGGGCCGCCGTGGGCGTGGGCCTCACGATGATCCTCCCCTTCGACGTGATCGTTGCCTCGGAGCGCGCGCGCTTCGGAATGTTCTTCGTCAAGGTCGGCGTCGTGCCCGAGCTCGCGAGCACCCACTTCCTCGTGCAGCGCATGGGCTTCGGGCGCGCCAGCGAGATGTGCCTCTCGGGCCGCCTCTACCCCGCCGACGAGGCCTGCGCCGCGGGCCTCGCCGATCGGCTGGTGGCGCCCGAGGCCTGCCTCGATACGGCGCTGGAGGTCGCCCGGGGCATGGGCAAGAACCCGCCGCCCCAGCTTCGCTGGATCAAGGAGCTGCTGACGCGGAACGCCTGCGAGACGGATCTGGGGCTCGTGCAGAAGCGCGAGATGGAGCGGCTGCGCGAAGCCTACGCGACTCCCGAGCACCGGGAGGCGGTCCGCGCCTTTCTCGAGAAGCGGCCGCCGGACTTCCGCCGGAAGGATTAGTCCGGGATCGCCAGTCGCTCGCGCAGGGCGCTCAGGATCTCTCGCGTCGCCGGGGATCGGTTCAGGGTGTAGAAGTGGATTCCCGGTACGCCGCGCGCAAGGAGGTCCTCGCACTGCTGTGTCGCATGGCGGACCCCGAGCTCGTGGACGGCGGCGTCGTCACCCTCCGCCGCCTCGAGCTCGGCGAGAAAGCCCGCGGGAATCCGGTTCCCGTTCATGTTTGCCATGCGCTTGATTCCCGGCACGCTTCCCACCGGCATGATCCCGGGCACGATCGGCACCTCGATTCCCGCGCTTCGAGCACGCTCGACGTACCGGAAGTAGTCCGCGTTGTCGAAGAAGAGCTGGGTGACGAGGAACTCGCAGCCCGCCTCGACCTTCTCCGCCGCGTGGCGGATCTCGCCCTGCCAGTCGGTCGAGCTCGGGTGCATCTCGGGATGGGCAGCACCGCCGATGCAGAGCCCCCCAACGTCCCGGGCGAAGCGCACGAGGTCGACGCCGTGGCGGAAGTCGCGGGGTGCGTCGGGGTCGGCGCCCTCGGGCAGGTCGCCGCGCAGCGCCAGGATGTTCTCGATGCCCTCTCGCCGGAGCCCCTCGAGCACCTCGGCCATCTCGGACCGGCTGTAGTCGACGGTGACGACGTGGGCCATCGATTCGATCCCGAGGTCGCGCTTCGTGCGGACGACCAGGGCGAAGGTGTCGCGTCGGCGGGCCTTGTCGAGGGGACACGTCACCGACACGAAACCCGGTCGAAGGCGCGCGAGCTCCTTGATGGTGCGCAGCAGGGACTCGCCCCCCTTCGGCGTTCTCGGGGGAAAGAACTCGAAGGAGAAGATCGGTCGGTCCCGGGTGTAGAGCTCGGCGATGCGCATCGATCATCCGTCGTGGAGGGCGATCGCGGAGTATACGGCTCGGCCGCCTCGATGCCGAGCCGGCGGGCGTTGCCCCGGGGCAGCGGACCTGAGACAATGCGCACCCGTTCGACGGAGGAGGAATCATGAGCGAGAAGACGAACCGCCAGTGGCGGCTGTCCAGCCGCCCGGTCGGCATGGTGAGCGAAGCGAACTTCGATTTCGTCGAGGAGCCGATCCCGGAGATCGGAGAGGGCGAGTACCTCGTTCGCAACCTCTATCTATCCTTCGACCCGGCGATGCGCGGCTGGATGGAGGACCGCGCGAGCTACATCCCGCCGGTCGGGATCGGCGAAGTGATGCGGGCCGGAACCGTCGGCGAGGTCACCGAATCGCGTCATCCGGACTTCGCCGTGGGGGACCGCGTCCAGGGGCTCTTCGGCTGGCAGGAGTACGCCGTCGGCGGGCGTGGGCTCGCCCAGGGCACGAAGGTGCCCGAGGGAATGCCGATCACCTGGCCCCTGGGCGTCTGCGGGATCACCGGCCTGACGGCCTATTTCGGCCTCCTCGATCTCGGCCGACCGGAGCCGGGGGAGACGGTCCTCGTCTCGGGTGCCGCGGGGGCGACCGGCTCGGTGGTGGCGCAGATCGCCAAGCTGAAGGGTTGCCGCGTGGTCGGCATCGCCGGCGGACCGGCGAAGTGCGCGCTGCTCACCGACGACTTCGGGCTCGACGCGGCGATCGACTACAAGGCGGAGGACGTCCAGGCGCGCATCGCCGAGACCTGCCCCGACGGCGTGAACATCTACTTCGACAACGTGGGGGGACCCATTCTGGATGCGGCGCTGGCGAACCTGGCCCAGCGGGCACGTGTCGTGCTCTGCGGGGGGATCTCCGGCTACAACGAGAAGGAGCCGCCGCCGGGTCCCCGCAACCTGATGAACCTCGTGATCCAGCGCGGGCGGATGGAAGGGTTCATCGTCATCGACTACATGGCGCGATTCCCGGAGGCGACGGCGGAGCTGGCCGAGTGGGTGACTTCCGGAAGCATCCGCCATCTCGAAGACGTGCAGGAGGGGATCGAGAACGCAGTGCAGACCTTCCTGCGTCTCTTCCGCGGGCAGAACACCGGCAAGCAGCTGCTGAAGCTCTGACCGGGGGGAGTGCGGTTCAAGCGCGCTTCCGCTCGGTCGCCGCAGGGGTGCCATTTTTCTGCACCTGGTGAAGCGATGACAATTCGAGGTGTTGCCCACGCTCCCTGCGCATTCGGAGAGGGCGCGCGTCACTTCGACTCCCCGTGATCCCACTCATGAGAGTAGAGTAGGAGCTCGGAGGGAAGGGCCGATACGAAGAGCGAACCAGAACCCGGGGGGCAACGGAGAAGGCTGTGAGAGCCATTGCGGTGGCCGTCGTCTGGATCACCGGCCTCGTCACCTCGACGGGCCCGGTCGGCGCCGATCCCCTGGATCTCCACGACGCTCGCGCCCGCCCGGTCCAGGTGGTCTTCGAGCTCTCTCCCCCTGAGGCGCCCGGGCGGCTCGACTCCCACTACAGCGACCCGGCTCGTGCCTGGTTCGAGCACGGCCCGGAGCCCGGACAGGCGACCGTCCGCATCACGTCCTTCTCGATGGAGGAGGTCCTGGTCCGGCATCAGCCGATCCCGGGCAGCTTCAGCGACTTCGTCTGGCTCTTCGACGTGCACACCGGCCACGTCCTGTCCGCGAACGTGACGGGGAAGTTCCGCAAGGAGGTCGACTGGGGGCTCTTCTCGACCCACGTCGAAACCGACACCGAGACCCGGCTCAGCACTCGGGGCAGGGCGGGCTATCGCGCCCCGCGCACGCGCCTCGGTCACCTCGTCTTCGAGTTCTGCATCGATGAATCCGAGTGCACGAACGTGCCGCCTCGCCCCTACGATTTCTTCACCGGCTACGTGAACGCCGTCGGGTCGATCCATGCGCGCGTGGTCGGAGGCGTTCGCACGACGACCTTCTCGCCCCTCGGCGAGGCGATCCTCAGCGAGCTCGAAGCCGTCGCCATCGACGTGGGCTCCCTCGACTGACCCGGCGCGCCGCTCAGTCGCGGGGCGGCATGGGGACGAAGGCACTCGTGCGCCGTACGTAGTCCGTGTAGCCGGGACGCCGCTTGGCGATCGAACGCTCGAGCAG
Source organism: uncultured bacterium (assembly GCA_937937315.1). GTDB lineage: Bacteria > Myxococcota_A > UBA9160 > UBA9160 > SMWR01 > CALDCK01. The sequence goes on from CALDCK010000239.1 coordinate 4,233, forward strand.
GGCCACGCCGGAGATGCGGATGAGAAAGAAGGTCATCACCGCCGGGCTGAGTACGGTGAACGCACCGAGGGGCGTCGAGAGGGCGATCGTGAACAGGCCCCACCAGGCCAGGCTGTCTCCGAAGTAGTTCGGGTGGCGGGTGTAGCGCCAGAGGCCGAGGTCCATGACCTTCCCGCGGTTCGCCGGATCCGCCCGGAAGCGCGCGAGCTGGACGTCGCCGACGGACTCGAAGAGCAGGCCCGTCGCGAAGATCGCCACGCCGAGGGCGTCGAGGAATCCGAGGCCGTCGGCACCCGAGATCTGAACGATCTGCACCGGGAGTGAGACGAACCACATGAGCGCCGCCTGGAGACCGAAGACCGTCACCAGGCTCACGCGGGCGAAGCGGTCACCCCAGTGGCGGCGCATCGCCTGGTAGCGGGGATCCTCTCCGGTGCCCCAGTTGCGCCAGAGCAGGTAGCCGCCGAGGCGCAGGCCCCAGATCGCGACGAGAGTCGTGACCAGGGCGGCCCGGTCGGGGTTTCCCCCGGATCCGGCGCCGTAGGCCGTGACGGCGATGAGGACGAAGCCCGGTCCCCAGAAGACGTCCACGATGCTCGCGTCGCGCAGGGCGAGGCTGATGGCCCAGAGCGTGAGCATGGCCAGCGCGATGATTGCGAAGGTGGTGCCGAAGAGGCCGAGCAGGTCCAAGGGGGATCCTCCTGGGGAAGATACAAGAAGAGGGTAGGCGCACCCCACGATCTTGTCGCCGACGGGGTTCCCCGCCACACTGGCGGCGATGACCACGCACTCCAAACCAGATCCGGTAACGCGGTGACCTGGCTCCCCGACTCGGCGCCCGGCGCGGAGCCCCTCGACCGCGTCTTCGGCCTGCGCCCGAACCTCTACGAGGACTTCCAGCGCTGGAGCGCGCTCTTCTGGGAGGAGGGCGTGCTGGATCCGCGGATCCTCGAGCTCTGTCGATTGCGGGTGGCGCAGCTCCACGGCTGCGAGTCGGAGCTGCGGATCCGTCACCGCCCGGCGATCGAGGCAGGGCTGTCCGAGGCGAAGATCGCAGCGCTGCAGCGCGCTTCCTCGGACCCGGCGTTCTCCGAGGTCGAGCGCGCCTGCCTGGCCTTCTCCGAGCTCTTCGTCGCCGATCCCAACGCCATCACCGACGAAGACGCCCGACGCGTCACCGAGCCGCTGGGGCCCGAGGGCACGGTGGCCCTGGTCCAGGCCCTCGCGCTCTTCGACGGCTTCGCGCGTTTTCGGCTGATGCTCGACGTCGAGGCTCCGGCCGAGGAGCGCGTCGTCGTTTCCGCGCCCGGTAGCGCGGAGACGGCGCTCGACTGAGGGCCAGCGGAGATCCGATGCCCCGTATCCGACCGCCGAAGACCGACAGCGCCGATCCGGTGCAGCGCTCCGCGCTGGCTCACCAACCTGCCCTGTTGGCGGCTTTCACCCGTCTCTACGGAACACTCTGGAGCCACGGCGTGTTGGATCTCGCGACCAAGGAGATGGCCCGACTGCGCAACGCGCGGGTCACCGACTGTCGCTTCTGTCGAAGCGTGCGCTTCGCGGGTGCGCGCGACGAAGGCCTCAGCGAGGCGCTCGTGGAGGAGATTCGCGACGGCTACGAAGAGGGGCCCCTCACCGATCGGCAGAAGGTGGTCTTGCGCTACACCGACGCGTTCCTGAAGACGCCCGGCGATGCCGACCCCGCGCTGCGGGAGGCGATGCTCGCCCACTTCAGCTCCGAGGAGATCGTCGAGCTCACGGCGGCCATCGCCCTCTTCATGGGATTCTCGAAGATCGCCGTGTCCCTGGGGCAGGTTCCGGAGTCCATGCCCGTGACCGTGATGCCCACCCCAGACCGGTAGCGGCGTGCGGGTCGTCTACTACGACCACGGCGCGAGGGACGCGGTGCAGCCGGGCTTCCGATTCGGAGAAGCCGGCGGCGTTCACGTCACCTCCGAAGGCGACGTCGAGACGGACTCGCGGGTCCCGATCGGTCCGAACTCGCTGCACGCTCTCGAAGGGCACGGCGTGGTGGCCGACCTCAATCGTCTGCCCCTCGTCACCGGGCCCATCGCTCCGGGGCGCGACGCCGTTCTGCGGCCCTTCGGTCTCGAGGACGCCTCTCGCATCCTCTACGAGGCGGACCGCAAGACCTACGGGGGAGTCCACGAGTTCGTGGTGCACGAGTCAGACGTTCCCGAGCGCGTGCAGTATCGGATCGTGATCGACAACCGCGAGTACCAGCGGACCCTCTCGCGGCTCCAGTACCTGGTCACCCTCGCCAGTCGCGAGGGCTTCGGAGTGCGGATCCGTCTCTAGCCCGCCGGTGCCGGGACCGATCCGGGCTGGAGCACCCGCCCGTAGCGGGCGCGCTGAAGAAGCGGCGTCGCGCAGGTGTCGGAAGGGGCTCCTCGGGGCCGACTCCTTCGCCCGCGTTCAGGTCGACCTGCCGCCTCGGCTGATGCCGATGGACTGCGCAGACCCGGACCATCTTCGTGAGGTCGCCGGCCACATTCGGGCGGCGGCACATGAGAAGGTTCACCAGGTAGCCCCGGTCTTCGAGGAGGCTCGTTCAGAGTGAATCAGCGCCGTCGAGCCCTGCCCGACAGCCCCAACGCGCCAGCACCCCCGCCAGCAGCTGCACTCCGGCGCCCGGCTCCGGGAGCTTCGCCTTCGCGGTGAAGGGGTCCATCTTCGGGGGAGTGTCGGCGTTGTCGCCGTAGTAGTTGGAGTTGTCGACCCAGGCGGGGTAGATGATGCCATCGTCGAAGGCCACGCCGATGTATTCGCCGTGCGTATCCCCAGGTACGGTGTCTGCTGCACCCTCACTCACGCGAACATTGTCCATGAAGTCCGGGGCGTCGTTCAGTCGCACCGAAGCATAGAGGTGTGTCTTCTCATTCGCAGGATCGTCGTCCCTGGCGTCGAGCCAAGCCACGGCGAGGTCACCGGTCGTCTGATCGACGGCCAGGTACGGAAAGATCTGGCTCATTGTTCCTTCATCATCATCA
>CALDCK010000240.1 GCA_937937315.1 uncultured bacterium
TCGCTCGGCCACGCTCTCCGCCTCCTCCGTGCTGCGAGCGAGCCCCGCCGGGGGGCGCTTGAGGGCGACGGCCAGCCTTTTCGTGTAAACCCGGATGTGCTCCAGGATCCCTTCGTTGAGGGTGTAGGGAGGGAGAACACAGGCCGAATCACCGGAGTGGATGCCCGCCTCCTCGATGTGCTCCATGATGCCGGCGACAACCACCTGCTCCCCGTCGGCGAGGGCGTCGACGTCGACCTCGACGGCGTCTTCGAGGACCTTGTCGATCAGGATCGGGTGTTCCTCCGAGGCGAGGAAGGCCTCGGAAGCAAACTGGGCAAGAGAACTCCGGTCGTAGACGATCGCCATCGCCCTGCCGCCGAGGACGTAGGAGGGCCGAACCAGCACCGGGTAGCCGATTCGCTCGGCCACGCTCTCCGCCTCCTCCGTGCTGCGAGCGAGCCCCGCCGGGGGGCGCCTGAGGCCGAGCTTCTCGAGCAGCGCCTCGAAGCGCTCGCGATCCTCGGCGCGGTCGATGGCGTCGGGCGGCGTGCCGAGGATGGGAACCCCGGCGCGCTCGAGGGCGACCGCGAGCTTCAGCGGCGTCTGCCCGCCGAACTGCACGATCACCCCTTCCGGCTGCTCGATCTCCACGATGGCGAGGACGTTCTCGAGGGTGAGGGGCTCGAAGTAGAGGCGATCACTCGTGTCGTAGTCCGTCGACACCGTCTCGGGATTGCAGTTGACCATGATCGACTCGAATCCGGCATCGTGAAGCGCGAAGGCGGCGTGGACACAGCAGTAGTCGAACTCGATGCCCTGGCCGATGCGGTTCGGACCCCCTCCCAGAATCATGATCTTCCGGCGATCACTGGGGCGGGCCTCGCACTCGTCCTCGTAGGTCGAATAGAGATAGGGGGTGTGGGCTTCGAACTCCGCGGCGCAGGTGTCGACTCGTTTGAAGACGGGCCGCACTCCGGCGGCGCGGCGCATCTCGCGGACGGCGGCCTCGTCGACGTCCCAGAGCGCGGCGAGTCGCAGGTCCGAGAACCCGGCCCGCTTCGCCGGGGCGAGCCAGGCCGTCCGGTCATCGGGGTCGGTGGCGGCCTCGATACCCCGCTCCATCTCCACGATCTCGGCCATGTTCCGCAGGAACCAGGGATCGATCCACGAGCGCCGATGGAGCTCCTCGACGGTGGCACCGCGGCGCAGAGCCTCGGCCAGAGCCAACAGTCGATCGGGCCGGGGCGTGTCGATCCGGGCCCATAGCGCCTCCTCTCCGGCCCCACCCTCCTCGAGCTCCGGCGGGTCGAGGCCGGCCAGCCCGATCTCGAGGGAGCGGATCGCCTTCTGGAAGCTCTCCTTGAAGGTGCGGCCGATGGCCATGACCTCCCCCACCGACTTCATCTGGGTGGTGAGCAGGTCGTCCACGCCCGCAAACTTCTCGAAGGTGAAGCGCGGGATCTTCGTGACCACGTAGTCGATCGAGGGCTCGAAGCTCGCCGGAGTCTCCCGTGTGATGTCGTTGCGGATCTCGTCGAGCGTGTACCCGACCGCGAGCTTTGCCGCGATCTTCGCGATCGGGAACCCGGTGGCCTTCGAGGCCAGGGCCGAGGATCGCGAGACCCGTGGATTCATCTCGATCACGACGAGGGTCCCGTCCTTGGGGTCTACGCCGAACTGGATGTTCGACCCCCCCGTGTCGACCCCGATTTCGCGGATGATGGCGACCGAGGCGTCGCGCATCTCCTGATACTCGCGATCCGTGAGCGTCTGGGCCGGAGCCACGGTGATCGAGTCACCGGTGTGGACCCCCATGGCGTCGAAGTTCTCGATGGAGCAGATGATGACGACGTTGTCCGCGGCATCGCGCATCACCTCGAGCTCGTACTCCTTCCACCCGAGAACGCTCTGCTCGATGAGACAGGTGTGCTGGGGCGACTGCCGCAGGGCCCAGTCCACGAGGGGCTCGAACTCCTCGTCGGTGAAGGCGACGCTCCCCCCGGTGCCGCCCAGGGTGAAGCTCGGGCGGATGATGGCGGGCAGCTCGGTGTCGCGCAGGATGCGCCGGGCGTCCTCGATCGACCGGGCGTAGCCGGACAGCGGGAGCTTGAGGCCGATGTTGCGCATCGCCTCCCGGAAGCGGTCCCGGTCCTCCGCCTTGTGGATCGAGTCGAGCTGGGCGCCGATCAGCCCCACGCCGTAGCGCTCGAGCACTCCCGCCTCGGAGAGGCCCACCGCGAGGTTGAGCGCGGTCTGGCCGCCGAGGGTGGGCAGGATCACGTCGGGCCGCTCTCGGGCGATGATGCGTTCGAGACTCTCCACCGTCATCGGTTCGACGTAGGTCCGGTGGGCGAACTCCGGATCGGTCATGATCGTGGCGGGATTCGAGTTGACGAGGATGACCCGGTAGCCCTCCTCCCGCAGCGCCTTGCAGCCCTGAGAGCCCGAGTAGTCGAACTCGCAGGCCTGCCCGATGACGATCGGCCCGGCGCCGATCACGAGAATGGATTCGATGTCGTCGCGTCGGGGCACCTAAGCCTCGCCTCCACTGCTCGCCGCCACCTGAGCGCCGGTGACCGCCTCTCCCCCCTTGTGTCGGGCCACCATCTCGCGGAAGCGCGAGAAGAAGTAGGCCGCGTCGTGAGGTCCGGGCGAGGCCTCCGGGTGATATTGAACAGAGAAGAGCGGGCGCGTCTCGTGCGCGAGTCCCTCGACGGTCCCGTCGTTCAGGTTGACATGGGTGATCCGGACCGGCTCGCCCGCCGCACGAAGCGAGTCCGCGTCGACGGCGTAGCCGTGGTTCTCCGCACAGATGGCGACCTTCCCCGTCGCCAGGTCCTGGCCGGGCTGATTGCCGCCGTGGTGCCCGAACTTGAGCTTCCGTGTACTCCCGCCGAGGGAGAGGCCCAGAATCTGGTGACCGAGACAGATGCCGAAGGTCGGTAGCCGCTCGGCGAGCTGACGCACCGTCTCCTGGACCCCTTGCACCGCGGCCGGGTCTCCCGGCCCGTTGGAGAGGAAGAGCGCATCGGGCTCCAGGGCCAGCACGTCCTCCGCCGAGGTCGACGCGGGTACCACCGTCACATCGAAGCCCTCCTCGACGAGCAATCGCAGGATGTTGCGCTTGATGCCGAAGTCGAAGGCGACAAGCCGGTAGCTGGGACTCGGACGCTCGGGTCGGGGCACCTGCCCCTCGATGCCGGCCCAACGTCCTCCGGACCAGACGTAGGCCGTCTCGCAGGTCACCTGGGCGGCGAGGTCTACGCCGTCGAGGCCCGGGTCGCGCCGGGCCTGATCGATCAGGACCTCCGCGTCCTGCTGCTCCGGGTCGGTGCTGAGCACGCCCACCTGGGCGCCCCCGTCGCGAATGCGTCGGACCAGCGCCCGGGTGTCGATGCCGGCGATCCCCGGGACGCCCTGGCGCTCCAGGTAGGCCGGCAGAGACTCGGCCGCGCGCCAGTTCGAGGGCGTGTCGAAGACCTCCTTGACGACGAAGCCCCGCAGGAAAGTCCTGCGCGACTCCTCGTCCTCGGGGTTCACGCCGACGTTGCCGATCTGCGGATAGGTCATGGCCACGATCTGGCCCGCGTACGAGGGATCCGTCAGGATCTCCTGATAGCCGGTCAGGCTCGTGTTGAAGCAGACCTCGCCGGCGCCCACGGTGCGCGCACCGAAGGCGCTGCCGCGAAAGACCGTGCCGTCGGCCAGGACGAGGATGGCGGGCGAATGGCTCGGGGGGCGCGACCGCGTCATGTGAGCGGCCCCCTCTCCACGTCGTAGACCCGCCGTCCCTCGACGAGGGTCGCGACGACGCGCCCGGTGAGCGACTTCCCCGCCCAGGGAGAGTTGCGCGACTTCGAGCAGCCCTTCGCCGGGTCGTAGACCCAGGCCCGCTCCGGGTCGACGATCGTCACGTCCGCCGTCTTCCCCTCACCCAGGGATCCGCCCGGGCGGCCGAGGATCCGAGCCGGATTCGTCGAGAGGCGCCGGATCCATTCGAGGGGTGTGAGGTCGCCAGAGCGCACCAGCTCGAGGGTGACGGCAGCCGCGGTCTCGAAGCCGATCATCCCCGGCGGCGCCTCGACGAAGTCGACCTCCTTCTCGTGCTGCGCGTGGGGCGCGTGGTCCGTGGCGATCGCGTCCAGGGTGCCGTCTACCAGGCCCGCCCGACAGGCGTCGCGGTCGGCCTCCGACCGCAGCGGCGGAGCGACCTTCGCGTGGGTGTCGTAGCCGGTCACGGACTCATCGGTGAGGGTGAGGTGGTGCGGGGCGACCTCGGCAGTGACGTGGACGCCGCGGTCCCGCGCCCGCCGGATCAGCTCGACGGCGCCCCGGGTGGACACGTGGGCCACGTGCAGGTGGGCCTCGGTGAACTCGGCGAGCATCAGGTCCCGGGCGACCAGCACGTCCTCGGCGATTCCCGGATTACCCGGCAAGCCCAGCCGGGTCGACACCGCGCCCTCGTTCATCACGCCATCGGCCACCAGCGTGCGGTCTTCCGCGTGGGTGATCACCGGCGCGTCGACCAGACGCGAGTACTCGAGAACGTGGCGCATGACGCCGCTGTCCATGATCGTCTTGCCGTCGTCGCTGAACGCCACGGCCCCGGCATCGACGAGAGCGGCCATCTCGGTCATCACCCGGCCCTCGAGGCCCTTCGTCGCGGCAGCCACCGGATAAACCCGGGCCGGCGAGTCCTGCCGCGCCCGATCGATGATGAAGTCGGTGGTCGCCGGGTCATCGTTGACGGGCTGCGTGTTCGCCATACACGCTACGGCCGTGAACCCGCCCGCCACCGCGGCGCGGCCGCCCGTCGCGATGTCCTCCTTGTACTCCTGGCCCGGTTCGCGCAGGTGGCTGTGCAGATCGATGAATCCGGGGACGACCCAGCAGCCGGCGGCCTCGATCACCTCGACGTCGTCCACCCGCAGATCGGGCCCGACCGAGACGACGCGACCCGATTCCAGCAGCACATCCGCCAGCTCGTCTCGGTCCGTCGAGGGGTCGAGCACGCGTCCGCCGCGCACCAGGATTCTGCTCAATTCGTCTTCTCCTTCCGAACAACCGCCTTGCCCCGGCTACGAGGCGGCGGTCTCAGCCTTCGTCCGCCGTCCGGCGGCCCGCGTAGAGGTAGAGAACCGCCATGCGCAGTGCGACGCCGTTGCGAACCTGGTCGAGAATCACGCTCGGCCGATGGTCCGCGAGGTCGTGCGAGAGTTCGACGCCCCGATTTACCGGACCGGGATGCATCACGATGGCGTCGTCCTTTGCGTAGCGCATCTTTGCCCGATCGAGACCGAAGGTCGCGCTGTACTCCCGAGCGCTCGGGAAGTAGGCCCCCGCCAGCCGTTCGTTCTGGATCCGCAGGGCCATCACGACGTCCGCGCCGTCGAGCGCCTCGCGCAGGGAGGTGAATGCCTTCACGCCCATCTGCTCGACATGGGGAGGAAGCATCGGCGGCGGCGCAGCGACGCGCACCTCTGCGCCGAGCTTGAGGAAGGCGTAGATGTTCGATCGAGCCACCCGCGAGTGGAGGATGTCTCCCACGATCGTCACGGTGAGGCCATCGATTCGACCCTTCTGCTGGCGCACCGTGAAGCAATCGAGCAGGGCCTGGGTGGGATGCTCGTGGGCGCCGTCGCCCGCATTGATCACCGGCGCCGAGAGCACGTCGGCGACGCGCTTCGGCACCCCGGCCACGCCGTGGCGCACCACGACGGCATCCGGATCCATCGCGTCGAGGGTGCGGGCCGTATCGAGGATGCTCTCGGACTTCTTCAGGCTAGAGCTCGAGGGAGAGAAGTTGATGACGTCGGCGGAGAGCCGCTTTCCGGCGATCTCGAAGCTCGCCCGGGTTCGGGTGGAGGGCTCGAAGAAGAGGTTCACGATCGTACGGCCCCGCAGGGTCGGCACCTTCTTCACCGCCCGATGGCCGATCTCCACCATGTGCTCGGCCGCGTCGAGGATGCGCAGGATCTCCGCCGGCTCCAGGTCCTCGATTCCCAGAAGGTTCGGCTGACTCATTCCCCCCCTCCCTCTTCGCCCGGCGCACCGCCGGAGAGCACGACGAGTCGCAGCTCCGACTCCTCACTCGCGTCTCGCAGGCTCACACCCTCTCCCGAGTCGACGGGCCGCAGGCTCACCTTCTCCCCCGGCTGCGTGGGCACGTTCTTCCCCACGTAGTCGAGCTTGATGGGCAGCTCCCGGTGTCCGCGATCGGCCAGCCCCACGACCTGAACCGCCAGCGGGCGGCCGAAATCCATGAGCGCGTCCATCGCGGCGCGGATCGTACGCCCGGTCTTCACCACGTCGTCCACGAGGATCACCACGTGATCATCCACCGCCGACGGCATCTCGGTGCGCCGGAGCGCCGGCCGAGCGCCGGTGGTGAGGAGGTCGTCACGATAGAGCGTCGTGTCTAGGACCCCGACGGGGATCTCGAGATCGGCGATCTGGCGGAGATTCGCCGCCAGACGACGCGCCAGGGGCACGCCCCCATTGGGGATCGCGACCAGATAAAGCCGTTCGGGATGCTCGGTGCGCTCGATCACCTCGTGGGCGATACGCATGAGGGAGCGCCGGATCCCGGCATCGTCCAACAACACCCGCTCGTCCGGCGAAGGCATCTTCGCCGCAGGGCTGGACTGCGCGTCGCGTTGCGACGCGTCGCTCGGGGCACCGTCGGGGGTCAAGGACCGCGCTTTCTCCGCCTCACAGGACGGAATTAAAAGAGCTGTTGCGCCAACATCAGACCCCGCCCCCCATACGGCGCCAGGCAATCTCACCCCGACCCCCAGAACCGAACGCCGTTCCACCCCCGCCCCTCGCCCCCACCCACGGAGCGCGAGGATCAGGGACGGCGGGGCCCAACCCATGCGACCGATCGGGGCACGGCACACGGATCGACCAAAG
>CALDCK010000241.1 GCA_937937315.1 uncultured bacterium
GTCGGTCGATGCCTTCCACAGCCGTGGCTCGAGGGGATGGATCTCGAGGGCGGCTTCGAGGGGCGGGGCATCGGCGGGCAGGCTCTGACGCAGGCGCGTCGCAAAGTGGCGCGCCTCGGGGCTCCAGATCGGTCCGCCGACTTCTCGCAGGCTCGCGTCCATGACCCGGGCCAGGGTGTCGTTGGGCAGGATGCTGTGATTGCCGTGGATCACCTCGTGTACGACGCCGGTCCCGGTGCCGAGCGCCGCGCCCTCGGCGGCCGCCAGCACTCGCTGCCAGACGCCGTCGAGGACCGCCGGATCCGGGTGACGGACGTAGTAGAAGACCTCGGCACGCTCCGGCACGACATTCGGCGCTGCGCCGCCGTCGGTGATGACGTAGTGGATGCGCGTCGTCTCGGGCACGTGTTCCCTGAGCAGGTTCACCATGTGGTTCATGGCCTCGACGCCGTCGAGAGCAGAGCGGCCCCGCTCCGGGGCCTGGGCAGCGTGGGAGGCCACCCCGGCGAAGCGGAACTTCGCGGACTTGTTGGCCAGGTTGGCGACGGGGCTGGCGTCGTTGCGGTCGCTCGGGTGCCAGTGGAGGACGGCGTCGACATCGGCGAAGAGACCGGCGCGCGTCATGTAGACCTTGCCCGATCCCCCCTCCTCGGCGGGCGTGCCGTAGAGCCGCACGGTTCCCGGCGAGCCGCGGGCCTCGAGCCAGCGGGCGAGGGCGATTGCCGCGATCGTGGATCCGGCGCCGAACAGGTTGTGGCCACAGGCCTGGGCGGTCTCGCGGTCCGGGACGGGACGTCGCTCGGGCAGGGCGGCCTGGGAGATGCCGGGCAGGGCGTCGAGCTCTGCCAGGAGTCCGATCACGGGCCGTCCCTGGCCCCAGCTGGCCACGAAGGCCGTGGGAAGCCCTGCGACGCCGGACTCGATCCGAAAGCCGGCCTCGGCGAGCTCCTGGCGCAGCAGAGCCGAGCTTCGCTCCTCCAGGTATCCGAGCTCGGACCAGTCCCAGAGCTGGCGCGAGATCTCGACGCCGCGCGCACGCTGGGCCTCGACGAGCTCGGTCGGCTCGACCGCCGGCGCGGCCGCCGCGAGCAGGATCGGCGCCATCGAGAGGAGAGCCAGGTGTGCCGGGTGCACGGTCAGGCAGGCTACCAGATCGATGGGAGCGCCCGACGCTCCTCGAAGGCGCTGGCCCGCAGCGGAATGTCAGCTCACGCGAGATCCGCTGGCGAGGATTCCGCGGCGAGACAGCTCCGTGCCGAGAACTCGAGCTGGATCAACGGGTTCTGCCCGCCCGAGCGGGCTTCAGCTCGATGCGCGTAGTGCGTGCAGCTCGACCGTGTCGACGTTGGACACGATTCGCGGTGCAGGGGCCGGGTCTCTCCGCCGGCGAGAAGCAGGGCTGCCGACGGGACAAGAATCCTCATGCTGTGATGTCCTCCTCGGAACCTCGTCGTGATGAGATGCGGCTTCGCTCCGATGCCGTGTTGGGCGCTGCTCCAGCAACGCTACGACTCGTCGATCCGGCTGTAGATACTGCGCTCGAAGGCCTCGAAGACCTCGACGACCTTGCCGTCGTAGAAGGGCAGGACCTGCGTCATGAAGAGCCCGCATACGCCCTGGGTAGGATCGATCCAGAAGTAGGTGTTGTACAGCCCGGCCCAGGTGAGGCTGCCCGACGCGCGACCGCCGGAGACGGCCTCGCTGTTGATCAGGAACCCCAACCCGAATCGGTCGACGGAGCCCGGGAACGGGTCGAAGTCGTTGCTGAGAGACGGGTCGAAGGTGCACATCGTGCCCACTTCGAGAACGCCGATGTGGTTCTGCCCCATCAGGGCGACCGTCTCGGGCATCAGGATACGGGCGTCACCGACCGCTCCCTGGCCGAGAAGGGCCCGGAGGAACTGCGTGTAGTCCGAAGCCGTCGAGAAGAGCCCGTCGCCGCCGCGCAGAAAGGAAGCTGGGGGAGGGGGCTCGCGAGAGAGCTCTGTGAGGCTCCCGTCTTCCTGCCGCGCCAGCGCGCTCACGAGCCTGGAGGCGTCGCCCGGCGGCAGGTCGAAGAGGGTGTCCCGCATTCCGAGCGGGCCGAAGATCTTCTCTGCGAAGACCTGATCGAGGGGGCTTCCTCGCACCGTGGCGACGAGATGTCCCAGCCAATCGGTGTTGATGCCGTAGTGCCATTGGCTTCCGGGATCGAAGACCAGGGGGGCTGTGAGAAGCCCGTCTCCTTGGGCGAACAAGCCGGGAATCATCTTCGTTGCGACGGCCTCGCGCAGGAGCGGGTTCCAGATCTCGTACCCGAAGCCCGAGGTGTGGGTGAGGAGCTGCTTCACGGTCACGAGCGTGGATGGTGGGCGAAGCTGCGGCTCGTGGGTCTCCGGATCGAAGCCCTCGAGCACCTCCAGCTCGTCGAAGCGGGGGATGTACTTCGCGACCGGCGCGTCGAGGGAGAGGGCGCCTTCCTCGACGAGCTGCATCGCGGCGACCGAGGTGATGGCCTTCGTCATGGAGGCGATCCGAAAGATCGAATCCAGGGCCACGTCGTCGCCGCTGCCCACGAAACGCTTTCCGAACGCGCCCTGGTAGAGGATCCCGTCGGCTGTGGCCGCCACCGCAACGACATTGAAGACGTCTCCGCGTTCGACCGCTCGCCGGAGGATCTCGTCGGTCCCCGTCATTCGAGCACACTCCGAGACCAGGCCAGCGAGGACGAAATCGCGACGACGAAGACCATCTCCGGGTCAGGCAGCCGGCGCTTCGTCGCCCCGCAGCGCTCCAACGATCTTCGACAAGCCGGGAACCGCGCTGCTGGTGGGTAATGCGTCGATGAAGACTCGGAACTCTGGATCGAAGAGGACGCGGCGGACTGCCCACCAGCGACGCACGACGGGTGACTGCATCGTGCTCTCCATCTGCTTTGCATGTCCTGCCCAGAGGGCGGGGTCGAGAACGCCGGCCCTGAATTGATGGTGTGCCTGCTCGAAGACGCGGAACCAACCGAGAAGCCACAGCGCGAACTGCAGCTGCTCGTCCTCGGAGAGCTGATCGAAGTCGATCTGGCCCAGAACGGCGACGCGAGACGCCGCGGACGAGGCCGACATCGATGAGATCGACTGGGCGAGGGCGCTGAGAACGGCCTGAGCCGTCGCGGCCTTCACCGACCGGCTGTTCTGGCGGATTTGAAGCGCCAGGTACGCGAGAGTCACGACGACGCCGATCCCGCCGATGAAATCACCGACGTTTCCGAGATCCTCGACCATCTGGCTCTCCAGGGATGTTCGTGAGTCTTCTCTCGCCGCCCGTCGGATCGCTGTCAGCCGGGTCGGCCTGGGCGGTGACGAACGAGAAACAGCGGCCGCGGCAGCGCGAGGTATAGCTGCTCCACTTGTCGTGCGAGCAATCGAGGCCGGTAGAGGTTCATGCCCGAGAGGAAGCCGTGCAGGGGCATGTCCGAGGGGAGCGCAGCCCGGCTCCTCGGGGCAGATCCTCGCCGGGGATTCTATTTGACATAATCTATCTTATCGGACGTAACGAGTAGGGCCCGGAGGGCGAGAGAATGGCCCCCAGGTCCGGCTCCGAGGGCTACGGGGCGTCGCCCTCGGTCGCGTATCCCAGGCTCCGGAGGGCCTCGAGGACCTCTGGATCCACCGGGACACCCGAGGCTTCGGCCAGAGCGTGGCTGGCGCGCCAGGCGTCGATCAGGCGTTGCATCCGCGCAACCACCTCGGGTCGCGCAGCGGCAAGATTCCTCGTCTCCTGGGGATCCCCCAGACGATCGAAGAGCTCCGGCGGTCGTCCGCCGGCTTCGACGAAGTGCCAGTCCTCAGACGTGACCGACATCTCGTCGCCCTGGAGCCATGGACTGGGCGGCGCTCTGCGTTCCTCCTCGGTGAGACGCCGGCGCTCCGCGTAGACCGGCTGAGGGGATATGCCCTCGCCGTCGAGCAGCGGGACGAGGGAGCGTCCGAGACACGGCGCGGTGCACGGGAGCCCGAGCAGCTCCAGGAACGTGGGCATGAGATCGAGGAGGCTGACCAACGTGTCGTGGACCCCGCTGGCGGGCAGATCGAGCGCCGGCGGCAGCGACATCACGAGGGGGATGCGGAGCTCCCGCCCGTGCAGGAACTCGCCGTGGTCGAAGGCGTAGCCGTAGGGATCGATCAGCTCGTCGAGGGTCTCCCCGTGGTCCGAGGTCACCACGACCAGTGTGTCCTCCCGGAGCCCCAGCGCCTCGAGTCCGTCCAGAAGCGCGCCCACCTGGGCGTCGGCGAAATGGATCTCGGCGTCGTAGGCGGCGATGGCGTCCTTGCGCATAGCCGGCGACAGGTCCGAGGCATCGCGCAGGAAGTCGCGCGCCGGGGGCTGCCGTCCCCCCGGCGCCCCGAAGCGCGTCCGGGCGGACTCCGGGGCCTCGTACCAGGTGTGGGGGTCGTAGAGGTGCACGAACAGGAAGAACCGCCCCTCGCCCTGCCGACGGAGCCAATCGAGCGCGCGGGTGCGGGTCTCGTTGCCGGGCCGCTTCACGGGAGGCTCGTCGTAGTGCTGAAAGCCCTGGTCGAGCCCCAGCCGGGCGTGGAGCGGCACCGCGCTGACGAACGCCGCGGTGGCGAAGCCCTGCTCGACGAGCCGCTCGGCGAGGGTATAGGCCGTCGACGGCACGGGCATGCCGTTGCCGCGCACGCCGAGCTCCCGGGGGTGGAGCGAGGTGAACATCGCCGCATGGGCGGGCAGCGTCGAGGGCATCACCGAGTAGGCCGCGTCGAAGCGGTGCCCCGCCGCCGCCACGGCATCGATTCGGGGTGACGTGACGTGTTCGTAGCCGTAGAGCGAGAGATGGTCGGCGCGGGTCGTGTCCAGGGAGATCAGCAGCAGGTTCTTCGCTGCCCCGCCGCCTCCCTCGAAGCAGCCGCTAGCCAGGAGCGCCGCCAATCCGCACAGCAGTGCAGCACGGTGGGACACGGTCTAGAGATTCGTCGACGCCTCGAGCTCCCGCTTCTCGACGCGCTGGTGGTCCGGCAGCCGCAGGTCCGGGGCCTCGGTGTCGAGCCGGGCGTAGAGGGCGCGGGCGCCTTCGCGGTCGCCGGCCAGACCCAGGCAGCGTGCGGCATCGGCGAGGGCCCACGAGTGCAGCGGATAGTCCGCGATCGACGCCGCCTCCTCGTAGCGAGCTGCCGCTTCGGCCCAGCGCTCGGCGTCCTCCAGGGCTTGCCCGGCGCTCTGGAGCACCAGTCCGCGGAGCGCCGTGCTGGGCGGATCCTCGGCCAGGATCTGATCGAAGAGCGCCAGGGCCCGTTCGAACTCCCCTTCGTCGATGGCGAGCTGTGCGACCTCCATTCGAGCCAGCGCGCCGGAGACGGTCCCCGAGTGGGCGTCTGCTACGGCGCCGAACTTCTCGACGTACTCTTCGCGAATGCGCCGCGCAGCGTCTTCGTTGGCGAGCTTCGGGACCTCGATGGATCCCGGCTGCGCACCCATCGCGCTCAGATAGGCATTGCGCGTCTCCGAGAGCGCGGTGGACGCCCTCTCCTCGCTGCGGACGCGCCCGGTCGCGACGTAGGACGCGATCCCGGCGGCGACGAGGATCCCGACGATGGCGATCACGACTACGCGCAGGTTCTCCTGGATCCAGGCCCCGAGCTTGTCCGCTGCTCCCTGGATCTCGTCCAGGGTCTCGCTGGCCGCCGGCTGATGCTTTCGCGCCATCGCATTCCACCTCTTCTGCGCAGCGACCTTCGGCCGACTCGCGGTCGCGGAGTGTATCGGAACCACGCCGCCACGGGAGTCCGCCGCGTGGGACCTCAGGCGCGCTTCCGGCCTCCCCGCGCCTTGGGCCGTTCCCGCAGCCGGAGCCGGACCGGCGTTCCCGCCAGATCGAAGCGTTCGCGCAGACGGTTCTCGAGGAATCGGCGGTAGGAGACCTGGACCGCGGTGGGCTCGGTGCAGAAGAGCACGAAGGTCGGCGGACGCGTGGAGGTCTGGGTCGCGTAGAAGAACTTGAGGGGTCGTCGCCGGTTGCCGCGCTGTGCCATGGCCGGCTCGTGCTTCTCGGTCGCATCCTTGAGCCAGCGGTTGAGATCGGCCGTGGGGATTCGGAGATCGGCGGCCTCGCGCAGGCGCGTCACCATCCCGAAGAGACGGTCCACTCCGGACCCGGTCTTCGCGGAGATCGCAACGACCGGCGCGTCGGACATGAAGCGCAGACCGTGGGCGATGGCCCGCCGCAGCTCCTCGCCACGTTGAGAGCCCCCCTTCCCGGTGACCAGATCCCACTTGTTGGCCAGCACGGCGACGGCGCACCCGCGGTCCCGGGCCAGGCTCGCCACCTTCGCGTCCTGGTCGGTGAAGCCCTCGGATGCGTCGATGAGCACCAGGGCCACTTCGGCGCGCTCGAGGGATCGAACGGTCATGAGTGCACTGCCGCGCTCCGCGGTCCGATCGCGGCGTCCGGGCCGACGGAGGCCCGCCGTGTCGACGAGGGTGAGCCGTTCGCCGTCGCGGGAGAGATGGATGTCCACGGCGTCGCGGGTGGTGCCGGGGACGTCCGACACCACGACCCGGTCCACCCCGGCCATCCGGTTCACGAGGGAGCTCTTGCCGACATTCGGTCGACCGACGACCGCGACCCGGATGCCCTCCCCTTCTCGCGCCGGCTCCTCTCGCTCCGGGACCTCGTCGACGAGTTCCTCGAGGGCATCCCAGGCACCGGCTCCGTGCTCGGCGGAGATCGCGCGGGTTCGGGGGAAGCCCAGCCTGTGGAACTCCGCGATGAGCTCCTGGTGCATCGGCATGTCGATCTTGTTGACGGCGAGCGTCACGGGCTTCGAAGAGCGGCGCAGGGTGCGCGCCAGCTCGGCGTCGTCGGGCAGCACCCCGGCCCGCCCATCGGTGACGAAGAGGATCGCGTCGGCCTCGGCCACTGCCGACCAGGCCTGGCGCTGGGCCGCTGCGACCGGCCCAGCCTCGGCATCGGCCTCGAGACCGGCCGTGTCCACCACGAGGACCCGCCGAAGGCCGACCTCGATCTCCTCCGCGATGCGATCGCGGGTCACGCCCGGCTGATCCTCGACCAGCGCCCGGCGACGCCCGGCGTAGCGATTGAAGAGCGTCGACTTCCCCACGTTGGGGCGGCCGACGATCGCGATCAGC
>CALDCK010000242.1 GCA_937937315.1 uncultured bacterium
CACCGCGAACCGGGACCGCAGCAGTCGTCAGCCAGCAGTCGGAGAGATCGATGTCGTCGCCGGCCCTGCATCCATCTCCGCCCACCGTGCCTTCGACCCCCGGCCAGCTCTGGACGAGGACGCTCCCCTCCATGTTGAGGAAGTCGACGCCACCGAACTTCCCGTAGACGCCGGAATCGAGGGCGGAGTCGCAGCGAGACCCGTAGAAGGGGCCGCATCCGAGCAGCGCGCGCTGCTCGTTCGTCAGGGAGTTGTCGAGAGTGGTCGGGACGAACTCCCTGAACTGCGGGAAGTTGGCTACGCGCGAGTCGAATCCGTCGAAGCGACTCAGGTCGCAGTTGTAGCGGACGTCGGGATCCGGGTCGTCGCAGCCCACCGCATTCAGCGCGCCGTCGCCGTTGCGGTCGAAGATGGGCGAAAAGGGGTTGTTCTGGAGCCGGTTCAGCGGAGCGAGCGGCGCCGTAACGTCCGCAGCCGGGAACTTCTGTGCGTTCTGGGTGAGGGAGAGGAATTGCTGGGGCCCTCCGTTTCCGCCGGTCTGCTCACCGGCGAGCACCGGCGTCAGGACCTCGATGAAGGGGATGGGCAGGAACTGCCTGCTCAGCACGGCCTCACTGGCGAAGATCGTCCAGGCGCAGGAGCTGGCGTCGAGGCTGGCGGCGATTCCCACGGTGCCCGCGCAGATCCAGGCGAAGATCTGCTGGTTGGCGTGATGGTTCGCCAGGGCGTTGGTGTTGTCGAGGTCGTCCTCGGCCTCGTCGAAGCTGAACTGGTTCGCCTCACCCCGGGCACCTCCCGGGCGCAGGCAGTCCTGGTCGCGGCCGATGCCGCCCCGGACCAGGCCATCCTGGTTGGTCACTGCGCCCGGCGTCACCGAGAGGCGATGGGAGGCAAAGCTCGTGCTGTAGCGGAGGCCGAAGATCAGCTCGGCGACCTCGCCGGCATTCGCGACGCCGCACTTCCCGAGGGATCCCCCCGGAAGCCGCGCGACCAGGGGACGCCCCGAGTCGTGGTCGACCGCGCGCTCGTAGAAGAAGATCGCGTCGGCATGGGGAAAGTCGCTGAAGCCATAGAAGTTGGTGAGGGCGAAGCTGAAGCGGTCCCAGCGCCACTCGATCCGACCGCCGACCTCCAGGTCACTGGGCTCCTTCCACGGGCTCTCGGGTCGGTCGATGCCGGCCACGCCGATGCCGAGCAGGCTGTGGGCGAAGATTCCGTTCGTGAGGGCGCACACGATGTCGGGCGTGAACGGCTCGCCGCAGGCGCCAAGATCGCTGGGCTGGTACTGGTCGATGTTCGCCGCGAACTCGAGCCGGACGTCCTCGACCGGGCCGATGTTGTAGAGGGAGTAGACGAATCGAGCCGACCAGAGGGCGATTCGCGACTCCTCGAGGCTCGGCAGGGACGCCAGCGCAAGGTCCTGCGGGTTGAACTGGTCCGTGGTGCGGAAGAGCTCCGTCTTGCCCCAGACGATGTTCTGGAGCCCGAGGCGCATCCAGAGTCGGCTATCGAGGAGTTCGAGGTCGGCGTAGGCCTCCTTGATCTCCTTGTTGCGCTCCTGCGAGTCGCCCCGATTCCACGAGCGGTCGGTCTCGTCGAAGTTGAAGTTGAGCGAGTCGAGGTCGCCGCTGCGCAGCTCCTTCACGAGGCCCTTGCTGGGCACGTAGAGGCCCTGGGCGACCTCGAGGTTGCGTCGCCTCGAGTCCGGCGCCTCGCGGACGACCGTGATCACCTGCCCGGGATTGTTCGGGTCTTCGACGGCCTCGACGATGACTCGGCCGAGGTTCGCAAGGTCCGGGGCCGGCTTGAACGGGGCCTCGGCGGTACCGCCGACCATCTTCGTGATGCCCAGGATGTTCGGATCCGTGTAGAGCTCGCCGGTTCCGCCCAGCGCAACGCGGTCCGTCGCGCCGCGGATGCAGTCGGCGGGACCGGGAGGGGCGGAGGTGCCGTCGCGGATCGCCTGGAAATCGCTGTTGGTCGCATCGACGCAGGGAACCGTGCCACCCAGAAAGTCGCCGCCGAACGGAGTCGTGCCTCGGGGAGTCCGGAAGAGACCCGTCGGGAAGGTGGTGTTGAGAACGACCTGGCCGATGTTGGTGAGGACGCTGTCGGGCGCGTTGAGGATCTGGTCGAGGAGGGGATCGAGCCGATCGATCACCAGGGACTCCCCCTCCGCGAGGCCGGGCAGGAAGGGATCCCCCTCGTAGAACCGGACCTCATCCACCGTCGCACCGAAGCCGGACCGCGCGGCGGATGGCGCCACGCGGCCCCGGAACGGATTGCCCCGATCCGTATTGAGGGCCACGGAGCGGATGAAGTTCTTCGGAAGCCACGGGCCCAGGATCTGGGTGTCGGTCACCGACGGGCCGCGGACCTCCTTGAAGGCGAACTTGAAGCCGAGAACCTTCTCGTGGACGTAGGCCGCCGGGTCGTCCGAGGCCTGCCCGAGCTTCACGGTGCCGAGGTTCTCGTCGGGGTTGACCCCGCTCACGTTGTCGGGACCGAGCTGCCGGAAGAACGTGTCCATGCCCGGGAAGCCCTGACGCTCCCCGACGGGCTTCAGCGGTGCCGGCTTCTTGTCCTGGATCCGGCGCGCGGAGAACTTGCCGATCCGGACCTCGGGATCGCCGGGCTGCCGGGGCCCGGTCCGATCCCGGTCGGTCGCCTCGATCGTTCCGCTGTATTCCTTGTCGACCGCGTCCCTCAGGCGTTCCGGTAATCGCTCGGCGTCGTCGCCGAAGGTATTGATGCTCGGGAACATCCCGAAGCCGTCCGAATAGATGGCGTCGTAGCGACCTTCGGCGCGAACGTAGGCCGAGACGAGATCGAAGGGGCCGACGCCGTCGGGCGCAATGTCGAACTCGAACTCCAGATTGATGACGTTGTACCACTGGGCCAGATCGAGCTCTTCCTTGAACTTCTCGTTCAACGCCCGTACCTGCATCTCGCCGAAGCCGTGGATCTGGACGCGGCCGTCTGCGAACTCCACCGCCGGAGCGGGCTGGGCCACCCAGGCGAGGCCGAGTGCGATCAGCGCCGCGGATCGATGTCGGCGATTCGATCCAGATCCACTCCGTCCCGCGAAGACACCGGTCATGAATCCTCCTGACGAGCGTGACGAACGCATCGCACTTTGGATCGCGCACTACGTCGCGCGAAGACTCCCGGCTGGCACTGGCTCGCCAGCGGGCCTTCTCCCCTTTCGAACTTCGCGAAGATCGCGATCACCGAGACGCTTTCCCCGTCGTCCCATCGGTCCGGTCGCCTTCACCGCTACTACCGCTGCCACTGTCAGTGTCACCGCTGCTCGCGCTGCGGTCGCCGACGCCTGCCCTTCCCATCGAAATCCGCGCCATGCGGGCGGACATCGAAAGGGAGCCGACGCGTTCGACGCTCCTCGTATGATTCCGGGCCTTTATACTCCCGAGGGGATCGGGGTGTCACTCACTTTCTCCGGCTCGTGGAGCGAAACTGAGGAGAAAGATTCGCCCCTGCCGAGGTCCAGTCAGCCAACGATCGACGCCGTCGCAGGGCACTGCCTTCGCATGCGCGCGGGCAGCCGTCGGCGGTGCGGATCGGGATCCAGGCCGGCCTCTCCCTCTGCGACGAAGGCCAGCGCGATTCGCGCGAGGTCGCGCGGGTCGGATCGGGGGACGGCTAGGCCGTCGGCGACTCCGTCGGCTTCGAGCGGGGGGGCTTCTTCCGAGGCGCCTTCTTCGCCGAGGCCTTCTTTCCCGCGGCCTTCTTCCGGGTCGCCTTCTTCTTCGTCGCCTTCTTGCGCGTGGTCTTCTTGCGCGTCGTCTTCTTCCCGGAGGCCTTCTTCTTCGTCTTCTTTCGGCCGCCCTTCTTCGAGCTCGCGGCCTCGCCGCCCTCCCCGTCGCCCTTTGCCTTTCGCGGCGGGAACTCGAAGCCGTGGCGGCCGTTCTCCTTGAGGACGAGGGTGGCGGAGAAGGGTCGGCCGAAGCGCGACGTGAAGTCGGTGAGCAGCTCGGTCTTCCCCTCGGCGAGGTAGTGAAGCGCCTCGTCGCGGGTAATCTCGCGCTTGCAGACGGTGCGGGGGAACACGAATCCGCAGCTCTGGGGCTCGCCCGCTTCCTTCCGCTGCTTGAGCTCCTCCTTCGTGAGCTCCGCCTCCTTGAGCTTGCGCTCGCACACGAACTGGGTGGGCGACTCGACGATCGCGCATTCCTCGTCGAAGGGGCAGCGTCCGAGCGGCTCGGGATTTACGTCGTACTCGGGCTGGTCGTTCGCCGCCTCCTGGTTCCAGCCGACCGAGCGGACCTTCAGGTTCCACTCCTCGCGATCGATCTCGATCGTCGCGCGGTAGGTGCGCCCGTTTCGCGCCGTGAATCCGTCGATCTCGCCGGTGACCCCGTCACGGAGGAGCGTACGAACGGTCGCGCGGTCGAGATAGCGCCCTGACGTGTCCTTCCAGAGCCGCATCGGGCAGTCTTCCTCCCGAGGCGGCTCTTCGTTGCAGCGGTAGAACCAGGCCATCTCGATGACCGGGCGACCGCAGGAGGGACAGCTCCCCAGCGAATCGTTCAGATCGTAGAGCTCCTCGTAGCCGAAGCTCTTCGCCCGATCGACGACCTCCACCGTGTAGTCCGTGATCTCGGACATGAAGTCCTCGGCGGTGCGGTCCCCCCGCTCCACTTCCCGCAGATGATGCTCGAGCTCTCCCGTCAGCTCGGGAGAGGTGAGTCGATCGATGTGGATGCGGCGAAGAGTGTCCACCATGCGGATCCCCTTCACCGTCGGCCGGAGCGCCTTGCCGAGGCGCACCACATAGCCCTTCGCGATGAGGTTCTCGATGATGTCGGCGCGCGTGGCCGGAGTGCCGAGTCCCTTCTCGTGGAGCGCCGCCGCGAACTCCTCGTCGTCGACCTGCTTGCCGGCGTTCTCCATCAGCGAGAGCAGGCGCGCCTCGGTGATCCGTGCGGGAGGCTTCGTCTGCTCCTCGTGGAGCTCGGACTCGAGTCCGGCAACCGGAACGTCGTGGGCCTCGGCGCTTCCGGGAGAGAGGGGCGGTAGCGGCGTCGACTCCTCTTCTTCGGAGACCGCGGGCAGCACGCTCCGCCAGCCCGGCTCCTGAAGGAAGCGGGCCCGCGTGCGGAACTGATGCTCGCCGACCGCGCTCACCCGCTCGACCCGCTCCCACTGGGCGGGCGGGTGGAAGGCGCCGAGGAAGCGGCGAACGACGAGATCGAAGAGGCGACCGTCGTCACCCGTGAGGGGAACCTCGGGCAGATTGCCGGTGGGGACGATGGCGAAGTGATCGGACACGCCCGAGTCGTCGAAGATGCGCTTCTCGTTCTCGAGCCCGGCGGAGCGCAGATGATCGGCTGCGCGGGCGTAGTCGGACCATCCCCCCTCCTCGCGGTCCCCCGCCCCCGCGAGAGAAGCGAGGGACTCCTGGACCGTGTCGCGGTAGTCCTCCGGCAGGCAGCGGGAGTCGGTGCGGGGGTAGGTGAGCACCTTGTGGCGCTCGTAGCAGCGCTGGGCGGCCGAGAGCGTGCGCCGCGCCGACCAGGAGAACCGACGGTTCGCCTCGCGCTGCAGGCTCGTCAGATCGAAGAGCGGCGGCGCCGACTCCCGCGACGGCTTGCGGGTCTCCTCGGCCATCCCCGGGCGACCCGTCACCGCCGCCATGATCGCCGCCGCACGATCGGCGTCGAAGATCCTGTCGTCCCTGCGCTCGGTGTCGTCGTCCGCCTCGAAGGCGCGATCGAACCAGGCGCCCTCGTAGGGAGCTCCCTCGTGCTCGAAGGTCGCCGTGACGCGCCAGTAGGGGCGAGGCACGTGGGCGAGCACCTCGAACTCCTTGTCCACGAGCATCGTCAGGGTCGGCGTCTGGACCCGGCCCGCAGACCAGGCCGTCTTCTCCTTGCGGCTCTTCAGACGCTTGGTGAGCGCCCGGGTCGCGTTCATGCCGATGAGCCAGTCGGATCGGGCGCGGCAGGCCGCCGCATCGGCCAGGCCCTCGAGCTCCTCGCCCGGGCGCAGCGACTCGAAGCCCGCGCGGATCGCCCGGTCGGTCATGGACTGGAGCCACAGCCGCCGGATCGGCTTCGACGCATCGATGTGGTCGGCGATCTCGCGGAAGATCAGCTCGCCCTCGCGCCCCGCGTCACAGGCGTTCACGACACCCGCGACATCGTCGCGCTGGTAGAGGCGCTTGATGGTCCGAATCCGGTCGGACTGGCCCTTCTTGGGCTTGTAGCGGAACACCTCGGGAAGGATGGGCAGCACGTCCAGCGTCCAGCGCTTGAACTTCTCGTCGACCTCCTCCGGCGGGAGGAGCTCGAAGAGATGGCCGACCGCGAAGGTGACGACCCAGTCGTCGCTCTCGAAGTAGCCGTCGTGCTCTTCGAAGCCTCCCAGCGCCGCCGCAATGTCGCGCGCCACACTGGGCTTCTCGGTGATGATCAGTTCCTTCGACAATTTCCGCCGTTCCCTGGGGGGGACTGCTACACCGCTGATCGCTCCCATCCAATTAGCCCAGGGGTGTCTGGCCTGACAACCGGGGACCTAATCGGGAGCATTTCCACCCGCACTGCCCCCCGCGGGGCTCTTGCACGCGCAGCGGGCGTCGGGCAGGTTGCGCGCTCATGGCAGACACCATCTTCGGCAAGATCGCCCGAGGCGAGATCCCGACCGAATTTCTCTACGAGGATGACCGCGCCGTGGCCTTCCGGGACGTCAATCCCCAGGCGCCGGTGCACGTCCTGATCATCCCACGCGAGCCGATCACCCGCCTCTCCGCCACAGGCGACGATCGAGCGGAGCTCCTCGGCCACCTGCTGGGCGTCGCGCGCAAGGTCGCCGCCCAGGAGGGCCTGGAGGATTTCCGGCTGGTCGTGAACGACGGCGCCGGCGCCGGGCAGACGGTGTTCCACCTCCATCTGCACGTTCTGGGCGGCCGACCGCTGGGATGGCCGCCGGGGTGACTTCGCTTCGCCTGCGGCTCGCTGCGCGCGCCTGACCGGTCGGCTCCGCCTCCCTGGGGCGCTTGCGCGGTCCGGGATCGGCGCTTCGATCGCTCCCCCTCGGCCGGTGGGCTCAGAGAGCAACGCGAAGCTCCGGACGCTACGACGCCGCCCGGGCAGGTCTTCGCCGCCCTGGAAATGCCGTCGGGTGACGCCCCCAGCCCCCCACGCCGCCCCCCGAAGGGCGTCTTTGACCCGCGTACGAGCGCAGCGAGTCACGCCTGCCCCACCCCGAGGTCACGCTCCGAAGGACACTCCCAGGCGAGCGGGGGAGCGAAGCGACTCACGCGGCGCCCGATACGGGGGCTCCCCACCAAGGCCCCCCATGACGTAGCGCCCGACGCCCCGAATTCGGCTGTGCGTGCGCCCCCTGCTGCGACGAGCTTCGGGCGGGCTCCGAGTCGGCCGGCTTGCCGGGAGCGAACGAAGCGCGCACCCGGACCGCGCAAGCGCCGCAGGGAGGCGGAGCCGACCGGTCAGGCGCGCGCAGCGAGCCGCAGGCGAGCGAAGTGTCGGGCAGGCGAGCGAAGTGTCGGTCAGTCGAACCCGTTCCTACAGCCCTGGAACCAGGGCTATGGGAACGGGCATCAGGTTCCAGGTGAAGATGGGGCGGGCATCG
>CALDCK010000243.1 GCA_937937315.1 uncultured bacterium
GAAGAGGATGCGCTTGAACCACATCTGCACGTCGCACTCCCAGGTGAAGCCCAGGCCCCCGTGGAGCTCCACCGCAGCGCGGGCGATCTCGGCGGCTCGATCGGTGATGTGGGCCTTGGCGATCGCGGCGGCGCGCGGGGCGTCGTCCGGGATCGCGTCGAGGGCGTGGGCGGCGTACCAGAAGAGGCCCCGGGTCGGCTCGACGGCCGTGGCCATGTCCGCCAGCTGGTGCTTCACGGCCTGGAAGTTCGCGATCGGCTGCCCGAACTGGCGACGCTCCTTCGCGTAGTCGACGGACATCCGGGTGAGCCTCCAGGCCGCCCCGAAGGCGTCGGCGGCGAGGATCACCAGGCCGACGTCGCGCACCCGGCCGGAGACGGCGGCGCCGGACTCGAGGGCCTCGGCGGGAGTCGCGTCGAAGGCGACGTTGGCGAGGGCGCGCGTGCGGTCGAGGCCAGCGGCGGGCTCGACCTTCAGGCCGGCGGCGCCGCGCTCCACGACCGAGAGTCCGCCGTTGGCGGTGCCGACGACCAGGAGGTCTGCGATCTCGGCGTGGAGGACGTGCCCCTTTGTGCCGCCGAGTCCGCCGTCGGATGCCGCGAGGGTCCAATCCTCGGGGCCCCAGCGATCGTCGTCCTCGGCAAACGCGACGGTCCCGATCCGCTCGCCCGAGGCCAGGCCGGGGAGCCAACGCGCCCGCTGCGCCTCGCTTCCGCCGAAAGCGATCGCGGCACAGGCGAGGGAGTGGCCGAGGAACGGGCCGGGCAGGGCGCCGTCGCCCAGCACCTCGGCGACCAGGGCGAGCTCCACGACCTCGAGGCCCGCGCCGCCGTAGGCCTCGGGGACCACGAGCCCGGTGATCCCCATCTCGGCCAGCCCCTTCCAGAGCGCGGGATCGTGACCCGTCCCCGCGTCGAAGATCTCGCGGAGGCGCGTCGGCGGGCACTCCCCGGCGACGAAGCCCCGCACGGTCTCCTGGAGCAGCTCCTGCTCCTCCGTCAGTCCGAATTGCATCGCGTGCTCCCGGCTCCACGCCCGGTCGGGTCCCGTAGCGGAGGGGCCTCGTGGCATGGGTCCACTTGGTAAAGAATCTTGACTAAATATTCAAGCCGCCATAGCTTCGGTCCATGGCCGTAGACGTCTCCCTGAGCCACGACTCGGCGGCGGATCCCCTGGTGGCGTTCCGCCGCTTCCACATCGGACTGCTCTTCCAGGAGCTCTCGAGGGACTTCGAGCGGCGCGCCCGCGCCACGCTGCAGGCCCGCGGCCACGCCGGTCTCCAGCCCTCGCACCAGGTGGTGTTCGCGAGCCTGGGACGCTACGGCGCGCGACTCACCGAGCTGGCCGATCGCGCCGCCATGTCGAAGCAGGCGATGGGCCAGCGCGTCGACGACCTGGAACGACTCGGCTACGTCGAGCGCGTGCCCGACCCGGCGGATCGACGCGCGAAGATCGTGCGTTTCACCCGCAAGGGGTCCGCCTTCATGAACGACGCCGCCGAGGTGGTCTCTCGCATCTGGCAGGACTACGCAGAGCAGCTCGGAGAGCAGGAGCTGGCGCAGCTTCAGGAGCGGCTCGGCAGCCTGCTCCTGCGCACACGCTCCGAGTCCAGGAAGTGAAGCCGGACGTCGAGGCGCTTCTCGCTCGACTCGAGCGCAGCGAGAAGATCGCCCTCGTCTCCGGCGCGGACATGTGGACCACCCCCGGCGTGGAGCGCCTGGGCATTCCGCCGCTGTGCTTGACCGACGGCCCGAACGGTGCGCGCGGCCTCGACGTCCCGGGCGCCGGACTGCGAGCGGCCTGCTTCCCCTGCGGCTCGGCGCTGGGCGCCACCTGGAACCCCGAGCTCGTCGAGCGGGTGGGCGAGGCCCTCGGCGAAGAGGCGCGCTCGAAGGGCGCCCACGTACTGCTGGCGCCGACGATCAACATCCACCGCACGCCCACCGCCGGACGCAACTTCGAGTGCTTCTCCGAGGACCCGCAGCTGTCGGCGCGCATGGCGGTGGCCTACGTGCGCGGAGTGCAGAGCCGGGACGTCCTCGCCTGCGCGAAGCACTTCGTCTGCAACGACTCCGAGTTCGAGCGCCACACGATCAGCTCCGAGGTGGACGAGCGCACCCTGCGCGAGATCTATCTACCCCCCTTCGAGGCCGCAGTTCGCGAGGCCCGGGTCGGGGTGGTGATGGGCGCCTACAACCGTCTGGACGGCGTGCACGCCTGTGAGCACCCTCGCCTGCTCCGCGAGATCCTGCGCGAGGAGTGGGGCTTCGACGGATTCGTCGTCTCGGACTGGTTCGCGACGCGCTCCACGACAGCCTCTGCCGAAGCGGGTCTCGATCTGGAGATGCCCGGTCCGTCGCGCCGCTTCGGCGCCCATCTCGAGGAGGCGCTCGACAGCGGAGAGCTGGCGACCGAGGTCCTCGACGCGATGGTCCGACGGCTGCTCGTGGCCCGTGCGCGAACCCACGCCGCTGAACGAGAAGGCGAGACCCCCAGCGGCATCGACCGCCCGGAGCACCGCGCCGTCGCCCGGGAGGCCGCCGCCGAGGCCATCGTGCTGCTGCGCAACGAGGGAGACCTCCTGCCCCTGGGCCCGGGGAACCTGAAGTCCCTCGCCGTGATCGGTCCGAACGCCGCGAGCCCGGTGATCCAGGGTGGAGGCAGCGCCCAGGTATCCCCGCATCCGGTCGTGAGCGCCCTCGATGGCATTCGCGAGCGCTGCGGAAGCGACGTGCAGGTGCGCTTCGAGCGCGGCTGCACCCGACATCGGAGCACGCCGGTGCTCGGAGCGGAGCTGCTGGCACCCCTCTCGGAGGAGGATCCCGACTTCCGCGTCCGGGTCGAGCTCTTCGCGGACGGTGGATTCGATGGAGTGCCCGTCCACCGCAGCGAGGCGAGGCGCGCCGAGCTCACCTGGTTCGGCGCACCGGCCGAGGGCGTGCCCGCCGAACGCTATGCGGCGAGGCTGTCGGCGACCCTCCTCGCCCCCGAGTCGGGGCGCTTCGTGCTGAGCTTGAGCGGGGTCGGTCGCAGCCGGCTCTTCGTCGACGACCAGCTCGTCGTAGACGACTGGGAGCCCGAGCCCGGCGGCGAGTTCTTCTTCGGCGCCGGGAGTCATGAGCGCTGCGGCGAGATCGATCTGCGCGCCGGCCAGCCCTACGCACTCCGGGTGGAGCTCGCGAAGGTCGATCCGCGCTCTCCGCTCGGCGGCGTGCGCGTGGGCTGCAAGCTCCCGGATCCGGCGGATCTGCTCGAGCGCGCGGCGGCCTGTGCCGCCGAATGCGACGCGGCGATCGTGGTGGTGGGTCTCGACGCAGAGTGGGAGACCGAGGGCCGCGACCGGGAGAGCCTCGCCCTGCCCGGCCGCCAGGCCGAGCTCGTGGAGGCCGTCGCCAGGGCCAACCCGCGCTGCGCCGTGGTGCTGAACGCCGGGTCTCCGTTGGAGATGCCGTGGCTCGAGCGCGTCGCGGCGGTGGTCCAGCTCTGGTACCCGGGCCAGGAGCTCGGCAACGCCCTGGCCGACGTGCTCTTCGGCGACGTCGACGCCAGCGGGCGCCTGCCCCTCACCTTCCCCGCCCGGATGGAGGACACTCCCTCCTTCCCCTACTACCCGGGAGCCGAGGGTCGCGTCGACTACGGCGAGGGGATCTTCGTCGGCTACCGCCACTACGACGCGAAGGGGGTCGAGCCCCTCTTCCCCTTCGGGCACGGCCTGTCCTACACGCGCTTCGAGTACGGCGAGCCCCGACTGGGCGCGACGCGTCTCCCTCGCGGCGAGGCGCTCGAGGTGGAGGTGGACGTCACCAACGCGGGAAACCGGCCCGGGCGCGAGGTGGTCCAGCTCTACCTGCGCGACCTGGCGGCGTCACTTCCGCGCCCGGAGAAGGAGCTCGCGGCCTTCGAGAAGCTCACGCTGGAACCCGGCGAGACCCGCACCGCTCGCTTCCGCCTCGAGCCCCGCGCCTTCGCCTACTACGACCCGGAGCGGGGCGACTGGTTCGCCGAGGCGGGCGACTTCGAGATCTGGATCGGCCGCTCGTCCCGCGACATCCGCGCCCGCGCCGGCTTCACCCTCGAGAGCTGAGCGAGCCGCCTCCAGAGAGCCTAGAACGCGAACCCTCCGGGGATCGGGTGCTGGAGGTCACGCATCGGAGCGAAAGGCGCGTCGGCACCCCTCGACCCCCCGCCCGACATGACGCATCGGCTCTAGCCCCTGCGCATCGATCGACGACCGGGCAATCCGCCCCGCGGAACGACCAGCTCTCGCGGTCGACGCAAGCGTCCG
>CALDCK010000244.1 GCA_937937315.1 uncultured bacterium
GCTGGAGTACGAAGACCAGGAGACAGGCGAAGGTGAGGCCCCAGGTCGCCCGGCAGGACCGCTCGACGCGAGATGCCGCATCGAGGGCCGCCATTCGCGCGAGCTGCTCCCGGCCCTGGGGCAGGGCCTCGATGCGGGAGAGCACGCAGCGCAGCAGGATCTCCGGCCCCTCTTCGTCGGCGAAGATCCGACGGGGCAGGACGTAGAGGGAGCGCCGCGCACCGAGCCAGATCGCCCGGGGCGAGGCCGCCACGTGGAGCAGCTCCGTGTAGGGCGTGCGGGTGAAGCTCCGGCTGCGGGGGGCCCGGGGGTGATGAATGCCCCGGTCGTCGAGGGTCACCACGCCGGCCCGCTTGCGCAGCGGGCAGGTGCGCGCGGGCCAGCCGCTTTCCGATTCGAAGGAGTCCCCGGTCATGGGTCCAGACTAGCGAGAAATCTGGAACAGGAACGGGCCGCTCGACCGAACCCCGCTCAACCCTTCTTCGGGAGCGGCAGCGTGGGGAAGACGCGGCTGAAGACGAGGAACACGAGGGCGAAGGCTCCGAGGAACCCGAGCGAAACGCCGAGCTGGATCGGGCCCAGCCAGGCCATGCCGTCGTCGGGAACCAGGGACGGCCACACGAGGGCGTTGCGCTCGAGCCAGAACCCGAGGAGGACGATGGCCGACACCGAGCCGAGGATCGCCGGCGTCTTCTTCGGACGCTGCCCGAGGAGCACCCAGAAGGGCGTGATCCAGCAGCCGACCCAGGCCGCCAGGGAGAGCTTCACGTAGGGCTCCTGGAGCCGGTCCGAAGACCACAGCCAGGTGTCCTGAAGGAACTGTGAGCCCAGGCGCGCCTGGAAGAACTGGGTCTCTTCGGGAAGGTTGCCGTACCAGATCACGATGTACTGGGCGAAGAAGAGGTACATCCAGAAGATCGAGAACGCGAAGACCATCTTGCCCAGGTCGTGCATGCGATCCCGGGTGATCTCGACGTCCCAACCCGGTGAGGTGGCCTTGAGCAGCACGCTGACCAGGGCGGTCGCGGCGACCGCCGACAGGAAGCCGCCCCAGAGGAAGTACCAGCCGAAGATGTTCGAGAACCAGGTGGGCTCGAGCGACATCACCTGATCGAAGGCCACGAAGGTGAATCCGAAGGCGTAGACCAGGCACACGATCGGGGCGAGGACGCGCAGGCGACGACCCGACTCCTCCCACTCGACCTCTTCGCCCCGCCAGTTCGCGGTCCAGCTCTCGAAGAGCCCCTTCGCACGCGTGGCCCGCTCGGCGGCGCCGTGGAGCGTCGGCCGGAAGGAGGTCCGCAGGAAGGCGAGGGTCAGACCCGTCGCGATCAGGAGAACGACCAGGTCGGTCCAGAAGACGCGACCGAAGCTGAGCCAGGCCTCCTTGCCGGGAGGAGCGCCGTGGAGCCAGTTGGTGTGGATGTACTCCCGGCCGAAGTAGTTGCCGACGACGAAGAGCACGAGGCTCACGGGAACCCATGCGGCGAGGCCCTCGGCCACGTGGCGGATGGGTCCCGCCCAGCGGGCTCCCACGATCACGAGGGCCGCGGCCAGGCACAGGGCCGCCTGGGACAGGATCCCGAAGTAGAGGAAGTTCACGTGGAAGGCGCGCCAGGTGGTCGCCGGATCCGCCGAAACCCCGACCACGAGGGCGACGAGTCCGATCGCCACCAATACGCCACAGACTGCGACCAGGGCGGCCGGGAGCTCCCGCGGGTTCGCGGACAGGATGGTGCTCGAGCTCACTGTCCGACTCCCCTCTGGTCGTTGATGTATCGGATGTAGTTCACGATGTCCCAGCGGTCCTGGGAAGCGATGCGCTGATAGCCCGGCATGCGCCGCCGTCCGTAGCGTATCGTCGCGTAGATGTGTCCGTCGGCTCTCACCCGGGCGATGCTTGCCGGTCCGGCGAGGGGCAGGACGCCGCCCAGCGGACCCTGGATGGCGCCAGTCATGCTGACCGGTCCGTCGCCCATGCCGTCCGCACCGTGGCAGGTCGCGCAGTAGCGATCGTACTGGAATCGACCGTTCTCCAGCGAGTCGAGGGACATGGGCCGCGGGTTCGTCAGGGCATTCGCCGCCGTCTCGTCGTTCGGATCCATCGGAGGCGTGCCGGCGTCCACGGCCACGCTGCCCTCGGGCGGCACGAAGCCCTGGAGCTGGTCGTTGTGGGTGACGATCTCGAAGGCCTGGATCGCCTTCTGGCGCTTCATCTGCGGGAACCAGTTGTCCGACCACTGCTCCCAGCAGCCCACGGCCGTGGTCAGCAGGAGTGCCGTCAGCAGGAAGAAGGAGCGGGAGATCCGCAGCGCACTATCCCTCGACAAGGCTGACCTCCGTCGCGTGGTGGGCGCGCATCAGCCCGTCGATCTCGGGAACGTCTCGATCCCGACACTCCACCACCAGCCCGAAGTCCTCGGCGGAGAACCGCTTGCTGTAGGCCGCGTGGAGCTTCATGCTCGGCAGACCGCCCTTGAGGAAGAGACCGAGAACGGTCATCAGACCGCCGAAGAGGATCGTCAGCTCGAAGGCGATGATCGTGTAGGGCGGAATCGACGAGAAGGGCTTGCCTCCAAGCATGATCTGCCAGTCGTTCGCCATCCAGAGCGTCAGGGCGTAGCCGGTGCAGACACCGACGAGCCCGCCGATCAGGGTGAACAAGCGGACGCCCGAGGGCTTCTCGTCGACCGCATCGTCCACCTCGGGGAAGGGCGAGGGGGAGAAGGTCTCCATATCCGTGTAACCGCGATCTCGCAGACGCTTCGCGGCGGCAGCGATGTGATCGGGCTGTTCGAAGACACCCAGCAGCTGCGGCATCAGTGACTCCCCCCGTGTGCCTTCGCGTGGATCTCGAGCTCCTTCACCTCGGCGATCGCCACGACGGGGAAGACCTTCAGGAAGAGCAGGAAGAACTGGCAGAAGAAGCCGAAGCTTCCCGCGACGATGACGAGCTCCGGCCAGCTCGGCGTGTAGATGCCCCATACGGCGGGATCGTACTCACGGGATAGACCGGTGATGATGATGACGTAGCGCTCGAACCACATGCCGACGTTGATCAGCATCGACAGGACGAACAGGAATGGGATGTTCGTACGCAGCTTCTTGAACCACAGGAGCTGTGGGAATACGCCGTTACAGAGGATCATCACCCAGGTCGAGATCCAGTAGGGACCGAAGGCGCGCTTCCAGAACGAGGTCTGCTCCGGCTCCACCATGCCGTACCAGGCAATGAAGTACTCGGCCAGGTAGGCGTAGCCCACGATGATCGAGGTCAGCAGCAGGAACCTCGACATGTTCTCGAAGTGGTAGTTGGTGATGTACTCCTCGAGGCCGAAGATCCGACGCACCGGGATCATCATGGTCAGCACCATGGCGAAGCCCGAGAAGATCGCGCCGGCCACGAAGTAGGGCGCGAAGATGGTCGCGTGCCAGCCGGGCACGATGGACATCGCGAAGTCCCAGGACACCACGCTGTGCACCGAGAGGACCAGCGGCGTCGCCAGGCCGGAGAGGTGCAGGACGGTGCGGTTGTGGGCCTTCCACTGCTTCGACGTGCCCTGCCAGCCCAGGGAGAGGATCGAGTAGAGGACCTTCCGCCAGCCGGTGGCGCGATCCCGCGCGATCGCGAGGTCCGGAACCAGCCCTACGTAGAAGAACACGATCGAGATCGTCGCGTAGGTCGTGATCGCGAAGGTGTCCCAGAGCAGTGGGCTCTTGAAGTTCACCCAGAGCCCGCGCTGGTTCGGGTAGGGAAGGATGAAATACGACTTCCACATCCGTCCGACGTGGATGCCGAGGAACTGGGCGGCGGTCAGGACCGCGAAGACCGTCATCGCCTCCGCGCTGCGGTTGATCGCGTTGCGCCACTTCGCCCGGAAGAGGTAGAGGATCGCCGAAATCAGCGTGCCGGCGTGGGCGATACCGACCCAGAAGACGAAGGTGACGATGTAGGCGCCCCAGAAGACCGGATGGGCGTAGCCCGCGATGCCCAGGCCCTCGTAGACCTGCCAGATCCAGACGCCGCCGGCGGCGAGCATCGCACCGACCGACAGGGCGACCAGGGCGAAGTAGCCGAGGGATCCCCCCTCCATCACGCGCAGGATGTCGCGATTGGCTTTCGAGTCCCCGGTGACCGGCGTCGGCCGGATCATCGCAGCGACGGATTCAGCAGGAGGCGGCGTCATGCACTCTTCTCCGGGCGGGCAGACCCCGATGCGGCGTGGCCGGAGGCTTGGCCGTCCTCGCGCTTCACCTTCGCCAGGTACTGGATCGCGGGTCGTGTGTTGAGGACGTGCAGCGCGCGATACGCGCGGCCCGCGTTCTCGTCCGCGACGGCATTGACGCGGCTCTTCTCGTCCTTGAGGTTGCCGAAGACGATCGCGCCGCTCGGGCAGGTCTGCTGACAGGCCGTCTGGATCGCGCCGTCCTCGGGGACCTGCAGCCCCGCCGACTTCGCTTCCTGACGGGCCGACTGCATACGCTGCACGCAGAAGGTGCACTTCTCCATCACGCCCTGGCCGCGAACCGTGACGTCCGGGTTGAGCATGAGCGGCATCGGCTCGGGCCAACCGGTGATCTGATAGTCGAACCAGTTGAAGCGCCGGACCTTGTAGGGGCAGTTGTTCGAGCAGTAGCGGGTGCCGATGCAGCGGTTGTAGATCATCCCGTTCAGGCCCGAGGGCGTGTGGTACGTCGCGAAAACCGGGCAGACCGGCTCACAGGGAGCGGCGCCGCACTGCTGGCACAGCATCGGCGAGTTGCGGACGTCGGTATTTCCCAGGGCCTCGTGGTTCTGCGGCCCGGGGCGTCCGGTCTCGAGCTGCTGGTAGCCGTCCCCGACGAAACGCTCGATGCGCAGCCAGCTCATCTGGCGGTTGCGCAAGAGTCCCTCTTCGCCGACGAGCGAGATGTTGTTCTCGATGGAGCAGGCCACGACGCACGCGCTGCAGCCGGTGCACTTGTCGACGTCGATGGTCATGCCCCAGCGGAAGGGATCCGCCTCGTCCGAATCGTCTACCGGGTCGAAGGCCCGCCGCATCTGGTGGGGGGGGCCTTCGTGATCATCACCGTGGGCCTCGGACTCGTGGGCCCCGCCGTGCTCCTCACCGTGGGCAGCCGCTGCGAGAGCCGGCCCCTCGTTCGCCGCCCAGGGGCTCTCCCCTCGCGCGAGCGCGACGAGCGAGATCGACTCGCCGAGCAGGCGACCGCGCTTGTTGTCCGTCCCCTGGGTGAAGGGCAGGCGCTGGAAGCTCCCGGTGGCCGAAACCTGCGCCTTCGCCGCGAGCCAGGCCCGACCGCCGGATTCGTCGGTGAGCGACGGAAGCAGGGAGATCACGCTGGCGCCGCGGACGGCTCCTTCGCCCCCCTCCTGCCCGGCCGATGCATAGGTTCCGACCCGGTGTCCCTGTCCGATCGCCAGGGCGACGACGTCGTCGCGAATACCGCCCCGCGGCCACACCGGCACGCGGGCCTGGCCGTAGGAGGTCTCGATGGACAGCACGTCGCCCGGTGTCACGCCGAGCTCGGCGGCGGCGGTCTCGCTGATCTCGGCCCAGGACTGCCAGGCGATCTTCGTGATCGGGTCCGGCGTCTCCTGGAGCCACGGAAGGTTCGCCCCGCGCCCGTCGGTGAGCAGGGGCGAGGGAACCGGCAGGAGCACGAATTTGCCGTCGCCCTCGAGGGAAGGCTCCTTGAACTCGAGGCGCGCGATGCCGGCCGAGACCCCGGGAGCCAGCGAGGCGCCCGTCTCGGCGAACTCGCCTCCGCGCTTCAGGGCCTCACGGAAGTCGGTGTCGGACCAGGCCGCCTCGACCACGCCCCGGAAGCTTCCGGCGGGCAGTGCTGCGGCGCGGTCGTCGCCCAGAGCCCGCGCGATCGCCAGGAGCGAGTCGCCGAGGGACTGGGTGTCGAAGATCGGGCGGATGGTCGGCTGGACCAGCGAGCGCACGCCAGCGCGCGGCGCCGCATCGCCCCAGGACTCGAGGGCCGTGTGATCCGGAAGGATCAGGGAGGCGCGCTCCGAAGTCTCGTCGGGCATGGACGCGAAGGACACGACCAGTCCCACCTTCTCGAGGGCCTCGGCGAAGCCCGAATCCGGCGGGAGCGAGTAGACGGGATTCGTGTCGTGCACGAGCAGCACGGAAACGTCGCCGGAGCGCATCGCGTCGATGAGCTTCGCGACGTCGCGGAAGCTCGCCACGGGACGACCCGAGGGCGGCGGAATCGTGACGGTGTTGCCCACCGCACCGATCACGGCGTTCAGCAGGAGCACGGCGGCGTTGGTCGCGGTTGCGCGGCGGCTCGTCAGCGCGACGCCCGGCGGCAGGGCGGCGGGGCGCTCTGCATTCGCCAGGGCGGTGCCGATTCGGCGGATCGCTTCAGCGGGAACGCCTGCGCGCGACGCAATCGCATCGGGAGTAAAGGACGCCAGCACGCCCTCGATGGCCTCGATGTCTCCCGCCGGCGTTCGCCCGCTGGCGCGAACCGCGTCGTAGGCCACGCGGGCGATGGCCAGGGCCAGGATGCCCTCGCTGCCCGGCTTCGGCGCGAGCCACTCATCCGACGCACTGGCGGTCTCGTCGAGTCGCGGGCCTACGTAGACGAGGCGAGCCTTCCGGCCCTGCTCGCGCCCCGCATCCCGCGCCTCCATCAGTTGTCGCGAATGCTCCACCGGCGAAGAGCCGGTGCCGAGCACGTCACCGCCGAAGTCGATCACGTAATCCGCGTCCGTGAGGTCGAAGATCGGCTCACTCGCCACGCCGAACACGGCGTTCGAGGCCTCGCGGAGCGCTTCGCGCGCGAAGGGCTCGTAGACGGCCCGGGTTCCACCGCCGATGGCCGCGAGCCAGGAATCGATCAGGGCGGACACGGTGGGGCCCGTCTGCCCCCCCAGCACCGCAATCTTCGATCCCGCCGCATTGATCGCCGAGGCGACCTTCGCGGTGGCCTCCTCCCACAGGAGGGGGGTCAACGACCCGTCGGTGCTCCGCTCCATCGGCGACCGGTAGCGGTCGGGATGGAAGGTCCTCCCGATCGAGGCCTGACCGCGCGCGCACAGCGCTCCGCGGTTGATCGGGTGCTCCGGATTTCCCTCGAGCTTGACGGGGCGTGCCTCCCGGGTGCGGACGTGGAGCCCACAGCCGGTGCTGCACTCCTGGCAGGTGGACGCATAGATGACGGGAAGCCCCGGAGTGATCTCCTCCGGCTGCACGACCCAGGGAATCAGCTTCTCGACGGGGTCGCTGCAGCCAGACGCCGCCGCAGCACCGGCGCCAACACCGATGATCTTCAGGAACTCACGTCGATCGAACTCGGACACGTCCCAACCCCGGCGTTAGTAGTGGCAGGCGTAGCAATCCTGCGACGCGCCGTTCTCTCGGTGACAATCGACGCACCAACCCATCTCGAGCTTCTTCGAGGGCAGGCCCCAGGGCCACCAGATGGTGTCCTCGGTCATGTAGACCTTCTCCATCTCCTCGACCGCGCCGTGACAGCGCTGGCAGTCGAAGCCCGCGCGAACGTGGGCGCGGTGCTGGAACTGCACGTGCTCCGGGAGTCGGTGGATCTGCTCCCACTGGATCGGCTCCTTCGTCTCCCAGTGCTGCTTCAGGGTGCGAATCCCCTCGAGCTGGTCGTACTCCTTGGGGAACTGGCTGTGACAGCCCATGCAGAGCTCGACCGACGGGACGCCGGCGGCCGGCGAGACGTCGGTGCCGCTGTGGCAGTACTGGCAGTCGATCTCGAAGGTGCCGGCGTGGTGCTTGTGGCTGAACTGGATCGGCTGGAGCGGACCCGGTGCATCCGGGTCCTCGGCGGCGGCGTGGGAGAGACAGGCGGCACGCGTCGGGAACGCCTTGTCGAATTCTTTCGGGATCTCGACCGAGAGGTGGGGATCCTCCGCTGCCCGGGCCTTGAGCTCGTGGGCCTCGCAGACGCTTCCGGCCACGAGGGCCTGGCCCTCGTCTGCGTGACTTGCGCTCTCGCCCAGGCTGACCCAGGCGACGAGCGCAGCGACGGCCAGGGGCAGAGCGAGGACGGTGAGGGAGCGCGTCAGGTGAATCGATCTCATGCGCGAAACACGGAGCTCCTGGTTGGTGTCTCACCGCCCGACGAACGCGTGGGCGCCCGATGTGGGCCGCTGAGCGGGAGCGTGCGATGCGGTTCTCGAGCGAGTCCTTACCCTTACGCCGACCGCCGCCACGCGACACGCCGCGCCACCCATCATGCATGCCACGCTTCGTGCCGTGACCGACGGGGGGCTCGCGCTCGTCTCAAGACCATCGACGCGTTGGTATACGCGGCCAATGACGCGCGGTGTGATATCCCGTAAGCCGGGTCGAGTCAAGCGGAAGTGATGCAAAAGCGCACCCCGCGCGAGCACACCGCGGAGCGCGCGCGAGCGGCGCGTTTTACCCCCGATTCGCGAGGACCGGACGCGGTGCATCGAAGATCCTGAGCTGTTAGACTGCTCGGCGATTTCTTGAATGATTTCAATGAGATCAACCCCGCCGTCCAGCACCTCGGACGGCCGGCGCGCCCTCCTGGAGGAAGCCCCATTGATCGATCTCGAGCCGAGCGAAGAGCAACAGCTCATCGTCGACACCGTTCACCAGTTCGCAGAGAACGAGGTGAGGCCGAAGGCACGCGATTGCGACGAATCCGCGAAGCTTCCCGGGGACGTACTGAGCCAGGCCCACGAGCTGGGCCTCGTCGCGAACGCCCTCGAAGAGGCCTACGGAGGCGGCGGTGAGCGAAGCGCCGTCACCGCGGCGCTCGTCACCGAGGAGCTGGCCTGGGGGGACCTCGCCATCGCACTCGCGGCCCTCTCCCCTGCCCTGGTCGCGCTTCCGGTCAGCGACTTCGGCAGCGACGCCCAGAAACAGGAGATCCTCCCGGCCTTCACCGGGGACCGCTTCGTTCCGGGCTCCCTGGCCCTGTTGGAGCCCGAGTTCGGAGCCGATCCCATGAAGCCCGGGACGCGAGCGCGTCGGGACGGAGGCGACTTCGTCCTCGACGGCGCGAAGTGTCTGGTGCCCTGGATCGAGGGCGGAACCCACGTGATCGTCACGGCCACCGCCGAGAGCGGTCCCCGCGCGTTCGTCGTTCCCTGCGAGGCGCTCGAGACGACGCCGGAACGCAACATGGGCATCCACGGGCTGCCGACCGTCGAGATCGCTCTCGATGGCATCCGGGTGCCGGCGGATGCAGCCCTCGCCGAAGACCCCCGCTGCGTGCAGCAAATCGTCGAGCGGGGTCGCGTCGCGCTCTCCGCGGCAGCGGTCGGCGTGGCGCGCGCCGCCTACGAGGTCGCTCGCGACTACGCGAAGGAGCGGCACGCCTTCGGGGGACCGATCGCCACGAAGCAGGCCATCGCATTCAAGCTCGCCGACATGGCCATCGAGATCGACGGTGCGCGACTCCTGACCTGGGAGGCGGCGTGGCGAATCGACCAGGGCATGGAGGCCGGTCGCGAGGCGGTGCTCGCGCATCGCCAGGCGCAGCGGGTCGCCCTGGAGGTCGCCGACGGCGCCGTTCAGGTGCTGGGTGGCCACGGCTACATCCGCGATTATCTCCCCGAGATGCACCTCCGCAACGCGAGAGGCTTCGGCTGTTTCGAAGCCCTCTGCCTCGTCTGAGGATCCGACCCATGGCGATCTCCTTCGATCTCACTCCCAACTCACTGCGCGCTCGCGAGCACTACCACGAGATGGCAGTCGCCCACATGCGACCGATCTCGCGGAAGTACGACGACCAGGAGCACGAGATGCCCACCGAGTGGGTGGACTACTTCTGGAAGAGCGGCCGGGGCGGACCGACCGGAGTCGACCTCTCCGGCCCGGGCGACGGCTTCGTCCAGGTCTGCGTACAGGCCGAAGAGCTGTGCTGGGGCGACGCGGGGCTCTACCTGCGCATGCCGACGGCGGCCCTCGGCGGCTCCGCCGTCGCCGCCGCTGGGACCCCCGAGCAGAAGGAGCGCTTCCTCACCCCTTTCCGCGGCGACGGCCAGCCGGTCTGGGGGGCGATGGCGATCACCGAGGCCGAGGCGGGCTCGGACTCGGCGGCGGTCCAGACGACCGCCGATCGCGACGGCGACGACTACGTGCTCAACGGCACGAAGATCTTCTGCACCAGCGGCGAAGCGGCCTCCCAGCACGAGGGGGGATTCGTGGTGGTGTGGGCGACCGTGGACAAGGAAGCGGGGCGAGCCGGCATCAAGGCCTTCGTCGTGCCCGCGAACACGGCGGGCATGCGACTCCTCGGTGTCGAGAAGAAGCTCGGCATCCGCGCCTCGGACACGGCGACCCTCGTCTTCGAGAACTGCCGCGTTCCGGCGTCGAACCTGCTCGGACGCGCCGAGGTGAAGAAGAAGAGCTCGAAGGGAGCCGGCGACAAGGGCTTCAAGGGAGCGATGGCGACCTTCGACGCCAGCCGTCCCATCGTCGCGGCCATGGCGGTCGGCGTGGGTCGCGCGTCCCTCGACTTCGTGAAGGAGGAGCTGGCGCGTCACGGGATCCATCCGCGCTACGACGCACCGGCCCACGAGATCACTGCGGTCGAGCGCGACGTGATGGAGATGGAGGCGGAGCTCCAGGCCGCCCGACTCCTGACCTGGCGCGCCGCCTCCATGATGACCCACGGCCGGCCCAACAGCCTGGAAGCATCGATGGCGAAGGCGAAGGCCGGGCTGGCGGTCACACGCATCACGCAGAAGGCCGTGGAGCTGCTGGGGCCGGCCGGATACTCGAAGAAGCTCCTGGTCGAGAAGTGGATGCGCGACGCGAAGATCAACGATATCTACGAGGGGACCCAGCAGATCAATCAGCTGATCGTCGCCCGCCGAATCCTCGACTATCCGTCGAGCATGCTCCGCTGAGACCGGCCGGGATCCCGGCCGGGGAGGAAACCCGATGCCCGTCAATTCCGAACTCCTCGAGATCCTCGTCTGTCCGGAGACGAAGCAGCGGGTGACCGAGGCGAGCGCCGAGACCCTCGAGAACCTCAACGCAGAGATCGCTGCGGGACGGCTTCGCAACCGGGGCGGCGAGGCCCTGAGCAAGCCGATCGCCGAAGGCCTGATCCGCGAAGACGGGAAGGTGCTCTACCCGGTCGACGATGGGATCCCGGTCATGCTCATCGAGGAGTCGGTCGCGCTCGGCTGAGCGCGCGCCTACTGCGCGAACTCGCGGCGCTTGAGCTGTCGGACGTACTCCGAGAGGTCGGGGTCCGAGGCGACGAGCGCCGAGATCTTCTCCTCGAAGGAGGCGGCCTCCCGCTCGAGAGGGGCGGTATCGATGACGATACCGGTGGCCTGCTTGAGCTTCTGCACCAGGGCGAGGGCGCCGCGCGGGTTGGGCGTGGCGCTGATGTAGTGGGGCAGACCCGCCCACAGGCTCAGCACCTCGACGCCGTCCTCTCGGAGGCGCTCGGCGAGGACGCCCACGATGCCGGTCGGGCCCTCGTAGACCGAAGGCGCGACGCCGATCTCGTCCAGCAGACCGTCCGAGCTCGCGAAGCCCGTCACGCCGACCGGCCTCGAGTAGACGACGTCGGCGACGTAGGCCCCGAGCAGCACGACGCGGCCGATCCCGATCCGACCCACCACGTCGGCGAAGAGATCGCAGTAGCGGCGCCACTGCAGGTGGGGCTCGATTCCCTCCGCGATGACGATCTCGCGCGAGGCATCGTGGGCCCCGTAGCGGAACTGCGTCGCGGGCCACTCGAACTCGCGACGTCCGTCCTCGCCGAAGCGCACCAGCGGGCGCCGCACGGTCAGGTCGAGGAAGTCCTCGCCATCGATCTCGGCGAGGGGCACGGAGCCGATCGCGGTATCCACGTAGCGCACCGCGCTCGTGGCCGATTCGCCCGCGTCGTTCCAGCCCTCGAAGGCCGCCACCATCGAGGCGCCATTCAAAGAAGGCTGCACGTGCATTCTGAGGGGGGTCGGCACGGGGAGAGGTTGACACGCCCGGCACCCGCAATACAAGCGGACTATCGGACCAGCCGGTAGCCGTGTCCCCGCACGGATACGATGTGACGCGGACGGCTCGGGTCAGGCTCGATGTACCGACGGAGCCGCACGACGAAACTGTCGACCACCCGGGTCCTCGTGTCCGGACGGAGGCCCCAGACCGTCTCGAGGAGCTCTCCTCGGGACACAGCCACCCCCTCGCTGTCGACGAGCGCGCGGAGCAGGCCGGCCTCCCGGGTGGTCAGATTCACGACCCCGTTCGGGGTGTCCAGCTCGAGGCGATCGAAGTGCGCCGTCACCTCGCCGATCTGCGCCGGCTCGAGTCCCGGAGGTTCGGAGACCCCGTCCCAACGTCGTCTTCGAAGCAGTCCCCGAACACGCGCCAGCAACTCCCCGAGGCGGAACGGCTTCGGCAGGTA
Organism: uncultured bacterium; assembly: GCA_937937315.1. Classification (GTDB taxonomy): domain Bacteria; phylum Myxococcota_A; class UBA9160; order UBA9160; family SMWR01; genus CALDCK01. Next base: position 12,391 of record CALDCK010000244.1, read on the forward strand.
GTCGTCCGCTCCCTCCTCGAGCCCGCGCACCCGATCCTCCGCATCGCCCATCGCAGTGAGGACGAGGACGGGCACGTAGTCCCCCGATGCTCGGATCCGGCGCAGCACCTCGATCCCGCCGAGAACCGGAAGCATCAGGTCGAGAATCACCAGGTCGAAGCGGGGCTCCGGCTGGAGCAGGCACTCCACCGCCGCGCCGCCATCGGCTGCGACGACGACGTCGTGCCCCTCCGCCTCGAGGTTGAACTGGAGCCCCTCCGCGAGGTGGGCCTCGTCTTCGACGATCAGGATGCGCGGCATGACAGGCGACTCAGGCGGCCGGCGGAGCTTCGCGCAGGGTGACGACGAAGCGGCTGCCCTCGCCATCGCCATCGCTGCGGGCGACGACGCGCCCGCCCTGACGCCGCACCAGGTTCCGAACGATGAAGAGGCCGAGACCCAGACCCGCCGCAGTGCGCTGCACGTCGCGGCCCACCCGATAGAAGCGCTGGAAGATCTTGCGCAGCTCTCGCGCCGGAATTCCGATGCCCCGATCCGAGATGTCCACGTCGATTCGATCCTCCGCTCGCCGTGCGACGCGGACCTTCACCTCGACCGGCTCCGACGAGTACTTCACGGCGTTCTCGAGGAGGTTGCGGAAGACGACCGCGAGCTCCGACGCATCTCCCCGCACCCGTGTCTCCGGATCGACGTCGAGGGCGACTGCCTCCTCGGGCAGGGCATGGCGCTCGCGAATCTCCCGCGTACAGGCTCGGAGAAGCTCGGCGAGGGCGACGCGGCCCCGGGGAAGGCGCCGGCCGGGCTCCTCGGCCCGCGCCGCGGCGAGCACCTGATCGACGGTGTGGTCGAGGCGGTCGAGGTCCTCCCGCACCCGGGAGAGGAAGTGGGCGCGCCGCTCGGGCTCCGGATCGTGGCGCGAGAGGGTGTCGAGGTAGAGACGGATCGATGCGAGGGGCGTCTTCATCTCGTGGGTCACCGCGTCGAGGAAGGCGCGCTGACGCTGGTTGAGACGCATCTCCCGGATCAGCCACACCGAGAGCCAGACCAGGCCCGCCATGAGCAGGGCGAAGAGGACTGCGCCGAGCACGAGCAGCACCCAGTCCGCCGTGGACAGCCCGGGTGCCGGCGGACGCGGGTCCACCACGACGAGGATCTGCCAGCCCACGCCCAAGGCGAGCACGAGGATCGCCATGGCAATCCCCAGACCGAGCGGAAGACCGATCGAACGGCGCACGGGTTCCCCGGATCCGAGTCCAGGTGCAGCTTAGGTTAGAATCGAGCGGGGCGGTTGCTCCACCCCTGGAGGGAACTCGATGCTCTCAGCGCTCCGGCGCATCTCCGCGCTCGGAGTCGCGATCCTGGCCCTGGGCCCCTCGGCTCGAGCCGAGCTCCCGCCCGAGAATCGCTGTCCGACCTTCAGCGGGAGCCCCGGCAGCGGCCCGAAACAGGACGCCGCCCCGGTCCGGCTGCGCGAGGGCATGCTGCTCTCCTACTTCGACGTCCTCCACCTCGGCTCCCTGCTGCCCATCGAGATCTGGCGCAATCGCGAAGCCTTCTTCCACGAGGGCATGCGTCTCGAGGTCGGCGCCTGCCACCGTCGCTATCCGACCCCCGGCTTCTTCCGCGAGGCGACTCGCCGCTTCGCCGGGCAGGCCCGCATCGACGACGATGGAAACCTGAGCGGCGGTCCGGCGGGGCTTCCCTTTCCGCCGGACCAGATCGACCCCGAGGCGCCGGGAGCCGCCGAGCGCTGGGCCTGGAATCTCGTGCGTCGATATCGCGGCGCCGGACCGTCGGGAAGCTTCCGCATCGTCGACATGCCGAGCCGAGTCGTCGGGGGCATCCAGACCTACGAGGGAAGCTGGTACTTCCTGCAGACCGCCCATCGCGCCGATCTCACCGAATCCGACTATCGGGTCGAAGTCGCCGGCGACAGCTCGTGGATCGCCGGCGGGCGCTTTCGCGAGCCGATGCCCGCTCGGCACCTGGCCTGGCGTCAACTCCGCCCCCTCTCCGTCGACGAGAACTTCTCGGAACCCGACGACACCTTCGTCTACGTCCCCACCATGCGGAAGGTGCGGCGGGCCGCCTCCACCTGGGTCGATGGGCTCTACACCCCCCGCTATCGGATCTCGGGCGACTCCGGAGGCGGCGGTCTCCCGGTGGGGGGCCTCGACTTCGGGGGCGGCGCGATCAATCCCACCGGGGGCGAGTCGGCGGCGACGACGGAGAACCTGAGGCGCGGATTCGAGGGGCTGACGATCCGTCCCAACGCCTATCGCTGGCGCTTCCTCGAGGAGCGCGAGGTATTGGCTCCGATCAACATCACGCGCGGCGGCTATCCCGAGGACCGGGAGCGCAACTACGGCCCCAGCGGGCTGTCGGCGGGAAGCGACCGCTGGGACGTGCGCTACGCGGTCGTCATCCAGGGCGCGGTGAAGGAGCGAGGCCGCGACTTCGACCTGTTGACGCTCTTCATCGACTATCAGACCCAGCAGCCCCTGTACGTGATCACGAAGCGCCGCCGCGGATCCCGTCTCGTCGAGGTGGGCATCATGCTGCACCGCTTCAGCGGTGACCTCAGCCACTACCCCCCGTGGCCGGGCGGTGCC
>CALDCK010000245.1 GCA_937937315.1 uncultured bacterium
CTGCGACGCGCATTCTCGACGGCCAGCGGCGCGGAGAGCCCGGCGAGGAGAACCTGCTCTCCTTCGAACGGCTTCCCCACACGGCTCTGGCGAAGACCTACAACACGAACCAGCAGGTGCCCGATTCGGCGGGCACCATGACCGCCCTCGTCACCGGCAGGAAGACCCGGGCAGGCGTGCTCTCCGTGGACGAGCGCGTGGCCCGCGGCGACCACCGGGGCGCCGCGGCACACCCGCTCCCCACCCTCTTCGAGCAGGCGGAGGCGCGCGGCCTGACGACGGGCATCGTCACCACGACACGGGTCACCCACGCCACGCCGGCCGCCTGCTACGCCCACTCCCCGGAGCGAAACTGGGAAAACGACAGCGCGCTTACGACTGCGGCCCGCGCCGACGGATTCCCGGACCTGGCGCGCCAGCTCGTCGAGTTCGACGCCGGTGACGGACTCGAGGTGGTACTCGGCGGCGGGCGCACCCAGTTCCTGCCCAGGTCGCGGAACGATCCGGAGTATCCGGACCAGACCGGATCGCGGACCGACGGACGCGATCTGATCGAGGCGTGGCGTACAGGATCTCCCGGCTCCGCGGTGGTCTGGTCCCGCGATCAGCTCGAAGCCCTCGACCTCGCCGGAACCCGTCGCCTGCTCGGGCTCTTCGAGCCCTCCCACATGCGATGGGAGGCACATCGCGAGGCGGATCCAGCCGGCGAGCCGTCCCTGGCGGAGATGACGGAGAAGGCGATCCGTCTGCTCCAGCGCGGACCGAAGGGCTTCGTCCTGATGGTCGAGGGTGGACGGATCGATCACGGCCACCACGCGGGGAGCGCCTACCTCGCCCTCCACGACGCGATCGCGTTCTCCGACGCCGTCGAGCGCGCCCTCGCCCTGGTGAACTCCGATGACACGCTCGTGGTGGTCACCGCGGACCACAGTCACGTGTTCACCATCGGCGGCTATCCCACGCGCGGCAATCCGATCCTCGGACTCGTGGTGGGAAACGACGAGCACGGAGAGCGAAGCGCCGAGCGGATGAGCGATGCCGGCGGCCTCCCCTACACCACCCTCGGCTACGGCAACGGTCCCGGTTACACCGGTGCGTCGGATCAGCAGCCCGAGGGGCCGAAGCAGTTTCCGCACCGGCCCCATCGCATGGAGGGCATCCAGTCCGGACGACCCGACCTGTCGGAGACGGACACCCGGGGAGCGAGCTTCCTCCAGGAGAGCACGATCCCCCTGCCCGCCGAGACCCACGGGGGCGAGGACGTCGCGATCTACGCCGGAGGTCCGGGTTCCGATCTCTTCCGCGGGGTGCAGGAGCAGACCTACGTCTACCACGCCATCGTCGAGGCACTGGGCTGGGTCGCTCACGAGGACGGTGCCGCGCCCGGCGACTGACGAAGCGGCGTGCTAAAGGAGCAGATCGACGCGCCCGCTCGACGGGAGGAAGACCCATGAAGTCTCGCACGACTCTCGCCCTCGTTCTGCTGCTGGTCCTCCAGGGCCTCGGCTGCAGCGCCTGGAAGCGCTTCGCCTACGAGGGATTCGACCGGGACTCCTGGCAGAAGCCCGACGAGGTGATCGCCCTGCTGGAGATCCGGGAGGGCGCTCAGCTGGCGGACGTCGGCGCCGGAAGCGGGTACTTCACCTTCCGCTTCGCCGAGGTCGTCGGGCCCTCGGGCCGGATCTACGCCGTCGACGTGGACGACGACATGCTCGAGTACCTCACGGGGGAGATCTCCGAGCGGGGCGTCGAGAACGTGGAGGTCGTGCGCGGAGATTTCGCCGACCCTCGGCTTCCCGACGGTCGAATCGACATCCTGTTCACGAGCAACACCTACCACCACATCCAGGACCGCAGCGCCTACTTCCGGGGCGTCCTCACCGACCTCTCCACCGAAGGACGCGTCGTGATCCTGGAGCTGAACGACAGCAGCTGGTTCCCGCGAATTGCCGGTCACTTCACTCCGAAGGAGACGATCGGCGAGGAGATGGAGGGGGCGGGCTATCGCCTCGTCGACGACTTCGACCTCGTAGAGCGCCAGCACTTCCTGGTCTTCGAGCCCAGTCTCTAGGAGGCCTCGATGCTGCGCCGGTAGCCCGAGTAGCGGGGCTGATCGACCGCAAGCTTCGCGAGGGTCGTGGCCCTCAGATGCTCGAGGAGCCCCGGCGTCTCGAGGGAGACGTCGCCGCGGCGCAGACGACGGCACAGCTCCCGGTTCAACCCATCGAGGTCGCCGTCCATCCCGAGGAGCTCCCGCAGCCTCGCAAGCTCGAGCTCGCTCTCCCGGGCGCCCAGCTCGAGCTCGCGTTCGACGATCGCCAGGGCGTTCGCGGCCACCCGGGCGTGGAAGGCCACGCGGCCTTCGAGGGCCGGCATGGCGTGGCGCTCCAGGAACTCCCGGACGACCGCGACGAGCTCGACCATCTCGGGGCGGTCGTACACGGGTCAGCCTGCGATCAGCCCGAGCAGGTCGATCTCGGTCTCGGAGGCGCGACGGCCGATCGCCGCCCGCTCCACCGAGCGATCGGCTCCGCTCTGGAAGATCGCGTACATCATGAGGCACATGATGCCCCACTTGAGGGTGCCCAGGGCCTCCCAGAAGCGGACGCGCTCCGGGTCCACCGCCTCGCCTCCAGCCTCCTCGTAGCCGGCGAAGAGCTCGCTGCGGTCCCCGAATCCACCCACGGGTCGATCGATCTCTCCGAAGCGCCAGGAGTTGACGCAGATCCAGCCCAGGTCCTCCATCGGATCCCCCCGATGGGCGAGCTCCCAGTCGAGGACGCCGGCCACGCCCCCGGCGTCCACCATGAGATTCCCGTTGCGAAAGTCCCCGTGCACGAGGGAGGTGCGAGGCGACTCCTCGGCCCGGTCCGCGAGCCAGCGAAAGGCGAGCTCGAAGACCGGGTGGGGCTGGTCGTATCCGTCGTAGAGACCGCGGTAAAGCTCGAGCTGGACCTCGGCCGGAGCGAGGGGCAGGTCCGCCAGAACCGGGTCCGTCGGCTGGAGCCCGGCACTCCCGCCGATCGCGTGGATGCGGGCCAGGATCGCTCCGCACTGCCGCGCGAGGTGCGGACGAACCGCGTCGAAGGTCGCGTCGCGGAGGATGCGCCGCGGAATCGTCTCGCCCTCGAGCCGGGTCATCACGTAGCCCGAGCCCAATGCGTCGGCAGGGTCGAGCACGCAGCGAACCTCCGGGACCGGCACTCCCGCCCCCGCCACCAGCCCGAGCAGCGCGGCCTCGGTCTCCAGTCGGAGCGCCATGGTCTCGGCGCCCGAGGCCAAACCGGCCGGGCGGCGGCGCAGCACCAGGGGGAGCGCCTCCCCCTCGGTGAGCGCGTCGAAGGACCAGGTCTCCTGGCTCGCCCCACCGGAGAAGCGCCGCAGGGACGCGATCCCCCGGACGCCGGGCAAGTGCTTTGCCACCAACGTCGCCAGGGACGACTCCATCTCCCGCGAGGCGCTCACGGCCTGGGCCGCATCTCCATCCGGCTACTTCACCTGACGCAGAAACTCGGAGAGCCCGTAGCCCACGCGGTCCCCGCAGCGCCACTCGGTCATCCCCTCGCCGATGTGGGTCACGAGACCCTCCCGTCGGTTCCGCAGGGGAATGAAGCCCTTCACCTCCCCGCGGATCTCGAGGGACTCGCCCCCACGCGTCTCGAGGGAGGCCGACACACTCCGGTGATAGAGCCCGTTCTCCTCGAACTCCGCCGACACCCGTGCGCTCGTCACCGGGTCGAGGGTGTCGCCGCGCACCACGACGCCATGGGTCCGCTCGTCATCGGGACTGCGCCGGATGACGGAGACCATGGCGCCGAAGTCGTCGCCGAAGTTCAGGGTGAGCCACTCGTAGCCGTGGATCGCCTGCCAGTAGCGCGGCCCCCAGGAATGGTCGCGCAGGCCGTGACCGCGAATCGGCTGGGAATCGCCGTCGATCCGCAGCTCCCCACGCACGGCCATGTGCTGCTCGTAGTGTGCCTTCGCGAACTGCTCCTCGGCCGCGAGCTCGCCTTCCGAGCGGTTCGCGCGTCCGCCGTACATCGGACCTACGGCTTCGTGCTCGAGGTCGAGGGAGATCCTACGTCGGGGGCTCTCGGCGAAGGCCTTGCGCGGGTCGCCCATGGCCCTCGGGTCCTCGAGCTCGAGAACCTTCCCCTCGAAGGTCGTCCGCAGCCGCTGGGTCGGCTCCAGCACCTCGAATCGGAGCCCTCCGGCGTCGAAGGCATCGTTGTCGTCGATCTGCGCCCGCGCGAAGGAGAAGAGCACGCGACCGTCCGGCAGGTAGAGGGTCACCGTCATCTCGGCGCGTCCCTCGTTCGCCCGATTGCCCAGCCGTACGAACCCTCCGATTCCGCGGTCGCGGTCGAAGAAGTTGAAGTACATGCTCTCGTTGAAGTTGGTCTCCGGACCCAGCGGATGGGTGTAGTCGTCCTCGGGAACCAGATCACCGACAATGCGCGCCATGCAGTCCCTCCTCGTCGCCACGGTCAGTCTATCACTGCCCGGCCTCGAGGCGTCACGGGGCGGGCCTCAGAACCAGGCGATTCCCGCGGCGGAGAAGCCGAGACCCGCCGCCACGAGCAGGGCCGCAGCAGCGGCGCGGGGGGCGTCGAAGGAGCGCTGCCGCAGACGGCCCACGATTCCACCGCCCACCGCTCCGGCGACGAATACCAGGGCGGTGTAGCCCAGCGCGAAGGCGACCATCGACACGCTCGCGAGGCCCGGAACGCCCTGGGCCGCCGCCGCGGCCAGGACCGCTCCGACGAAGGGACTGGCGCAGGGAGTCGTCACCAGCGAGAAGGCCGCCCCGGCGCCAATCGGCCCCAGGCGCGCGCCGCCCCCCGGACTGCGACCCGCGAAGGGGAGAGGCAGCAGCTCGAGCGCCACCGCTCCGAAGTAGAGCATTGCGACGCCGGCTCCGAGGAGCACCGGGCCGCGCTGCTCGATCAAGAGGAAGCCCGAGAGTTCACCGACCAGACCGAGGAGCGCGAGCGCAGCGGAGGCGCCGAGAACGAACCCGCCGGACCTCCGAACGGCCTGCCAGCCCGTGGCCCCGGACACGCCGATCGCCGCGAGGTTGAGGGGAACCAGGGGCAACACGCAGGGCGAGAAGCTCGCGAGCAGCCCCAGGCCGAAGGCGACCCCCGGCAGCAGCAGCCCGGCGGCTCCCGCCAGATCCTCCGAAGGCAGGACTCCCGCCAGGCCGAACTCCAGATCGAAGAGCAGCGCCTGGAGCGGCTGCCACCAGAGCGGCAGCGCCAGCGCCAACGCGAGCGACACGCCGAAGGGAGTGAGGAAGGCCGGATGGCGCCAGAGCGGGCGCCTCGACTCCTCGGCCCCGATGGCGAGCCCGGCGCTCAAGTGGCTCCGATGGCGGCGGCAATCGGCTCGTCGTAGCGCTTCGCGTCGAGCTCACCGCGGAATACGCGGGTCTCCCCGGAATCGAGGTCGATCACCCCGACGACGCCGGTGAGCCCCTTGTTCTTCTCGAAGAAGGGTGTGATGCCGAGCCGCTCCGCCTCGGCTCCGGACTGCTCGACGGCGTC
>CALDCK010000246.1 GCA_937937315.1 uncultured bacterium
CCGGTCCCGGGCCATCGTTCCCGTTCACCTCTTCGGGCGCTGCGCCGACATGCCGCCCATCCGCGCCTTCGCGGAGCGATTCGGGCTGGCCGTGATCGAGGATGCCGCCCAGGCGATCGGCGCCGCGCGCGCTGGGAGATCCGCCGGGGCCTGGGGTGCCGCCGGCTGCTTCAGTTTCTACCCGGCCAAGAGTCTCGGCGCCGCCGGCGACGGCGGCTGCGTGACCACCGACGACGCCGAGGTCGCCCAACGTCTGCGCCTGCTGCGCGCCCACGGTCTCGCCGGCAGCAAGGGCCACGTGGCGATGGGCACGACCTCGAGGCTCGACGCCATTCAGGCGGCGGTGCTCAGGGCGAAGCTCCCCCACCTGCCCCGCTGGCTCGAGCAGCGGCGCGCCCACGTCGAGCGCTACCGCGCACTGCTCGAGGGCTGCGAAGATCTGGCGCTGCCCATCTGTGGCGCCGACGAGATGCCCGCCTGGAGTCAGCTCGTGGTGCGATCGCGCCGATCCTCGGCGATCCGTCGCGCCCTCGACGCCGCCGACGTCGAGTGGCGTCACTACTACCCGCGTCCGGTCTATCGCGAGGAGGCTTTCGGTGCCGAGGTGCTGCCCGCCGGCACCTGTCCCGAGGCCGAGCGCGCCTGTGAGGAGTCGATCTCGCTCCCGATCTATCCGCTCATTCCGCCGTCCTCGATCGACCGGGTTTGCGACGTGATCCGGGCCGCTCTCGCCGGGTGAGGATCGGCGTCGTCGCTGGACTGGCTCCCCTCGCGAGTGCCGCGCTCGCGCTTCTCGTCGGATCGGCGTGCGATCCGGGTCCGGCCCGTGTGCTCCTCGTGGGCGACTCGATCACGGTTGGGAGAGTGAGCGAGCCGAAGGCTCCTCCCTACGCGGATCTCCTGGCGGCGGCCCTGGCGCCAGACTTCGAAGTCGAGGTCGCGGCCTGCGGTGGCAGCACTGCTTCCGAGTGGATGCCTGCCGCCGATTCGAAGCTCTGCGCCAGGGAGTGGGTGGAGCCGAACCTCTACGGAGCCTTCGTCTCTCCGCAGCTCCCCGCCGAGTTCGCAGTAGTCCTGTTGGGGACCAACGATTCGGGCAACCCTCACGCGAGTGAGCGGATGGCGGACGACTACGAGGCTGCCCTGCGGGCTCTCGTCGGAGGGCTACTAGCCGACGGTGCGGAGCGGATCGTGTTGATGACGCCGCCGCCGGTTCATGGCCGGATCAAACGCTACCTCCGGCTCCAGCAGCTCCGCCTGCGCGTGCAGGCCATCTGCGAAGATCGGCCGGAGGTGATCTGTGGCCCCGACCTGTTCGCGCTCCTGAAGGCAGAGGACTTCGAGACGGGGAACGCGCATCCGAATGGGGCCGGGCACGAGAAGATCGCCCGGGCGCTCGGCGAGACCCTCGCCGCCCTGGCTGCCCGCTGAAGCATCGTGCGCGGCTAGGACTCCCGCGCGAAGTGGTGCTGGAGGGTTTGCATCACGGCGGAGGGCTCGTCGCAGAGCCAGCGCGCTCCGGCGGAGAGGAGCTCGTCGCGGCTTCCGTAGCCGTAGGTCACGCCGAGAGCCGGAATGTCGTTGGCGAGGGCTCCCTCCACGTCGTGGCTGCGATCTCCGACCATGACCGTGCGCTCCGTCGCGAGACCTTCCTCCCGGGTGATGTGACCGAGGAGCTCGGTCTTCGTGCCGAGGCGGCCGTCGAGCTCGCTGCCGTAGATCGCATCGAGGAGGGGATGCAGATCGAAGTGCTGGACGATCCGTTCGGCGTAGACCGTGGGCTTCGAGGTGGCGAGGAGACAGCGCCAGCCGCGGCTCCTCAGCCCGCTGAGCAGCGCGGGAACTCCGGGATAGACCTCGTTCTCGTGCCATCCGCGCTCGCCGAAGCGATCCCGATAGTGGGCGATCGCGTCGTCGACGGAGCGGGTGGAGGGCTCGGGCAGCAGCTCTGCGAAGGTGTGGGCCAGGGGCGGCCCGATGTAGCGCTCGAGCCGATCATCCGGCGGAGACTCCACGCCCATCGACACCAGGGCGTGGCGGATGCTTCCCACGATTCCTTCGCGCGGATCGGTGAGTGTGCCATCGAGATCGAAGAGGGCGGTGAACAAGCGTTGCTCCCGAGCGCAGGCCGCCAGGATAGCGTGGTACCCTGCGCCGATTCGCGGGAGGGCGGCGATGGGTGACTGGATCGAGGTGGACGAGGCGCGACCGCTGCCCGGGCTGCGGCTGGTGCTCACCGCCGGCGTTCCCGGGCCCTGGGGTGAGGCGGCAAAGGGCGTCTTCCGCGCAAAGGGAATCGACTTCGCGCGGGTCCGTCAGGTCGGCGGACAGCCCAACGACGCACTCGAGGCCTGGACCGGCCATCGCAACGCCCCGATCGCGATGTACGAGGACGAGCGCCCGCGAACGGGCTGGGTCGAGATCCTGGCCCTCGCCGAGCGTCTCGCTCCCGAGCCGGCGCTGGTGCCCGAGGATCCGGAAGAGCGCGTGCTGCTCTTCGGCCTCGCCCACGAGCTGATGGGGGAGGGGGGATTCGGCTGGTGTCGCCGCCTCATGCTCTTCCGTGCGAGCCTCGGCGACGCCGAGAAGCCCCCGGAGCCGATGCGCGCGGCTCTCGGTCGCATGCTGTCCCAGTACGACTACAGCCGGGAGGCGGCGGAGCGCGCCCCGGAACGCGTCGCGGAGATTCTGGGCCTGCTCTCGGCGAGGCTGCGTACCCAACGCGAGGCGGGGCGTCGTTACCTGCTGGGGGAGCGTCTCAGCGCTCTCGACATCTACGCCGCCGCCATGCTGGGGATCACGGCCCCGCTGCCAGAGGAGGTGTGTCCGATGCCGAAGGCGATGCGCGCGATGTACGCCTCGCCCCATCCCCTCGTGGATGCGGCCCTCGACCCGGCGCTCCTCGAACACCGGGACTTCGTCTACCGCACCTACCTCGGGCTGCCCGTCGAGCTCTGAGCGCCGATCCGCTCGATCGGTGCTCCTTCGGAGTCGCGGGGAGGGTCGATGCCCAGGAGGCGGGCCACCGTCGCCGCGACGTCGATCTGACGAACGGGCCCGAGCTTGCCGCCCGCCGGCACGCCGCGTCCGAGGGCGAGGAACACGCCTCCCATGTCGGGGTGATCCGGCGCGTAGCCGTGGGAGCCGGTCCGTCGTCCGAGCAGGCGCCGCAGGTCACGCCACGCGCGTCGACGCCAGGAGCCGCCACGGAAGACATAGCCGGGGTCCGGGAGCACCACGAGGTCGCCGGTGCGGGTGGGATGTCCCAGGCGGAGGGCCTCGGGCAGGTCCTCCCGGCGGTAGACCGTGAGGTGATCCAGGCCTGCGAGCTCGGCTTCGAGGCGTTCCCGCTCGGAGAGCTTCTCGAGGTAGAGGTGGGACACAGAGCTCGAGCCGGAGACCTGCACCTCGATGCCCGACTCCTCGACGCGCTCGCGGAGCGCCACCTCGCCCAGCACGTTCGTCATCCCGTGATCGCTGACGAGCAGGAGCGTCGTGTTCGGCCAGATGCCCCGGGCGTCGATGCCGTCGAGCAGACGCGCCAGATGGGTCGCCTGGTCGCGAAGGGTCTCGCTCACCGAGGAATCGTCGGGTCCGTAGGAGTGGCCCGCGGCGTCGCCACCGTGCCACCAGGACATGATCAGTCGCGGCCGGTCGGGTGGGGGCAGATCGAGCCACGAGAGGATCCGGTCCACCTTCGTCCCCTCACCGACGTTGCTGTCGAAGGGCGCGACCCGGTGGTGGGGCCGCGCGCCTCGCCAGTCGGTCTCGGATCCCACCCAGAAGAAGACGGCGCTGGGGACCCCCTGGCGCTCTGCCGCGATCCACAGGGGCTCCGCCTCGATCCAGCTCGCGTCGGACTTGCGGAAGCGCCCGCGCTCGCGATCCAGGAAGGCGTTGTCGAGGATGCCGTGGCGGTCGGGGTGGGTTCCGGTCGCGAGGGAGACGTGGGCGGGAAAGGTGTTGGGCGGGAAGATCGGAGCGAGGCGTTCGGCCCGCGTGCCCTCCCGCTGCATACGTGCGAGGGCGGGCGCGTCGATCCGGTCCGGTCCGTCGTGCCGCATGCCGTCCCAGGAGAGCAGGATCACCGTCGGGTCGCCCTGGGCCGCTGCCGCGGTCAGTCCGAGGGCGAGCCCCGCCAGCCACCTCCCGATCCTCATCGCGTGGGTCGCCAGCGATCCGCCGCGAGCAGGAGCGCGAGGGCCGAGGGCCCGTCCTCGATCTCGCCGCGCAGGGCGCGCTCCTTCAGCTCGGCGAGGGGATGGAGCTCGACCTCGATCTGTTCCGTAGCCTCCCGCTGGATCGTTCCGTCGGCGCTGAGATCGCGAGCCAGGCACACGTCGAAACGCTCGTTGCTGATTCCGGTGCTGCCGTAGAACGCACCGATGGAATCGACGGTGGCCGCCCGGTAGCCGGTCTCCTCTTCCAGCTCCCGCCGCGCTGCCGTGACGGCGTCCTCGCCGTCGAGCCCACCGGAGGGGCACTCGAGCAGTGTGCGCCCCACCGTGTAGCGATGGATCCTCTCCATCACGACGCGCCCGTCCTCGAGGATCGGTACCACGACGACGTAGCCACCGTGGTCGATGAAGGAGTAGGTGATGTCCTCGCCGCCGGGCAGCGTGACGTCGTCCTGGCGCAGTCGTAGCCAGGGGCTCTCGAAGAGGGTTCGGGAAGCGCGGCGTCGCCAGCCGCCGGCGTCTCGCACGCGGCGAGTGTAGGACCGATCCCCGGGCTGCGCCCGGTGGTCTACTCCTCGCGCGCTCGAATGCGCACTGCGCCGCGCTCGAAATTTGACGCGATCCGATCCGGAGCGAGGGAGGAGTACGGCGTGGGCTCCGCCGGTGGGATCGGCGGGGAGGCGAGGGAACGTTGCCACCACCCCACGTCGTGCCAGGCGCCGAGCTTGAACCCCACCTCCCGATACACCCCGAGCGGCGCGAATCCAAGGCGCTCGTGGAGTGCGACGCTCGCGGGGTTCGGAAGGGTGATGCCCGCGACGGCGCGGTGAAAGCCCTGGAGGTCGAGGATCCCGAGGAGCGCGGTGTAGAGGCCGGCGCCGACGCCGCGTCCGCGCTGGTCTGCTGCGATGTAGGCCGAGACCTCGACGGTCCAGCGATAGGCGGCCCGCGATCGATGGAGGGTGGAGTAGGCGTAGCCGAGGAGGGTCTCGTC
>CALDCK010000247.1 GCA_937937315.1 uncultured bacterium
CGGCAGCCATGGGGGCCAGCAGGAGGGCCATGCCCAGATTCGTATTGACTCGAACCAAGCGACGCGTGGCTTTCACTGCGTCCAGCACGGCTCGCCCCACCTCCTGGTGGGCCGGATGAGCACCCAGGCCCTTGACGTCGACGGCCAGGTCCTGGTCAACGACGGTGTTGCGGACCCCGGCACCTTCGTGCCGGTCGAGCTGACCGAGGCCGCGGGATACGACCTGGTCGGGAGGATCGCCCTTGACGGCTGAGCCGACCGCGGCGAGGACGACGGGTAACCGGCTGCGGTGGCTCGTGGCAACTGCCGGTGGGGTCGGCCTCGCGCCGATCGCGTCCGGGACATTCGGCTCGCTTCCCGGATTGGCGATCACCTGGGCGCTGTGGCTGCTGGGAAGCTGGCCCGCGCTGCTTGCGGGGACGGTCGTGGTCTCCTTCGTCGGGCTGTGGGCTGCCGACGGCGTCGCCCGGGAGCAGGCCAGGAGCGATCCACGCGAGGTGGTGATCGACGAGGTCGCCGGGCAGATGCTGACGCTGCTGTTTCTTCCCTTGACCTGGCAGACCCTGGCTCTCGGCTTCCTGGCCTTTCGGCTCACGGACATTTTCAAGCCCTTCCCCGCTCGGCGCATGGAAGCCTTACCGGGGGGATTGGGTATCATGGTTGACGATCTGGTCGCAGGGGCGTGGGCCAACCTCGCCCTCCAGGCCTTGGCGTGGTGGGCTCCCGCGCTGCTGGGTGCGAGATGAATATCTGGAACGGAATCGACAGTTATCCCGAGGGCGGTCCGCCGGCGGTCGCGACCATCGGCAACTACGACGGGCTGCACCTCGGTCACCAGGCGATCGTGCGCAGCGTGGTCAAGAGCGCGAAACGCCAGGGCCATGCCTCGGTGCTGATCACCTTCGAGCCCCATCCGCTGAGCGTCGTGGCGCCGGAGCGTCGCCCCCGGCAGATCCAGACACGGCGACAGAAGCTCGAGAGCCTCGAGTCCACCGAGCTCGATGCGGTTCTCATCTTGCCGTTCGACTCCGAGCTGGCGTCGCTCTCCGGTGAGGAGTTCTTTTCGCGAATCCTGTGCGGCCGTTTGCGGTTCAGCGCGATTCACGTGGGAAGCAGCTTCCGCTTCGGTCAACACCGCAGTGGCGACGTCGATCTTCTTCGGCTCATCGGCAAGGACAGGGACTTCGAGGTCGTCGGCGTCGCTCCCGTCACGGTCGGCGATCGCGTCGTCTCGTCGTCATCGATCCGCAAGCTCGTGGAAGACGGAGAGGTCGCCGCGGCCGGCGAGATGCTCGGGCGGCCGTTCGGCGTTGTGGGCGAGGTCGTCGAGGGAGACGGGCGCGGCAGGACGATACGGTTCCCGACCGCCAACCTCGACGCCGAGAACGACCTGCTGCCCCGCCGGGGCGTCTATGTCACCGAAACGGTCGCCCTGGCCACACGCCACGCGTCGGTGTCGAACGTCGGGATCCGGCCGACCTTCAACGGCGGAGGCGTGGTCGTCGAGACCCACCTGCTCGGCTTCGAGGGCGACCTCTACGGACAGCGGATCGAGGTCCGGTTCCTCGAGCGGCTCCGTGACGAGCGCCGGTTCTCAGGCCCGGAGGAGCTGGCGGACCAGATCGCCCGCGACCGGGCAGCGGCCGAGGCTTACTTCCAGAACCTGCCCCTCGCCGCGTCATGAGCCGGACCGGCCACGGCCGTGACGCGCCCGGGCTGTTCATCACGTTCGAGGGCATCGAGGGCTCGGGGAAGTCGACGCAGATCGCCCGGCTGGGCCGGCGCCTGGAGGATGCCGGGGTCGAGGTCGTCTGCACGCGAGAGCCGGGTGGCACCTCGCTGGGGCGTCGCCTGCGGGCGGCACTGCTCGACCCCCAAGGCTCGGCCATGGATCCGCTGGCGGAGATGCTGCTCTACGCCGCTGACCGGGCGCAGCACGTTTGCGAGGTGATCCGGCCCGGCGTCAAGCGAGGCGCGGTGGTTCTGTCGGATCGCTATCTCGACGCGACCCTGGCCTATCAGGGATACGGCAGACAGCTCGGGACCGCCGTGGTCCTCGACATCCACACCCACCCGCCGCTCGACCTGCGTCCCGACCGAACCGTGCTGCTCGATCTCGACCCCGAGACAGGGGTCTCGCGCGCGCGGCGCCGGAATGCCGAGCTCGGCGTCGCCGAGACCGAGGGCCGCTTCGAGGACGAGGAGCTGGAGTTTCACCGGCGCGTCCGCGACGGCTACCTCGCCCTCGCCCGGAACGAACCGCGGCGGTACCGCGTGGTCCCGGCCGACGGTGATACGGACGAGGTCGAGGGCCGCGTCGGGCAGGCCCTGGCGGAGCTGCTTTCCGCGCGGGAGACGAAGTGAGTCGCGCGAAGGGCCCCGGCGACATCATCGGCCACGTGGCCCCCATCGAGCTCCTCCAACGGGCGCGACGCTCGGATCGGCTGCCCCACGCCCTGCTGTTTCAGGGACCGGAATCCGTGGGTAAGGGAACCGTCGCACGCGCGATGGCCGGAGCCATGCTGTGCGAGGCCGGCGGGGACGAGGCGTGCGGCCGGTGCTCGGCATGCGCCAAGGTGGCCCACGGCACCCACCCGGACTTGCTGGTCGTACGCCGTCTTTCGCGGAAGATCGACAAGGGCGCCCCGATGAACGATGCGGAGGATGGTGCGACGTCCGACCTCAGCTCGTTCATCCGGATCTTCCAGATCCGCGAGCTCGCCGAGCACGCAGCCTTCGCACCGCGCGAGGGTCGGTGTCGGGTCTTCATCGTGGACCCGGCCGACCGTATGAACCCCGAGGCACAGAATGCTCTTCTGAAGACCCTGGAGGAGCCTCCCGGCCAGTCGTTCCTGATCCTCGTGGCGTCACGCCCCCACCTGCTGCTCAGCACCGTACGATCCCGCTGCTTCGTGGTCGGCTTCGCACCGCTGCCCGCCACCGAGCTCGCCTCCGCCCTCGTGGGGAGGGGGATCCCCGAGGATGAAGCGCTGGCGCGTGCCGCGCTGGCCGGCGGGCGCGCGGGCCGGGCTCTCGATCTCGAC
>CALDCK010000248.1 GCA_937937315.1 uncultured bacterium
GTTCGCGCTGCTCGTCGCAATGGCCGAGCGCGACCACGACCAGCGCGGCCACTTCGTGGAGTGCGCGATGCTCGAGGCCGCCGTGAACGTCACCGCCGAGCAGGTGATCGAGCACACCGCCTACGACAACCTGATGCAGCGCCAGGGCAACCGCAGCCCGCGGGCCACGCCCCAGGGCCTCTATGCCTGCCGCGGTCATCACGTCTCCAACGATCCCCGCTGGCTCGCGCTCTCGGTCACCAGCGACGCCCAGTGGGAGGCGCTGGTGGACTGGCTCGAACGTCCCGAGTGGGCCACCCGCATCGGAGCGGGCGCGGCGGCGCGGCGCGCCGCAGAGGACGAGATCGACGAGGCCCTTCGCGCCGAGTTCGCCGAGCGCGACCACGAGGCCTGCCTCGAGGCCCTCGCCGCCGCGGGCGTGCCCGCCGCGCCGGTCGTGGATCCGCGCACCCTCGCCCTCCATCCCCAGCTCGTCGCGCGCGGATTCCTCGACGAGGTCGAGCATCCGGTCGTCGGACGCCAGGCCACGATGAGTGCACCCTTCCGCTACGCGAGCGTGGAGCACTGGCTCCACCGGGCGGCGCCGACTCTCGGCGAGCACAACCACGAGGTCCTGGTCGAGCTCGGCTACGAAGAGGCGCAGATCGAGGCGCTCGCGGCGAAGAAGGTGATCGGCGCGCGACCCGACGGTCTCTAGCGGACACCCGAGGACGATCGTCGCCGGGAGTGGTTCGCGCCAGACCCGGCTCTCCAAGCACGACGCCGATCCGCACGCGACTAGGGTGTCGACCGGCTCACGGGCGCCTCGAGGGTGCCGAGCAGCCAGTCGTAGAGCATGGTCAGGGTCGCGAAGTTACCCCGGTTCATGTCGACGTGATGGGCCGCGTGCAGGGAGGTGATGGTGTCGAGGGTCCTGAAGGGAAAGCGGGGAAGGTTCACGTAGGTGTGATTCACGATGTTCATCTGGGTGAAGATCAGGGTGGCGACTGCCATCGAGAATGCGTTCAGCGGCGCGCCGCCGAGCGCCGCGACCACGGGGATCGAGCCCAGGAAGAGCGCGAGTCCGATGAAGGTCTCGAGGGGGTGGACGTAGAGGGCGTCGATGTAGGTCGGCGTATGGGCCTGGTGATGGAGGGAGTGCACCTTTCGCAGGAGCCTGCCGTGAAAGAGGAAGCGGTGGGTCAGGTAGTAGAGGAAGTCGAAGAGCATCAGGACGATTGCGACGTCGACGACGTGACGCCAGAACGGGCGGGACTCCAGGCTCACGCACAGCGGCAGGACGGCGACGTAGAAGACCAGGTTGGTGAGGAGGCCGATCCGGTTGCTGGCCGCCACGGCCTGGCGGAAGCGCTTGCGACTCAGCTTGGCCTCGTCCGCCTCGCGGTTCTGCACCCGCATGCGCTCCAGGGCCGGGACCCGGAAGACCAGGAAGCGACCGATCACCGTGAGCGCCACGAGGGTCGCGAGGAACACCAGAGCTGACTGCCAGTCGTAGATCACGTCGATCGTCCTCGACCCGATGAGCCCAGTATCGCGGCCCGGCACCGCACCCTGCCAACGGCCGGCGCTTGCGCTTGCGCCGAAAGAGACAGGCCCGTCAGCAACTGCGACTCCTTCCCCCGACCCTCCACGCCCGCCCCTGGCCGAGGCCTAGCCGTAGACGGGATCGTGACGGTCGAGAAACCCGAGCACCGCGCTCGTAAACGCGTCGTTGCGGTCGCCCGCGACCATGTGCCCGGCGCCGGACACGTCGACGAACTCCGCGTGGGGCACCACCTCCTGGAACTCTCTCACGCCGTCGACGCTGATCACGTCGCTCTCGCGCCCGCGCACGAGGAGGGTCGGTACCGCGAGGGTCGCAGCGGCCCGGTGCAGGCGCTCGTGATCGGCAACCTCCCGGGGGCCACCCTCGCTCATGAACTTCGGGTCCCAGTGCCAGCGGTAGCGTCCGTCGGGATGCTCCCGCACGACGCGCAGCAGGCTCTCCTGGGTCCAGGCCCGCTTGCGCTGCGGGGTGTAGGCCTGGATCGCGGCCGCAACCTCTTCGAGGCTGTCGAAGCCGTCGGAGGTCGAGACCATCCAGGTGCCGATTCGCCGCGCACCCTCGGATTCGACCCGGGCGGCGATGTCGACGAGCACGACGCCCTGCACCCGGGACATGTCACAGGACTCCGCGTAGAGGAGGCTCGTGATGCCGCCCAGGGACGCCCCAACCACCATCGCCGGACGGGGCAGATTCGCGAGCACGAGCGCGAGGTCGTCGCGGAAGTCCGCGACGCGATAGCGACCGTCGGGGCACCAGTCGCTCTCGCCGTGCCCGCGCATGTCGAGGGTGACGGCGTAGCGACCGGACTCCGCGAGACGCTCGGCGGTTCCGCCCCAGGACTGGCGCGTCTGCCCCCCGCCATGGAGGAGCAGGACGTTCGGAGCGGTCTCGTCGCCGCGTGCGGTGGCGACGAGCCGCAGGTCCCGGCTTCCCGTGAACTCGAGGGTCTCTTCCCGCATGGGTGGCGCTAGATCCCCGGGATCACGCCCGTCGGGTTCTCGCCGGCGGCGAGCTTCTTCGCCCGGTCGGTGAGCTGCTGCTCCATCTCCTCGCGGCGGATCATGATCACGAAGTCACCCTTCTTGATCCCGCCGACCGCGAACTCCGCCAGCTCGTCGAGGTCCTGCACGGGCAGCTCGATTCCGACCGCCTTCATCCCCTTCATGAAGTCGTCGAAGGTCGTCTCGGAGCCCTCGGGTACGGGCCGCTCGCGGGCGAGCTCCGAGGGGCGATTGCGTCGCGTTGTCCAGATGCCGGTCGCGAGCATGCCGCCGGACGGGTAGAAGATCGCCGCGCGCAGCTTCGTCTCGGCTGCGAGCTGTGCGTCGAGGCACTCGGTCAGGATCGAGATCGCCGCCTTGCTCGCCGCGTAGACGGACTGCCCCGCGAGCGGCGCGATGCCGCCGTCGCCCGAGGAGGTGTTCATCACCAGACCCTCCTGGCCCGCCTCGATCATCCGCGGCACGAAGGCCTGGATGCCGTGCATGACCCCATGCACGTTCACGCCGTGCACCCACGTCCAGTCGTTCGGGGTCGTCTCCCAGACGTTGAGCTGGGCCACGCTGACGCCCGCGTTGTTGCACAGCAGATGGCAGGCGCCGAAGGTGGAGTAGGTGTGATCCGCGAGGGCCTCGAGGGCCTCGAAGCGCCGTACGTCGGTCACGCGGGAGGAGACCGGGCCCAGGGATTCGAGCTCCTTCACGGCCGCCGAGAGAGCGGGCTCCTCCACGTCGGCGAGCACGACCTTCATCCCCTCGCCCAGGAAGGCCTTCGCGAGGGCCTTCCCGACGCCACTCGCGCCTCCCGTCACCACCGCCACCCGATCTCGCAAGTCCTGCATCGCCTGCCTGCTCCCCTTCTCGCGTGCAACCGGCCGGATCGAGCCGGCGACACGCCGATGAACGTTTCGTGACCCTTCGCCTCGATCGAGTGCGTCGGATGTCGGTATCCTATAGCTAAATATAACGTTGCACTCGACTGTAATTCTCGTACACTTTCGGGCCATGAGCCGTGGCGAGCCCCTCAAGCCCCCGAAATTCCTGAAGGAATCTTCTCCCCGGCCGTCTCGCCGCGAGCGCCGGAAGCGCGAGATGCAGGGCCGGATCCTCGAGGCCGCCCGGGAGCTCTTCGCCGAGCAGGGCTTCCTGGAGACCCGGGTCGCCGACATCTGCGAACGTGCCGACATCGCCCAGAAGACCTTCTTCAATCACTTCCCCACGAAGCTCGACCTGCTCCGCGACATCGCCCACACCGGGATCGAGGCGCTGATGTTCGAGATCGAGGACATCCGCAAGGCGGACCTGGGCACCCGCGACCGCATCCATCGCTTCTTCGACACCGTCACGGCGCACATCACCGAGGCGGGTCCGAAGAGCCGCGAGCTGCTGGTCGAGCTCGTCCATCTCATCAGCGGCGATGCAGCCGAGCGCTCGCAGCAGGTACAGCGGCTCCACGCGGCCTTCCGGGGCATCGTCGAAGACGGGCTCGCCCTGGGCGACGTCACGCGCCGACACGACCCCCAGGCGCTCACCGAGATGATCCTGGGCGCCTACTACGTCCTGATCTTCAACTACGCGAATCTCGACGACTTCCCGGTTCGCGAGCGCGGCGAGGCGGCTGCGAGCATCGTGGCCGACGCCCTCGCACCCCATCCGGAGGAACAGCATGGCACGACGTGAGAAGGAGCATGTCCAGCTCCCGGTCCCCAACGGCTGGTTCGCCGTCGAGTTCAGCCGCGAGCTGCGCCCGGGGGACGTGAAGCCGATCCACTACTGCGGCGAGGACCTCGTGCTCTTCCGGACGCGCTCCGGACAGGCCAGGGTCCTCGACGCGTTCTGTCCGCACCTCGGGGCTCACATGGGCTACGGCGGACGAGTGATGGCCGAGACCCTGCGCTGCCCCTTCCACGCCTGGCAGTTCGACGGCACTACCGGCGACTGCACGCACATTCCCTACTGCGAGCGGATCCCGGCCCTGGCGAAGATCCGCTCCTGGGACGTCCAGGAGAAGAACGGCTTCATCTGGATCTGGTACCACTCCGGCGGCGAGGCGCCCCAGTGGGACTTCCCCTCGCAGCCGGTCTTCGAAGACGGAGCAGCCGAATGGAGCGAGCCGAGGGCCTTCGAGAAGGTGCTCGAGGCTCACATCCAGGACACCCACGAGAACAACAACGACCCCGTCCACTTCCTCTACGTCCACGGCGCCACGGAGGTGCCCGAGTCGACCATCCGATTCACGCCCGACAGCACCCACTACCAGATCGAGAGCACTCACGAGGCCGTCTATCCCAACGGAACCTTCCAGATGACCTTCGTCCGCGACTCCTGGGGCCTCGGCCTCAACTGCATGGACATGAAGGGCATCCCCGGCGCGGGATTGATGATGTTCGCCGCCACCACACCGATCGACGGCCACAGCGTCCACTCGCGCTGGCTCCTCACCGCAACCAACAACATGGTCGACCTGGCGGGCGAGGAGTTCATGAACAACATCACCTCCGGCATCGAGCAGGATCTCGACATCTGGAAGTACAAGGTCCATCGCGCAAACCCGGTCTTCTGCGAGGGGGACCATTATCTGGGCGACTATCGCAAGTGGGTTCGTCAGTTCTACACCCACCCGGTCGGAGACGCCGGAAGGCAGGAGGACCGCTGAGATGGATCGCTACCTGGTGATCTCCTCCGACGGCCACGCGGGGCCCCACGCCGCCGAGTACCGCGACTACGTAGACCCCCAGTTCCGCGAGGTGTTCGACGTCGCCCTCCCGATCCAGATCGAGATGACCGAGGCCGCCGCGAAGAGCTTCCTCGTCGACGAGATCAACAAGGAGTGGCGCAAGGGCCGCGACTACGAGCTCTCCGGCGCCTGGGACGCCGAGGCGCGAGACAAGGTGCTCGACGCGGACGGCGTCGCCGCCGAGGTGCTCTTTCCCGACGGAGTGACCGAGATGAACGCGCCGCCCTTCGGCGCGGGCTTCACGATGTCGCCCGAGGGCGTGACCGCGGATCTCCAGTGGGCGGGCTGCACCGCACACAATCGCTGGATGGCCGAGTTCGTGTCCACGGCCCCCGAGCGCCGGATCGGTCTCGCGTGCATTCCTGTCGTTTGGGACATCGAGCGCTCGGTCGAGGGAATCCGCTGGGCCCACGAAAACGGGTTGCGCGGTCTGGTCTTCCCGCCGCGCTGGGGGAACTACGACGCCTACCACCACCCCCGCTACGACCCGGTCTGGGAGATCGCCCAGGACCTCGAGATGCCGATCCACTTCCACTCCGGACCGGCGCCCATCGAGGATTACTTCGGGCCGGTCCCCGCGCCGGAGGGCCACGTGGCGCCGCCCGGGGCGATGGGGGTCTACATTACCGAGGTCGCGATGTGGCTCGTGCGGCCCCTGACCTTCATGCTCTGGGGCGGCGTCTTCGAGCGCTTCCCCAGGCTCAAGGTCGCGATCACCGAGGGCACGGCCATCTGGGTCCCCGAGTACCTCCACCTGCTGGAGCAGCGCTACTCCGAGACCCACTACTCGCAGAAGCTCGGCGACTATCGCAGCCACCTCTCGATGTCTCCCGCGGACTACTTCCGCCGCAACGTGCGCGTCGGCGCCTCGTGCATGCCGCGCCGCGAGGCCGAGCTGCGCCACGAGATCGGCGTCGAGCAGATCATGTGGGGCACCGACTACCCCCATCCCGAGGGCAGCTGGCCCTATACGAAGGATCAGCTCCAGGAGACGTTCCACGGCCTGCCCGAGGACGAGATCGGCAGAATGCTCGGCGGAAACGCGGCCGAGTTCTACGCGGTCGACACCGAGAAGCTCGCGCCCCTCGTCGCGCGTATCGGACCCGAGAAGCGGTCGTTCCTCACCTCGGATTGACCCTCTCCGCTCGCAAGCGCACGAGAGCGGAAAACCGCCAACTCAGGAGGCTCCATGAGCACCGAAGACACCAGCCCGAAGATCAATCCCGGCGACATCATCCTGTGGCCGATGCTGAAGCTCGACTACGAGACCGACCGCCAGCGAATCGCCGCCCTGCTCCCGCCGGGCATCGAGCCGAGCGCGACCTCCCAGGTCCACCTCACGGTCTACAACTTCCCGGTTCCCGACGTGCCCGAGTACGGCATCCTGATCACCGTCGACGCCAGCTACAAGGGCGAGGACGGCCTCTACACCCTCGGCTACGGCATCGACCAGGAGTCGGCGATCTTCGTGAGCCGCGACCGGAACGGCCAGCCCAAGTATCCCTGCGAGATCACCTACTACCGCATGCTCGACACGGTGCGCGCGCGCTGCAGCCACCAGGGCTACACCTTCCTCGAGTTCGAGGGCAAGGTCGGCGGCGACCTCCCCCACCCCGAGAGCCACGCCGAGACCGAATGGTGGATCAAGGTCTCGCCCGGCGTCGGCATGCTGCCCGAGGCCACCTACGACTTCCCGCCCCACGTGGTTCGTGTGCACACGAGCTACGGCACGGCCTGTAACCAGAAGGTCGAGGGGAAGCTCACCCTGCGCGACAGCCCCTGGGACCCGATCGCGGAGCTGCTGCCCATGCAGAGCGAGGTGTCGGCGCGGCTGTGGACGCCCAACTCCTTCGAGCGCGACATCGCCCTGGCGGGCAAGCTCGACGGCGACGCCTTCGCGCCCTTCATCGACACGATCGGCGGCTCGCGCTGGCCGGGAGAGAACGGCGGTCCGAGGCAGCGCTGACGCTCCGCCTCGGCCACGCCCTCTTCGCTCGGCTTCGCTGCGTGCGCCCTGTTCGGGCGGCTTCGCCACCCTGCGGGCGCTTGCGCGGTCCGGGGTGGAGCTTCGAACGCACCCCGTCAGCCGACGCGCTCGCAGACCGACGCCGAGCTTCGGACGCCACGACACCGTTCGGGGCCGGCTTCGATGCCCTGGGAATGCCGGGGGATGGAGCGCCGTGCCCGGTCGGTGCCTCTTTGCGCGCGCGATGCGCGTCCTATGACTTCGACGAATCGGACCGCCGGCGGTAGTAGTACCAGAACATGTCGGCGTCGTAGTCGAGCGTTCCCTTGACCATCAGCCCCGCCGGATCGCAAGCCCGGAGAACCTCCTCGAAGTCCGGCGTGATCGGGTACTCGCGGTTGATGAGGGACTGCCCTCCCTCCTCGAAGTCATTGCGCCACGCCTCGTGGTTTCGGTGCCAGATGGCGTTGGCCGTGCGGCACATCTCGCCCACGAAGAAGCGTGCGGTGGCGCCGGGCATGTCGCCCAGACTGTTCTCGTTGAGGAAGAGGTCGACGCTACGGGGCGGGAGCTTCACGATCTCGAAGGAGGGGAGCAGGATGAAGTCGAACTCGCGCAGCTGCTCGGCAGAGGGCTCTCCCTCTCCGTAGAGCAGGAACTTCCTGTCCGGGAAGTTCTTCATCAAGTAATAGGATGCGCAGCAGAGCGTCTCCGGCAGGTCGA
>CALDCK010000249.1 GCA_937937315.1 uncultured bacterium
TCGAGATTGCCGTGATGATGCCGATCACCATCACCGACGACCTCGAGGCCGGGCTGATGCCGATGAAGGCGACCCTGGGCTTCTACATCGGCGGCATGGGGGCGAAGAAGCGCAACTTCCACAAGGAGTTGATGGGCCGGATGGGCTTCGAGTCCGAGGCGCAGAAGATCCAGGACCTCTTCATGGAGGGGAAGCGCCAGGAGGCCGTCGCGGCGGTGCCCAGCGAGTTCGTGGACGAGATCACGCTCACCGGTCCGATCGAGCGCATCCGAGACCGCCTCCAGGCCTGGGAGGAGACGCCCGTCACGTCCCTGCTCCTGCCCGGCAACGACATCGACGCCATGCGAAAGCTCGCCGAGCTCGTGCTCTGAGGCGGGCGGCGTGAACCTCGGCGCGATCTTCCCCACCACCGAGATCGGCGACGATCCGGCGGCGATCCGGGACTGGGCCCAGACCGCCGAGTCCCTGGGCTACTCCCACATCGTGGTCTACGACCACGTGCTCGGAGCGGTCCACGAGGGCCGCACGCCGCCCCTGGCCGGCCCCTACACCGAGGACGACGCCTTCCACGAGCCCTTCGTGCTGCTCGCCTACCTGGCGGCGGCGACGACGCGCATCCAGCTGTCTACCGGCGTGCTGATCCTGCCCCAGCGACAGACCGCGCTGGTCGCGAAGCAGGCCGCGGAGCTCGCGCTCCTGTCCGGGGGGCGCCTGCGCCTGGGCGTCGGCACGGGCTGGAACTCCGTGGAGTACGAGTCGCTCGGCGTGCCCTTCGACGATCGCGGCCGACGTCTCGATGAGCAGGTCGAGCTGCTGCGTCGCCTGTGGCGCGAGCGGGTCGTCGACTTCCGGGGCGACTTCCACCGGGTCGATCGCGCGGGCCTGCTCCCCCTGCCTCCGGACGAGATTCCTGTCTGGTTCGGCGGCTTCACGAAGGTCGCCCTGCGGCGTGCAGCGCGGGTCGGCGACGGTTTCCTCTTCGGCACCACGCCGCGGCGCATGCGTGGGATGCTGGGCGACCTCCACGCGCGGCTCGACGCCGCCGGGCGGGACCGAGCGGACTTCGGCACCGATGCGGTCGTCGACTTCAGCCAGGGCCCCGACGCCTGGCGCGAAGAGCGCGAGGTCTGGCGAGAGGCCGGCGGGACCCACCTCTCACTCCGCGCAATGGACACGGCCGCCGAGTTCGTCGGGGCGAAGCGGGTCGGTTACAAGGGCCCGGCGGACTACATCGCGGCGCTCGAGACGGTATCGAGGGAGCTGGGCGGAGCGGGCTGAGGGCCGGGGGATCTCCGCCATGCACGCACTCCACCCCCGACGAGGCCCGTGATCGACACCCAGGGCGAATCCATCCGCGTTCCGCTCCGGACGAAGACGGCCTTCGGCATCGGACAGATCGCGGAGGGCGTGAAGAACACCTCCTTCAACCTCTTTCTCTTCTTCTTCTACAACCAGGTGCTCGGGCTGTCCGGAACCCTCACCGGCCTCGCCCTCTTCATCGCGACCGCCTTCGACGCGATCACCGACCCGATGGCTGGCTCCATCTCGGATCGCACCAGGCATCGCTGGGGTCGGCGCCACCCCTACATGTACGCCTCGGCGCTGCCCCTCGGCATTACCTTCGCCCTGCTCTTCAGTCCCCCGGCGGGTCTCACCGAGTGGGGCACCTTCGGCTGGCTCGTTGCATTCACCGTGCTCGTGCGCGGATCCATGACCCTCTATCACGTTCCCCACATGGCCCTCGGCGCCGAGCTCAGTGCGGACTACGACGAGCGCACCAGCATCGCCGCGTTCCGCACCGCCTTCGGACTCCTCGGGGCAGCCGCCGCCGTCGGTGTGGCCTGGCTCGTGCTCTTCGCCCCGACGCCGGAGTTCGAGCGGGGTCAGCTCGATCCCTCGGCCTATCCGCTCTTCGGTCTCACCTTCGGCTGCGTCATCGTCGTCACGATCCTCGCATCGGCCCTCGGCACTCACGACCGGATCTCCAGCCTGCCCCAGCCCCCGCCGGGCGCTCCACCCTTCCGCTTCTCCGCCCTGTCGAGCGACTACGCCGGCGCCCTTGCGAACGAGGCCTTCCGGCCCTTCTTCATCGGCATCGTGATCTTCTTCGTGATGCGAGGCATCCAGGAGGTGCTCGCGATCCACATGTCGACCTACTTCTGGGCACTCGACCAGCAGCAGATCGCAACGGTGGCCCTGGCTACGCTTCCGGGCTTCGTCGCGGGCGTCCCGCTCTGGGCGGCAATCGGCAAACGCGGCGACAAGCGTCCGACCTTCCTCTGGGGTATCGGGATCTTCAGCGTCATGGTGCTCGGGCCGCCGATCGCGAAGCTCGCGGGCTTCTTCCCGGTCGCGGAGAGCGGGATCTACGTACCGCTGCTCGCCCTCGCCTCGTTCCTGGCCGCCTTCGGTGCGTCGGCGGGCCTGGTGATGGCCGGCTCGATGATGGCGGACATCGCCGACGAGCACGAGCTCCACACGGGCTCGCGCAACGAGGGGGTCTTCTTCGGCGCCCTCTCCTTCGCCGCGAAGTCGACATCGGGTCTGGGAAGCTTCATCGCCGGGCTCGGCATCGACTTCATCGACTTTCCCACCCGGGCCGATCCCGCCGCGGTGCCCGAGGCCAAGATCCTCTCCCTCGGCGTGCTCTACGGCCCCGGAATCGCCGTGCTGGCGGTGGCCGCGATCGCCGTGCTCTCGCGCTACCCCATCGATCGCGCACGCCACGCGCGCACCACCGCCGCGCTCGCGCGGAGCGAGGACGACGCCGCGGATCACCCTTGACGAGTCCCCTCGGGCTGGGACAGGGTGGCGCGAGCGCCGGCGAGCCCGGCCCCCAGGGAGGGATGCGTGAAGAAGATCCTCATCGCCCTGGCCGGAATCGCCCTGGCCGTTCTGGCCCTGCTCTACGCCGCGGGCCGGGGGGCGTTCGGAAGCCACGAGATGCCCGGAGAGGTGGCGCCGACCCCGCGATCGCCCGGGTCGATCGGCCGGAGCGTGGAGGCGGTCGACCGTGCGGCGCGCGGCATCGGAGTTTCGCGGCCGAAGCAGATCCTCTTCG
>CALDCK010000250.1 GCA_937937315.1 uncultured bacterium
GATAGGCGAAGGCCTCGAGCGGGCCTCCGGGGAGCGCTCCCGCGCGTACGCGCAGGCGATCGGCTTCGGCGGTCCAGCCGTCACCGATCTCGCGGACGTCGAAGCGGGCGCCCTCGGGGGGCAGGCCGAGGGCGGTGGCCCGGGCGGTGATGCCGCGTTCGTGGCTCGCCAGGATCCCATCGGTCAGCCCTCGGGTTCCCGGAGGGCCCACGACCCGCAGCGGTGTCTCGCGTCCCTCGAGCCATCCGGTCAGCAGCAGGTCGTCCAGGCCCTCGGTGTTCTCCGGCAGCAGGTTCGTGAGCAGGACCGTGTCGGGCTGGGCGACGGAGATCGTGGCGTTGCGCAGGCCCTCGGCCACCGAACGCCCCGCGTCCACGAGCAGCACGCGGGAGCCCACGGCCACCGCAGTGGCGGGCCCGCGGCGGGCCGGGTTCTCGTAGGCCCCCCCGGTGCCGATGGTGATGAGGGTGAGCCGCGGGTAGGTCCGCCTCTCGATGGGGACCACGCCAGCGGCCACCTGCTGGTACTGCCAGGCCCCGTAGGTCATGAGCCAGCTGAACATCACCACGCCCAGGACGATGAAGAATCCGATGATGCGCGGGTTCATTACGAGAAGACGACGGTCTTGTTGCCGTACACGAGCACCCGGTCCTCGAGGTGCCAGCGCACGGCGCGGGAGAGGACGACGCGCTCCACGTCGCGGCCCTTGCGGGTCAGCTCCTTCACGGAATCCCGGTGGGAGGCGCGGATCACGTCCTGTTCGATGATCGGTCCCTCGTCGAGGTCGGCGGTGGCGTAGTGGGCGGTGGCGCCGATCAGCTTCACGCCGCGTTCGTGAGCCTGGTGGTAGGGCCGGCCGCCGCTGAAGGCGGGCAGGAACGAGTGATGGATGTTGATGACGCGCGACGGGTACCGCTCCAGGAACTTCTCGGAGAGGATCTGCATGTAGCGGGCCAGCGCGATCACGTCGATCGCCCGCTCCTCGAGCAGGGCGAGCTCCCGCTTCTCCTGCTCGCGCCTGTTCTGCGCGTCGATGGGGAAGACCTGGAAGTCGATGCCGAACTGCTCCGTGAGCACCTGCATGTAGCGCGCCATCACCACGAGATCGATGTCGTTGCTCTGGAGCAGCTCGATCTCGCGTGCTTCCTGCTCGCGCTTCGTGTCCTTCGAGATCGGGAAGACGCGGAAGGGGATGTCGAAGTGCGCGGCTACCGGTTCGAGGACCGGGTGGTTGCTCACGATCAGCGGGATCTCGCAGGCGAGCTCGCCCGCTCGGTGGCGCAGGAGCAGGTCGTAGAGGCAGTGGTCGACACGCGATACGAAGATCGCGACGCGCTTCACCCGCTCTGCATAGGCGAGCCGCCACGACATCCCGAGTCGCTCGGCCACCTCCTCGATTCCTCGCTCGAGGGTGGTGCGATCGGTGCGCAATCCGGCGGTGTCGAAGCGGATGCGCTGAAAGAAGACGCCGGCCCGGGCGTCGGTGTGCTGGTCCGCGTCGAGGATGTTCGCGTCGTGGCCGTAGAGGAGCTGGGCGAGGGCGGCCACGATCCCCCTGCGGTCGGCACAGGAGACGAGCAGGGTGGCGGTCGATTCGGACATCTCGCGGATCGGGTTCCAGGCTCCGGGCGACGGGCAAAAAAGGCCCCGAGAGCAGGTTCAGGACCCATCGCGGCTACGGCAACCGCGCTCTCGGGGCGGTGGCGCTGGGAACTGTGCGTCCCCCTCACGCCGGAATTGTGCAATTCGGCGTGGCGCTAGGACGCCGCCACCTCACTCGCCGTAGTACTAGATTGATACACCGAATTACCTCCGTCCCGGCGTAGAGAACACCCAGCGGGGCCCAGACCCCGCTTCGTTCCCGGTTTCCAAGGTGGTCGCCGATCCCGCCCCTCCGGGTCGCCCCAACCCACACGCCCCAATGACGTGCGCGACAGGACTCGGGGACGAGTGAAGTCCCCTTATCCAAAGCCTATCGGACACCCGGGGGATCCACCACGCTGGAATGTGACTCCGCGCACGGCGGAGCCGCGGGAGGTCGGCGACGCTCTCGGCTGCGGCGCGGGGGTCCGGTGAGCCGGTCCGCTGCTTCGGAAGTTCCGGGCAGCAGATCTCCCCGTCCGAGCTGGCTCTCCGGGTGACCCCGCGCCGCACGGGGGCCGCCCGCGGACCCGCGGGTTGCGTGGCGCGGTGGCGCCGGTGCAGCCCATAATCGGGGCATGACGAGCCCCAGCCTTCCGAACGGCGATCCCCTCACGCCTCTGGCCTTCCTCGAGCGCACCGTCCGGGTCTTTCCGGACCAGACGGCCGTGGTCTACGGCGACCAGCGTCTCGACTACGCGACCTTCGCCGAGGACGTGGGGCGCTTCGCGGGCGCGCTGGTGCGAGCCGGCGTCGCGCCCGGCGACCGCGTTGCTGTGCTGGCGCCGAACCTGCCGGTCCTGCTGGCGGCCCACTTCGCCGTGCTACGCGTGGGCGCGGCCCTGGTGGCGATCAATACACGCCTCAACCCGGCCGAGGTCGGCTACATCCTGAACCATTCCGGGGCGAAGGTCGTGATGGCCGATCCGGAGCTCGCGCCTCGCGTGATCGACGCGCCGGGTGGGCTCCAGACCCGACCGTTGCTGGTCAATCTCCACGATCCGGTGGCGGGGGTCGTGGGGAGCCCCCTCGATGGCCCGAGCTTCGAGGAGTTCGTCGATGGCGCCGAGGTGCTGCCGGTGACGGGCGGAATCGACGACGAGGATCGCATCACCTCGATCAACTACACCTCGGGCACGACGGGCCGGCCGAAGGGCGTCATGTACACCCACCGCGGCGCGGCCTTGAACGCCCTGGGCGAGATCGTCGTCCACAAGCTCGAGCGTGATTCGGTCTTCCTCTGGACGCTGCCCCTCTTCCACTGCAACGGGTGGTGCTTTCCCTGGGCGGTGACCGCGGTCGGGGGCACCCACGTGATGCTGCGCGCCATCGAGCCGGCGCACGTCATCGACCTGATCCGCGCCGAGCGGGTGACCCACTTCAACGGTGCGCCGACGGTGCTGCTGATGCTCGCAGAGGCGCCGGAGGCCCGGGGCGTCCGCTTCGATCCGCGGGTGCGCGTGGCGACCGGCGGCTCGCCTCCGTCCCCCACGTTGCTCGCGCGCATGGAAGAGCTCGGCGTCGACGTGACCCACGTCTACGGGCTGACCGAGACCTACGGTCCCCATGTCTACTGCGAGCTCCAGCCCGGCTGGGAGCGTCTCGAGGTCGCCAGGCGCGCAGCGGTGATGGCGCGCCAGGGCGTTCCCTACCAGGTCGCCACCCATCTGCGGGTGGTCGATGCCGAGATGCGCGATGTGCCCTCGGACGGGGAGACCATGGGCGAGGTCGTGATGCGCGGGAACAACGTCATGAAGGGCTATTACGAGGATCCCGAAGCCACGGCAGAGGCCTTCGCGGGGGGCTGGTTCCACTCCGGAGACCTCGGGGTGATGCACCCGGACGGCTATATCGAGCTCCGCGACCGCAAGAAGGACATCATCATCAGTGGCGGCGAGAACATCTCCACCATCGAGGTCGAGCACACCGTCGTGAAGCATCCGGCGGTGCTCGAGTGCGCGGTGGTGGCGGTGCCCCACGAGAAGTGGGGAGAGGTGCCGAAGGCCTTCGTGTCGATCCGACCGGGGCATGAGGTGACCGAGGCCGAGCTGGTCGAGTTTTGTCGCGAGCACCTCGCCCACTTCAAGTGCCCGAAGTCCGTCGAGTTCGGCGAGCTGCCGAAGACCTCGACCGGGAAGATCCAGAAGTTCAGGCTGCGCGAGAAGGAGTGGGCCGGCGGGGGCCGGCGCATCCACTGACCCGGGGCGGCGGGTCGCAGAGGTCTGCTTTCCGGCTCAGGGGGTGCGCGTCGCAGAGCGGCGTCCTTCAGTGTCGGACCGGGAGGGCGCTCTCAGGGGGTGTCTTCCGGTGCCGGGGGCGCGACACGGCTCGGCGGATCGGGCCAGAGGTCCGCGGCGCTGGGGTCGGGGCGCGCGGGATCGAGCAGGTGGGGCGGCAGGTCGCGCGCGGCGGCGAACAGGAGGCGGGCGGCCCGGTCCGGCCGCTCCTCGGCCCAGGCGACGCCGGCGGCCTGGAGCATGCCGCCCCCTCGGGCGGCGCGGACCGCCGGCGGAGAGAGCCCGGGGAAGACCGGGTCCCGGAAGCCGGCGGCGCGCATCACGGGCTCTACCATGCGCAGCCAGTGACTGCCGACGAGCCGGGGACTCCCCCCCGTCCGCGCAGGGACGGCGCCGAACTCCACCCAGGGACGATCGTCCGTGTTCCGGGGAGCGGTTGCGAGGCGCTCGGCGATCGCCGCCAGAGGGCCGACGTAGAGGCTCCAGACGCCCACCGGGTCGCGAACCCAGCGGTCTCCGACGCCGGCGTCGTCCAGGCGCTTCGCCGCCGCAGCGACCGCCAGCGCGGTGGGCGGAGCGCCGCGGTAGCCCACCAGCGCCACGACGGGGAGGCGGCCGAAGAAATCGCCGCGGAAGAGCGCCGAGCTCGGAAAGGCGTCGAGGAAGGTAGCGGCGATCGACTCGAAGGCGGGGGTCGACAGCTGGTAGAGGGGGAGCCACTGCACGAATACGCCGTCGGGGCCCAGGTGCGCGCGCACGGCCTCGAAGTGCTCGCGGGTGTAGAGGGAGCCGGCCCCGGCGCGCCAGGGGACGAAGAGATCGCCGACCACCAGGTCGAAGTGCTCGTCGCTTGCTCGCACGTAGCTGCGGGCGTCGTCGAGAACGACCTGGGCTCTCGGATCGTCGTGGACGCCCCGGTTCCAGCGGGTGAAGAAGCGCGCTCCGGCGTCGGCGACGGCGGGAACGAGCTCCAGGAGATGCAGGCGGGAGAGGGG
Source organism: uncultured bacterium (assembly GCA_937937315.1). Classification (GTDB taxonomy): domain Bacteria; phylum Myxococcota_A; class UBA9160; order UBA9160; family SMWR01; genus CALDCK01. Next base: position 4,874 of record CALDCK010000250.1, read on the forward strand.
GTGGCTGGCCAGGGCTCCGGCGCTGATGCCCGTGGCCGATCCGATCCAGAGGGCCTGCCGGGCCTCGGGCTGCAGGACTGCGGCCAGGTGCCCCTGCCGCTCCTGGTGATGGGCGTCGGCGCTGCCGCCCAGGTCGTAGTGGTTGTCGATGCGGATCGACCGCTCGTCGTTCCGCGCGACGACGGCGACGGCTCCGGCCGGGCTGGTGTCGAGCCAGAGGAGCTCCTCGCCCGGGTGGAGGCGCACCGGCGGCAGTGACAGCGGGTTTGCGCTGCCGATCAGGGCGATCCAGCCCAGAGCGAGAACGAGGTCGCGGCGCAGGCGGGTCCGAGGCATTCCCAAGGGCACGAAGATCGCGGCGACGGCGTAGAGGAGGGCGACGGCGAGGAAGCCGGACCACAGGGGCAGGGCGTTCAGCAGGACGAAGGGGACGAGGACCGCGCCGCAGATCGCGCCCAGAATGTTGGCCGCGATCAGGCGCCCCAGGTGGGTCTCCGGCGCGCGATCACCCCCCGCCCGACCCGCAAGGGCCAGGACGGCAGGGAGGGCCCCTCCTCCGGCGAGCATCGGCAGCCCCGCCACCAGCACCGCCAGGCCCAGCGTCGACGCCACGACGCCGTGCTGTGCATCCCACGCCGTGGCGTCGAGGCCGCCGGTCGCGACGTAGAGCAGCGTCGGGGCCGCGGCACTGGCGAGTCCCGCGAGTGCGAGAGAGCCAGCGAGGAGGCTCTCGGGGCGAAGGGCGGTGCGGCGCTGGAGCCAGGAGATCGCCAGGGATCCGGCAGCCAGGGCGGTCAAGGCGGTGAACGTCATGGAGCCGAAGGCGTAGACCGACTGATCGAGCACCAGGGACAGGGCGCGCACGAGCAGGACCTGGAGGGCGAAGGTGCCGAAGCCCGAGAGCGCCGCGAAGGCGATGCGGCCGCGCTCGCCGATCCTGCCCGAGCCTGGCTCCCGGTCTCCGGCGCTGCTCGTGTCGGTGGAGGCCGACGTTCCGGGATCTGCGGAGGCGACGGGTCCGACTCGCCGCGGAGCGATGCGCCGGCTACT
>CALDCK010000251.1 GCA_937937315.1 uncultured bacterium
CGCGCAGGATCTGCGCCGGTACGCCCGTCTCCAGGGACAGCACTCCGCCGGTGGTCATGAGCGTCCCCGTCGGTTCCGACGACCCGCCGTGGTAATAGCGCGCGGCGTCGCCTGCCTCCTGCAGGTTCATTCCGAAGTCGAGAAGGTTGACCAGGACCTGAACGTGTCCCTGCGGCTGCATGTCGCCCCCCATGACCCCGAAGGCCATCCACGGTCTTCCGTCGCGGGTGGCGAAGGCGGGGATGATCGTGTGGAACGGCCGCTTGCCGGGCTCGAGGTAGTTGGCGCTTTCGGGGTCGAGGTTGAACAGCCCGCCGCGATCCTGGATCCCGAAGCCCCACCCCTCGACCACGTAGCCCGAACCGAAGCCGGTGTAGTTGCTCTGGATCAGCGCGACCATGTTCCCCTTGGCGTCCGCGGTGCACAGGAAGGTGGTGTCGCCCTCGGATAGCGGAGGGTGGCCCGCCTCGACGGTGCGGGCCGCGCGTTTCATGTCGATCAGGGCGGCACGCTCGCGACCGTATTCCTTCGAGATCAGCGACTCGACGGGGACTTCGGCAAACTCGGGGTCGGCGTAGAACCGCGCGCGGTCCTCGAAGGCGAGCTTCTTGGCCTCCACCATCACGTGCCAGAAGTCCACCGAGTCTCGGCCCATCCCGCGGAGGTCGAACGACTCGAGGATGTTCAGCATCTGAAGGGCGGCGATGCCCTGGCCGTTCGGGGGAAGCTCCCACAGCTCGACCCCGCGGTAGGTTGTCGACACGGGCTCGACCCACTCGGAGCGGTGGTCGGCCAGGTCTTCCCTGGCGATGAACCCGCCGTGTTTCTCCGAAAAGGCGACGATCGCCTCTGCGATGGCGCCTCGATAGAAAGCGTCGGCGCCGTGCTCGGCGATCAACTGGAGGCTCTTGGCCAGGTCGGGGTTCCGAAAGCTCTCGCCCACCCGAGGGGCCCGCCCATCGGGCAGGAAGGTCGATGCGAACCCGGGCTTGTCGCGGAAGACCCGTGCCGAGCGCTCCCAGGCCGCGGCGATCACCTCCGGAACCGGCTCCCCGTCGCGGGCCGCGCGGATCGCCGGCGCGAGGAGCTCTTTCATCGGCAGTGCCCCGAACTTCTCGTGAAGGGTGAACCACCCGTCCACGGTGCCGGGGATGGTCCAGGCGTAGGGGGAGTACAGGGGGATGGTGCCATCCTCTTCGGCCGGGACCTTGTCGGCCGTGAGAGAGGCCGGCGCCCTTCCTGAGGCGTTCAGGCCGTACAGCCGGCCGGTCTCGGCGTCCCACACGATCGCGAACAGGTCGCCGCCGATGCCGTTCGCGGTCGGCTCGAGAAACCCGAGTGCCGCGTTGACGGCGATGGCGGCGTCCACGGCGGAGCCTCCCTGCTTCAGGATCTCGACGCCGATCCGCACGGCCTGCGGGTGCGCTGCGGCCACCATGCCGTTTCGGGCGTAGACCACCGAGCGGGTGGCGAACATCTCCCCTCCGGTCCGGTCCGCCCCGAAGTCCGCCGACGGCGGTAGCAGCACAAGCCCGATCACCACGATCCTCCACCATCGACGCATCGTTCGACCTCCCGTGTCACCGTCGTCTTCTCCGAACCTTCGGGATCGGCTCGTCGGCACCGAGCACGCCGCGCCCCAGCCATCCGCCGCCGTCGAGGGTGAGACACTCCCCGGTGACGTAGGCGGCTTCATCCGAGACCAACCAGGCGGCCGCGGCCGCGACCTCCCTGCGAGTGGCGAAGCGGCCCAGAGGGATGCTCCGCCGGACTCTCTCTTCCAGCTCTTGCGAGGGCCACAGGCGATCGGCGGCGCCCTCGGACTCGAACGGGCCGGGAGCGATCGCCACCACGCGGATCCCGCGTCGAGCCCACTCCACCGCCAGGGTCCGGGTGAGCGCCAGCACGCCGGCCTTGGCACAGGCCGAGTGGATCGTTCCGGGACCTCCGGTCCAGGCGTAGGTGGCGACGATATTGAGGATCACGCCGCCGCGGCCTCCGGCGATCATGGCCCGCCCGGTGGCGCGCGAGCAGTTGAAGGTGCCGTTGAGGACGATGTCCACGACGTTGGCGAACGCCTTTTCCGGAAGCGCCTCGGCCGGGCGGACGAAGTTCCCGGCGGCGTTGTTGACCAGGATGTCGACCGCCCCGAGCTCCTCCTCGACCTCGCGGACCAGGCGGCGGACCGCGTGCGGATCGCGAACGTCGCACGGCACGCTGAGCGTCCGGGCTCCCTCGGCCTCCAGCGCCCCCCGCCCCTCCTCGAGGTGCTCGGGCGACCGGCTGGCGATGGCGATGGCTGCACCCCGACGGGCCATCGTCAGGGCGATCTCGAGCCCCAGGCCGGTTCCGCCGCCGGTGACGATGGCGACCCGCCCGGAAAGGTCCCGGGCGGCGTGTTTCCCCGCTTTCTCCACCATGAGCGGATATCCTACGACACTTCGACTTTCGTCCCGGGCCGGGCGTAGTATCCGGTGGAGCCCGCGGTTCAGCAGGGCCCGAGAGGAGCATGGTCATGAAGCGAAT
>CALDCK010000252.1 GCA_937937315.1 uncultured bacterium
GAAGATCGGAAATTCGAGACCCAGGTCGTTTGCGAGCCTCGTCTTCATGGGTCGTTCCTCCCGCTGCCGGCACCCTGGGGGTACGAGCGCGCGCCTCAGTCCGAGAAGCCCTGGAGGCGCGCTGCGTCCTCCCGCAGTGCCTCCGGCGTGCCCAGCAGCTGCCGGTCCACGCCGACGCGCTTGAACCAGTAGTGGAGGTTCTGCTCGTCGGTGAAGCCTACGCCGCCGTGCACCTCCGTCGCCGTGCGCACGATGAAGGGGCCGATCTCCGCGAGGTGGGCCTTCGCGAGGCTCGCCATCAGCGACGCCTCCTCGGGAACCTGGTCGAAGGCGTGGGCCGCGTACCAGACCAGGGACCGCGCCGGCTCGAGCTCGGTGATCATCTCGGCGCAGAGGTGCTTGACGGCCTGGAAGGAGGCGATCACCCGGTCGAACTGCTTTCGCTCCATGGCGTAGGCCACGGCCAGCTCGATCGCGCGTTCGGAGGCGCCGAGGATGTCCGCGGCGAGCATGACCCTTGCGGCGTCGAGCATCCGGCGGCAGGCCGGGCCCGCTCCGCCCGGCTCGCCGATCCACTCGCCGACGGGCGCGCCGTCGAAGACGACCTCGGCGAAGTCGCGGGTGCGGTCGATCGTGGTCAGTCGCTTCGACGCCACGCCCTCGGCCCGGGCGTCGACGAGGGCGAGGCGGCTTCCACCGGCGAGGGCGACGAGGAGGTGATCCGCCTCGACGCCGTCGATCACCATCAGCGAGGTGCCGTGGAGGCGGTCGCCCTCCAGGCGGATCCCGGCGTCGTCGCGGACCGAGATCAGCTCGTTCGCCGCGATCCCGATCCGGACGCTGCCCGTCGCCAGGCGGGGCAGCCAGCGTCCCTGCTGCTCGGCGTTTCCCGCGGCGAGCAGGGCCACCGGGGCCATTACCGCGCTGCCCAGCAGAGGCGCCGGCGCGACGCCCCAGGCGAGGGTCTCCGCCGCGACCGCCGCGTCGAGCAGTCCGAGTCCGCTGCCGCCGTGTTCCTCGGGAACCAGCAGCCCTCCGACGCCGAGCTCGCACAGGGACTTCCAGACGCCTCCGTCGTTCCCGGGCACGTCCTCGACCAGCGCGCGCACCCGCGTCACGGGGCACTCCTCCTCGAGGAAGCGTCGGAGGCTCCCGGCCAGCAGGTCCTGCTCTTCGGAGAGGGCGAAGTCCATGGCGGCTATCCCTTCGCCTGGGGCTTCGGCTCGCGGGGCATGCCGAGCCCCCGCTCGCTGATGATGTTCTTCTGGATCTGGGCCGTGCCGCCTCCGATGATGAGTCCGAGGGTGAACATGTACTGACTCTGCCAGCGTCCGCGGTCGCGCTCTCGCGGCGATCCCTCGTAGAGGGTGCCGAGCTCGCCCATCGCGTCGATGCCGAGGGCGCTCAGCTGATGGCTCACTTCGCATCCTGCGAGCTTGGCGACGAGTCCGGCGACCCCGGGGCTCCTCCCCTTCAGCCGGGACGTGAGCATACGCATGCCGTGGTACTTCATCGCCAGCACGCGGGCCTGGAGCTCGATCAGCCGGTCACGCAGCAGCGGGGAATCGATCGCCCGCACGCCGTTCGACGACTCGCTGCGCATCCGCTTCACCAGGCTTCGCAGGGCGCCGTCGAGCACGGCGCTCGATGCGAGCATGTTCCGCTCGTGGGCGAGCGTGGTGTTGGCGATCTTCCAGCCCTCTCCGCGCTTGCCGACGACGTTCTCCTGAGGGACGCGGGCCTCGGTGAAGAAGACCTCGTTGAACTCCGCCTCCCCGGTCATGGTCACGAGCGGGCGCACCTCGATCCCCGGTGTGTCCATCGGGATGAGGACGTAGCTGAGCCCGGCGTGCTTCGAGGCCTTCGGCTCGGTGCGGATCAGTCCGAACATCATGTCGGAGACCTGGGCCGTGGTCGTCCAGATCTTCTGGCCGCTGATCAGGAAGTCGGAGCCGTCCTCGACGGCGCGGGTCTGCACGCTCGCCAGGTCGCTTCCGGAGCCGGGCTCCGAGTAGCCCTGGCACCAGACCACCTCGCCCCGGACCGTGGGCCCGATCCAGCGCAGCTTTTGCACCTCGCTGCCGTGCTCGAGGAGGGTGGGGACGAGCATCTCCGGGCCCTGTCCGCCGAAGCCCCGGGACACGCCGGCGCTGTTGAACTCCTCGTCGATGATGACTCGCTTCAGGATGTCGGGCTCGGCACCGTAGCCCCCGTACTCCTGCGGGATCGTGCGCGCGGAGTAGCCGTGCTCGATCAGGATCTTCTGCCAGCGGAGGAGGCCCTCCCCGGCGCGGCCGGCGGCAACGCCGGCACCGGCTCGGGGTGCGTTCTCCCCGTGCTCGGCGAGGAATGCCCGCACCTCGGTGCGGAAGGCCTCGTGCTCGGGGCCAAAGTTCAGGTCCATCGGGTGGCTCCTTGGCGTCGGTGACTCACGCGGTCACCCGGTAGCGCGTGCCCGGCGCCGGCGGCTCCGCCGCGGCACCGGCGAAGCACTGGGCGATCGACATCCACCGGGTCGCTGCGTCTCCCGTTACGCGAAGCTTCGTGTCGGCGAGGTTGCGGACCTGGGTTACGACCTGGCAGAACTCGGCGGCATCGCCTTCGACCCGGTTCGTCTCGCTGGGCTCGTTCCACTCCCAGACCTCGCCGGAGGGTGCGAGGAGGCGGACGTAGGGCTTCTCCGCCGGTGCCTCGAGTCGACGGACCGCGAAGGTCCAGCCGAAGGTGTTGACGCCGAGCTGGGCGATGTTCTTGATGCGGTCCGTGTGGACGCGCTCCGCGCCGAGGACGTCGTACACCTCCTGTCCGTGGGCCCACGTCTCCATGAGCCGGGCGGTGATGCTGGACCGCACGCTCATGTCCGGTCCCGCCCACTGGACTCGCGCCTTCGGGTCGGCCTCGCCGAAATGCCCGGCCATGTCCCGGTAGAAGCTGCGCCAGGTTTCGACCAGGGCTCGGCCCCGAAGCCCGTCGAGCCACGCGTCGGCGATCTCGACCAGGCCCTGGCCTTTCGAGATCCCGGCGCTCACCTCGGCGAAGAATGCCTGGAAGCCGGCGGGATCGCGGAGCGAGAGGTCGGCGGCGTGGTTCCAGTGGTGGAGGTGCCCGACGACGTCACCGATCGTGTAGCCGCGAAACTGGGTCCTGGTCTCGAAGTCCGCGTCGCCGAGTGGTGCGAGCAGGCCGTGGAGAGCCTCGCTCTCCTCGAGGAAATCGGTGACCTGCTGGAACATTCTGGGGTCTCCATCCTCCGGCGGCGCTCCACGCGTGGGAGCGACCCACCGATGCTAGAAGCCGAGCTGCTTCGCGAGGTAGTGCAGCATCGTCTCGTCCGAGCCCCCGCCGATGCTGCCGAGGCGCGAGTCGACGAACCCGCGCCCCGCCGGGCTCTCCTTCATGTAGCCGTAGCCCCCGTGGAGCTGGATGCACTCGTCGGCGACCTGCCGGCTGACCCGGGCGCAGAAGATCTTCGCCATGGTGATGAGCTCCGTGGCGTCGACTCCGTCCACCCGCTGCTGCACGCAGGCCCGGACCAGCTCCTGGGCCGCGGTCAGCTGGGTCCAGAGCTCCACCATCTTGAACTGCGTGTTCTGCATCTTCGAGAGGGGCTTGCCGAAGAGGACGCGCTCCTCACACCAGCTCCGCGTGTCCTCCCAGAGCTTCCGCGAGCTCGCCATGGAGCTCACGCAGGCCACGAGGCGCTCGTCCTGAAACTGCATCATCTGCTGCTGGAAGCCCCGCCCGATGTCGCCGATGGTGTAGGCCACCGGGACGCGCACGTCCTCGAAGAAGAGCTGGCCGGTGTCGGAGCCCCAGTTGCCGATCTTGTCGAGGAGCTCGTAGCGGAAGCCCGACGTGTCCGTGGGCACGACGATCTGGGAGAAGCCGCCGTAGCCGGCGTCCGGATCGGTCACCGCCAGCAGGCATAGCCAGTCGGCAGTGGCCGCGTTGGTGATGTAGATCTTCGAGCCGTTGATCACCCACTCATCGCCGTCGCGCACGGCCCGGGTCTTCACACCCGAGACGTCGGAGCCCGCGTCGGGCTCGGTCACGGCGATCGCCGAGACCAGCTCGCCGGCGATCGACGGGGCCAGGAAGTGCTGCTTGAGCTCCTCGCTCCCGAACTCGGCGAGGGAGGGCGTTGCCATATCCGTGTGGACGCTGATGCCCATCGTCACGCCCGCGTTGTCGGCGCGACCCAGCTCCTCGTACATCACGGCGGTGAAGGACCAGTCGAGGCCGGCGCCGCCGTAGGCCTCGTCGTAGCGCAGCCCGAGCATGCCGAGGTCACCCATCCTCTTGTAGAGGGATCGGTCGAGGCGTCCGGCCTCGTCGAACTCGCGGGCGCGGGGTCGGAGCTCCTCCTCGACGAAGCGACGGACGGTGTCGCGGAAGAGCTCGTGCTCCGGGGACTCGGGGCGATCGGCGGCCATGGGGTGCTCCTCGATCGGGACTTCACGGCCCCGGAGGTCGCTCGTGGCGCGAGCGACGAGCCTCGGGTCCGGGGGGGCGCCGACGCCGCGCCCCGACGGGTAATATTAGGTGTTTCAGGTTACCTGCTGGATCCTCGGGGTGTCAACGGCAGATCTTCCCAGGGCAGGGCGTTCCCCCGCCGACGCGGGGCCATCACGCCAGGCGCGAGATCACGTCTCGCATCGCGCCGGTCACCCGGGCGAGGTCCTCCCCCTCGATCACGTAGGGCGGCATGGTGTAGACGAGGCGTCCGAAGGGGCGGATCCAGACGCCGGCATCGACGAAGGCGGGCTGTATCGCCTTCATGTCCACGGGATCGTGGAGCTCGACCACGCCGATCGCGCCCAGAACGCGCACATCGGCGACCGCCGGAAGCTCCGCGCAGGGAGCCAGCTCGCGCACGAGCTGGGCCTCGATGCGGGACACACGTTCCTGCCAGGGCTCCCGCTCCAGCAGATCGAGGCTGGCGAGGGCGGCGCTGCAGGCCAACGCGTTTCCCATGAAGGTGGGGCCGTGCATCAGCGCGCCGGCGCTGGAGTCGGCGATGGCTCGGCAGATGCGCTCGCTGGCCAGGGTGGCTGCGAGAGTCATGACGCCCCCGGTGAGGGCCTTTCCCAGGCACAGGACGTCCGGCGCCACGTCGGCGTGCTCCGACGCGAAGAGCCTTCCGGTACGGCCGAAGCCCGTCGCGATCTCGTCGTGGATGAGCAGCACGTCGTGCTCGTCGCAGAGCTCGCGGACCCGCTTCAGGTAGCCCGGCGAGTAGAACCACATTCCGCCGGCACCCTGCACGATGGGCTCCAGGATCACGGCCGCGAGGGATCCGGCGTGGGCCTCGAGCTTCGACTCGAGATCCCTCGTGTGACGCGGCTCGCAGGGCTCTTCGAAGCGACACGCGGGACGCTCGGCGAAGACCTGCTCCGCCAGCGCTCCCCGGAAGAGATGGTGCATGCCGGTCTCCGGGTCGCACACGGACATGGCGGCAAAGGTGTCTCCGTGATAGCCGCCGCGGACGGTGAGCAGCCGCCTGCGCCGGGTTGCGCCCCGGGCCTGCCAGTACTGGAGAGCGAGCTTGATGGCGATCTCGACGGCGACCGAGCCGGAGTCGGAGAGGAAGACGCGCTCCAGCCCGGCCGGCGAGAGGGCGAGCAGTCGCTCGCAGAGCGCGACGGCGGGCTCGTGGGTGAGGCCGCCGAACATGACGTGGGGCAGACGCTCGAGCTGCGCGCGCACCGAGGCTTCGATATGCGGATGGCGATAGCCGTGGATGACCGCCCACCAGGAAGACATCCCGTCGATCAGCTCGCGGCCGTCGGTGAGGCGCAGTCGTACGCCCTCGGCAGATTCCACGGCGAAGAGCGGATCCGCCTCGGGCGGCGCGTAGGGGTGCCACACGGCGCGGCGATCCCGCTCGGGGAGCGGGAGGGCCTGGGCGGGTCGACGGTGTTGGACCATGGGGAGTCAGCGGCCTCGTGCGCAGTCGCGGGTCAGCGTCGCCTCGCCTCGAGGCCCCGCAGGATGATCTCCATGATTCCGTCGGCCGTGTCCTTCGGCGACGCGTCGATCATCGGGATGACCTGGGGGCGCGAGAAGTAGCTGCCCAGGCCGCCCAGGATCAGCGAGAGCGCGCTGGTGTCGACCGGTTCGATCAGCTTCTTCTCGACGGCCCGGTCGAGCAGCTTCTCCGTCACGGCGATGATGTAGTTGCCGTGGTCGTTCACGAGGCGTGTCGCCCCCGGCACCGCCGCCAGCTCCCTCGCGAAGGTCTCGGTCGTGGGGCCCACGGCGACGTTCGTGGCACGGAGGTAGGAGCGGAGCGCCGTCAGCGGGTCCATGTCCGGCTCGATCGCCGCCGCCGCGGCCCGGCCGATGCGGTGCAGACGTCGGTCCATCACCATCAGCAGGAGCTCGTCCTTGCTGGGCGCCAGACCGTAGAGCGTGCGCAGCGAGCAGTTCACCCGGGCGGCGAGCTGCGCCATCGTGAGCTCGGCGAAGCCCCCCTCCACGGCCAGAGCCTCGAGCTCGTCGAAGATCTCGCGTTGGCGGATCGTGAGTCGGCGCTCCGCCTCGGCCGGCAGTAGAGGTCGCGGACGTCGGACGTCTGCGAAGGGCTTGCGGGCCGATGCCGGAGCGCTCAAGACAGGAGCACCTCGGGCAGGTCGACGACGCGGGCGCGCAGCCACT
>CALDCK010000253.1 GCA_937937315.1 uncultured bacterium
GAACCCGTACTGGCGCGCGAGCTGAACCAGGCGGCTGCCCTTCCCCGATCTCTTCTTCTCCCCGCCGCGCGAAGCCCCGAACGCGTCGGCGATCATCGCCCGCTCATAGCCGAGGAGTGCCTTCGCGACGGTCCAGCCGCCGTTGATCTCGCCCAATACGTTGGCGGCGGGCACCCGCACCTCGTCGAAGCGCGTCTCGCAAAAGGGAGACTTCCCGCTGATGAGCTTGATGGGCCACAGCGACACCCCCGGCGCGTCGAGGTCGATCAGGATGAAGGTGATCCCCTCCTGCTTCTTTGCCGTGGGATCGGTGCGCACCAGGGCGAAGATCCAGTCGGAGAGGTCGCCGTAGGAGGTCCAGACCTTCGTCCCGGTGACCACGAAGTCGTCGCCATCGCGGACGGCCTTCATCTGCAGCGAGGCCAGGTCCGAGCCCGCGTCCGGCTCCGAGTAGCCCTGACACCAGCGGATCTTCCCCTGGATGATCCCCGGCAGGTGTTGGCGCTTCTGCTCCTCGGTGCCGTAGCGCAGGAGCGTCGGGCCGATCATCTCCAGCCCGAAGCCGATCAGCGGCGGCGGAAGCTTCCGCGCGGCCAGCTCCTCGCGCAGCACCTTCGCCTCTGCATTCGAGAGGCCGCCGCCTCCGTACTCGGCGGGCCAGGTGGGCGCGGTCCAACCGCGCCCGGCCATCCGCTCGAGCCAGACACCCATCTCCGGAGGGTCGAAGGTCGCGCGCCGCCCCCCCCAGTTGCCGTCGCCCTCGGAGGCGAAGACGTGGCCCCGGAGCGCGTCGGGGGCGTTCTCGTCGAGCCACTCGCCAGTCTGCTGCCGGAACGCATCGAGATCGGCCATCGCGAGTCTCTCCCGGGTGAGTCCCGCGGCGTTGCGGGGGGCCCGTGAGCATAGCCGCGCGCCCGGGGACCCGCAGGGCGCGCTACGCTGACTCCGCATGGACGTCCTGCTCGCCAACCCGCGCGGCTTCTGCGCGGGCGTCGACCGGGCCATCGAGATCGTCGAGATCGCCCTCGACCGCTTTGGTCCCCCGGTCTACGTACGCCACGAGATCGTGCACAACCGGCACGTCGTGGAGGGGCTGCGCGCGAAGGGCGCCATCTTCGTCGAGGATCCCGCCGATGTGCCGTCGGGCTCCTTGCTCGTGTTCAGCGCCCACGGCGTGTCGCCGGCGGTGCGCAAGGCGGCCAGCGACCGTGACCTGCGCGTGATCGACGCCACCTGCCCCCTCGTGACGAAGGTCCACGTCGAGACCCAGCGCATGGCCAAGGAGGGCTTCGAGATCGTCCTCGTCGGCCACGAGGGACACGTCGAGGTCGAGGGAACTCGCGGCCACGCGCCCGATCGCATCCACCTCGTTCAGGATCCGAAGGACGTGGACTCGATTCGGGTCGCCCCGGGCACCCGGCTCGGCTGCGTCACCCAGACCACCCTGTCGGTGGACGACACCAGCGAGGTGCTCGACGCCCTGCGGGAGCGATTCCCCGATGTCGCCCTGCCCCGCAAGGACGACATCTGCTACGCGACCCAGAACCGCCAGAACGCGGTGAAGGCCCTCACCCGGCGGGTCGACGTCGTGATCGTGGTGGGCGCGCCGGAATCGTCGAACAGCAACCGACTGGTCGAGCTCGCAGAGAAGAGCGGGATTCGCGCCTACCTCGTGCAGTGCGCCGACGACATCGAGCCGAGCTGGCTCGACGGCATGGGACGCGTCGGCGTCACGGCTGGAGCGTCGGCTCCCGAGGTGCTGGTCTCCCAGGTGACCGAGCGCCTCGACGAGATCGCGGGCGGCGACGTACGGATCGATTCCCTGCCCGAGGTCGACGAGGGCATCGTCTTCCAGCTCCCGCCGGAACTGCGCTGAGCCGCGGAGAGCCGAGGCGACCCGCCGCTCCGAGCAACGTCGATCTCGACGCCGAGGAGGCACTCGACCTCCCGTCCTCGGCCCTGGTCGCGGGTGCGACGCTGCCGACTCCGGCGGGGGACCACGACTCGCTGGGGGAGATCTGGGGCCTCTCCTGGCCGGTGATGCTCTCCCAGGGTCTCCTCAACGTGGTCGGCCTCGTGGACATCGCGATGGTGGGTCGCCTCGGCTCCGAGGCAGTCGCGGCTGTCGGCTACTCGAGCCAGTTCTTCCACCTCTCCCAGTCGGTGCTCTTCGCCGTCGGCTTTGCCTGCGTCGCCCTGATGGCCCACGCCATCGGGGCCGGTGATCCGGCCCGGGCGCGGCATGCCCTCGCCGCCGCCATGATCGTCTCCGCCGGGGCCGCCCTGGCCCTGACGGCGGTGATGGTGGGCGCCTCGGCCACGCTGCTGGGGGCTCTCGGCGCCGAGCCGGCTGCCGTCGCCCAGGGCGTTCCCTACCTGCGATTGATCGTCGGCTCGTCGCTCCTGCTCGCGGTGTCGATGATCCTGGAGTTCGGGCTGCGCGCGAATCGCGACGCGCGCACGCCGATGCTGATCGCGGGCGTGGTGACGGTCGTGAAGCTCGGGCTGAACGGGCTGCTGATCTTCGGCGCCTTCGGCGCGCCACGCCTCGAGCTCGTGGGGGCGGGACTCGCGACCCTCATCTCCCAGGTCGTGGGCCTCGCGCTCTTTCTCGGGGTGGTGCTTCGATCCGACCCCGGCACTCCCCTGGGCCTCCGCCCCCGGGACTTCGCCGGCGCCCGACCCCTGATCCCGGAGGTCGTGCGCCTGGCCATCCCCAGCGTGGGAGAGCGCCTGGCCAACAACTTCGCCCTGCTCGCCTACTTCCGCATCCTCTCCGGCTACGGAAGCGTTGCCATTGCGACCTACACCGTGGGCATCCGGCTGCTCTCCTTCACCTGGATCCCCGGCGTCGGCTTCGGCACGGCGGCCGCGACCCTGGTCGGACAGGCCCTCGGCGCCCGGGATCCGGAGGGCGCCAGGCGCGCAGGCTGGCGCGCGACCCACCTGTCCCTGGGGGTCGCCGTCGCACTCGGTGGCGTCTGCCTCCTCCTGCCGGGTCCCCTGGCGCGGATCTTCACCGACGACCCGAGCCTGATCGCCTCCCTCGTCCCCTTCCTCGTCTTCCTCGCCCTGGCCCAGCCCGCACTCCAGAGCCACTTCGCCCTGGGCGGCGCCCATCGCGGCGCCGGCGATACCTGGACGCCCTTCGTGGCCTCGTCCCTGGGAAACTGGCTGGTCCGCGTCCCCGTGGCCGCGCTGCTGGCCTTCGTCCTCGACGCTCCCGTGATCTGGATCTGGGGCGTGATCCTGGTCGACCACACCCTGCGGGCGACCTGGCTCGCCGCCTCCTTCCGCCGCGGCCGCTGGCGGGAGAAGCTCTAGCCGTCGTCTGGGTCGCCGCCCGGGAGATCCGGGGCCAGTCGATCCGCCAGGGCACGACCGAAGTAGGCGTTGCCCCGGGCATTCAGGTGGGCATCGTGCTCGAAGTAGAGATCGGCGTGAGTGCCCCCCTCCTCGCGCAATCGCGCATCGATCCCGGGCAGCACGTCCAGCGTCACGAGGGCCAGGCCCTCGGCGTGGCGACGCCACATCTCGAGGCTGCCGTCGGCCTGGGAGCGCGGCGGGACCGGCACCACCAGCAGGCGACAGTCACAGGTCGCGGCGATCTCCTCGAGCTCGCGCAACGCGCGCCGGAAGTCTGCGCCCCGCGCCTCGCGCTGGGCGCCGGTGATCCCCAGCTCGGCGCGGCGGGGCTGGAGGAACTGGATCCGGTGGGGATCGTTGGGCTCGAGGAAGGGCGCTGCGATCAGCCGCACCAGGAAGGAGTGGCGGTAGAGCGCCCGCGGCAATCGGCGCGCAAGATGGCTGTCGACGCGATCCGCCAGGGCCTCCCGCTGGGCCGGGGTCTGATACGACAGCACGTAGCCCCGGTGACACTCCCGAGTGAAGCGGCCGTTCAGGACGTCGCCGAGGTCGTTCCCGAAGAAGGCGAGCACGATTGCGTCCGGGCGGAAGCGCGGAACGAACTCCCGCAGCAGTGCGACGTGGACGTCGGTGCCCGTCCCGTCGAGCCCAAGGTTCACGACGTCGGCGCGAGGGAGTCCCCGCGCCCGCAGCTCGCGCTCGAGTACCGAGGTCCACACCTCGGACTTCGCCACGTTCATCGCCGCGGTGAAGGAGTCGCCCACGGCCAGGATCCGGGGGCGGGCCTCGGAAGCCGACAAAGGCTCGTCGTCGTAGAAGCCGAGGGCGTTGGTCTCGACCTCGTTGTGGATCTCGAAGTGGCCGGCCACGAGGCCCCGGGCGTTCGGCGCGTAGCGGAAGCCGAGCACGGGATCGGGGCGATAGAAGCAGGGGTAGAGGATCTGCGAGATCTGGGCCGGTCGCAGCACGCGCAGCGCCGCCTCGGCGAGCAGCAGGGCCAGCGCCGCACCGAGGAGCAGCGCCGTGAGTCGGAAGCGACGGGAGGGCTCGCGCATCGCCGGGCCGGAGCGTAGCGGGTGGACGTCGCTCCTCGGGCCTGTGATAGCGTCGATACCGTGGACGACGAACGGCCCGAGGATCTCCCGCCTCTGGGCGCGAGGACCGCTGCCGTCCTCACCGCCTGGACACTGATCGTCGGCGGTCTATACCTCGCCGTGCGAGAGCTGGGCCTTCGTCTCCTGCCGTGAGGGACCTCGCGCAGCTGGGCGCCCTGATCGCGGCGGGCGTCGTCCCCCTGCTGGCCTACGGGGCCGTGGGCCTCGCCGTTGTGCGCATTCTGCGCCTGCGCGCCGGGACCGGCGAGACCCTGGCCCTGGCCTTCGTCTTCGGCACCGGCGCCTCGTCCCTCGCGATCCTCGGTCTGCGACTGGCGGATCTGCCCCTGCCCCTTTGGGCGCTGGCCGGGGTCGCTCTCGCAGGCATTCCCCTCGCCCGGGGTCTGGCTCCGCGACCCGGCACCGGTACCCGAGCCGGCGGGGCCTGGATCCGCGCGCTCGAGTGGACCGGCGCCGCCCTGGCCGCGCTCACCTTCGCCGCGGCCCTCGGTCCCGAGACCTACTGGGACGGCTTCGAGTACCACCTCCCCATGGTCGCGGCCTGGGTCGAAGGTCCCATTCGCGGGCTGCCCGGAATGCTGGACGCGGAGCTGCGAGCCGGGGTGGACCTCCTGTACGTGCCCGCGCTCACGGCGGGCCAACCCGATGCAGCGGCCGGCGTATCGGCGGGCTTCGCCGTCGCGCTTGCGGTCCTGATCCGCGCCGAGGCGACGCGGCGCAGCGCTCCCGGCGCCGCGGCCGTCGCCGCCTTCTTCGCCCTCGTCGTGCCCTTCACCCGGGACAACGCTCCGTCCACCTACGTCGATCTTGGCGTGGGCGCCTACGGCTTTCTCGCTCTCGCCTTCGCCGACCGCTGGAACCGGTGCGGTGGCGGCCGACACCTGACCGCGGCGGCGCTGTGCCTGGCCTTCGCCGCCAACGCCAAGCTCCACGCCGCGATCCTCGTGCCCGCCGTCGGGCTGCTCGTGATGATCGGGGGCCGTCCCCCGGGACCGAGGCGACTGCTGGGCGCCGCGGCCCTCGTCGCGGCGGTCACCCTCCCTTGGTTCGCGAAGGCCTGGCTCTCCACGGGAAATCCCCTCTTCCCCCTCCTCTCGGGCTGGCTGGGCAGCGGGCCCGCCAGCGAGGCCCATCTCTCCCTGCGCCGCTTCCGCCTGTCGACGGACTTCCCCGGGGCGCGGTCTCCGGCCGGCTTCCTCCACTACCTGGGATCGCTCCTGATGGGATGGAACCCGCACCTGAGCGGACTCCTGGGTCCCCTGCCCTTCGCGCTCCTGCCCGCGGCAGTGCACCGCATGCAGCGCCCGACCGCGGTGCTGTGCGGCGTGCTCTTCGTGCTCTTCGTGCTCCAGTTCGCCTTCATGCCCGCGCTGCGCTTCGGCACCCCGCTCCTGCCCTTCGTCGCCATCGCCACGGCGGTCGGAGGGTCTCGGCTGGCGCGCTCGGCGCCCTGGGCGGCGCGGGCCCTGGGGCTCGTCGTCGCGCTCCTGGCGATCCACCACGTCACGACCCTGGCGGCGAGCTACCTGCCCCGCATCGCCGCCCTGACCGATCCACGGGCCTACGTTCAGAGGACCTTTCCCGACCAGGTTGCCCTCGGCGAGCTCGTCGCCCGGGGTCGCGGCGTCGTCGCCATCCCCAAGGGCGCCGTGCTGTGGATGCCGCGTCCGGTCTACGTCCTCCACTGGGAGCGCAACGGCGAGCTCTTCTTCGACCGGGTCCTCGAACACCAGACGCCTCCCGACGAGGCCCTGACCCTGCTTCGCGAACGCGGCGTCGGGTCCCTCGTTCTGGAGCTTCCGCGTGCTCGCATCGGCCGGTCACACACCGGTCAACCCACCGTCGACGCCTGGATCGTTCGCAACCAGGCCCGAGTCCGTCTGGACGTGCGACCGCTCCGTGCCCGAGGCGATCGCGTGTTCGTCCTGATCGACCTGCTCTGAGCCGACGACGATCGCGCCCGCCTGCGCGTGCACCCCGGGGGTGCGCAGGCCGACGCCACCGGACGGGTGAATTCTCCGCACCCTGCTAGCCTCCTCGCGCCATGAAAGAGCCGCGCAAGGACCTCCGCAACGTCGCAATCATCGCCCACGTCGATCACGGCAAGACCACCTTGCTCGACGGACTGCTGCGCCAGACCGGCTCCTTCCGCGAGAACCAGGAGGTGGCCGAGCGGGCGATGGACAGCGGCGACCTCGAGCGCGAGCGCGGCATCACGATTCGCGCCAAGGAGACCTGCGTCGAGTTCGAAGGCGTGCGGATCCACGTGGTCGACACTCCTGGCCACGCCGACTTCGGCGGCGAGGTCGAGCGCGTCCTGGGCATGGTCGACTCGGTGCTGCTCCTGGTCGACGCCGTCGAGGGCGTGATGCCCCAGACGCGCTTCGTCGTGTCGAAGGCCCTCGCCCATGGGCTCCACCCACTCCTCGTCGTGAACAAGATCGACCGGCCCGAGCAGCGCGCCGAGGCCGTCGTCGACGAGGTCTTCGACCTGTTCGTGGCCATGGGAGCCTCGGACGAGCAGCTCGACTTCCCGATCATCTACGCCTCGGCGAAGCAGGGCGCCGCCGCCACGGACCCCACCGGTCCCCTCACCGACCTGCGGCCGCTGCTCCAGGCGATCCTCGACTCCACGCCGGCGCCGGTGGTCGACATCGAGGGCCCCCTCCAGTTCCAGGCCGTCACGCTCGACTACGACGACTATCTCGGTCGTCTGGTCATCGGCCGGGTGGCGCGAGGTTGCCTGCGCCGCGGCTCCCTGATCACTCGCATCCCCGAGGAGGGGCCGCCGGAGACCTTCCGCGTCACCAAGCTGCTGGGCGCGCGGGGGCTGACACGAGTCGAGCTGGACGAAGCCCCGGCGGGCGACCTGGCGGTCATCGCGGGCATCGACTCCATCGAGGTGGGCGACACGATCTGCGCCCCGGGCACTCTCGAGCCGCTGCCGCGCATCGCCATCGACCCGCCCACGGTCCGGGTGCGCTTCTCGGTGAACAGCTCGCCCTTCGCCGGGCGGGACGGACGCTACCTGACCAGTCGACAGATCCACGACCGGCTCCAGCGCGAGGCGCTGGGAAACGTCTCCATCCGCATCGAGCCGTCGGACACCCCTGAGACCTTCTCGGTGGCGGGTCGGGGCGAGCTCCAGCTGGCGGTACTCATCGAGACGATGCGCCGCGACGGCTACGAGTTCAGCGTGTCGCGCCCCGAAATCATCCGCCGCGAGATCGAAGGGAAGTCCTGCGAGCCCGTCGAGGACGTGGTGGCGGAGGTCCCCGAGGCCTACCTGGGCTCGGTGATGGAGAAGCTCTCCGCCCGCCGCGGGCGCATGGTCTCCCTCGAGCATCGGGACGGCCGGGCGCGGCTCGAGCTCATCGTGCCCAGCCGCGGACTGTTCGGCTATCGCAGCGAGTTCCTGTCGGACACCCGCGGCGATGGCGTCCTGCACCGGACCGTGCGGGGCTACGAGCCCTGGGCCGGAGACCTCTCCGGGCGCAACGTCGGCGCGATCATCGCATCGGAGACGGGCCAGACCACCGCCCACGCCCTCTCGAACATCCAGCAGCGGGCCTCGATGTTCGTGGCTGCGGGGGTTCCGGTCTACGAAGGCCAGGTCGTGGGGGAGAACCGGCGGCCCGGCGACATGAACGTCAACGTGTGCCGCGGCAAGAAGCTCACCAACGTGCGCGCCTCCGGACGCGACGACGCCGACGTGCTGACGCCCCCCCGCGACGTCGAGATCGAGTGGGCCCTCGAGTGGATGGGCGACGGCGAGCTGCTCGAGGTGACCCCGAAGAGCCTGCGCCTGCGCAAGCGGGTCCTGGCCGCCAACCTGCGCAAGCGGGG
Organism: uncultured bacterium; assembly: GCA_937937315.1. Lineage (GTDB taxonomy): Bacteria > Myxococcota_A > UBA9160 > UBA9160 > SMWR01 > CALDCK01. The sequence goes on from CALDCK010000253.1 coordinate 8,328, forward strand.
ATAGACCGCCGCGCCCGGACGCGCCGCGCGAGGGCCGAAACGGGGCGCCGGGCCCCGGACGTTCGACGGAAGCTGGGGCGGCTTGACTCGGGGTCCGCCATCGACGCGACCGCTTCCCGCCCCGCGATGCCGGTGAGCGCTCGGCCGCGCCCCCTCGCAGCCCCGCGACTTGGAACGGGAGCTGCATTGCGCTTCGCGGACGGCATCAGCGGAGGTACGCCATGGCGATGCGATTTCCTTCCCTCGAGTTCTGGCAGGCCCTCGAGCGGCTGGAGCAGGAGAAGCCCATCTCCCTGGTGGGTGAGGCGGGAGGCGACGCCCTCATCGGCTTGTCCGTCGACGAGCACGCCTTCATGCTGGAGTTCGAGGACGGGATCTGTGAGGCGGTCGCCCTCGGAGGCAACCCCAACGATATGGACTTCACCCTCTCCGGTCCCGAAGAGGCCTGGCGGGAGCTCTTCGTCCGGATCGGGGCCGGCGACGACGTCGCCGACTGCTTCGATGACCTGGTGGGACCGTCGGCGAGCATCCAGGTGGAATCCCTCCAGGACGAGGGAATCGAGCTCTTCGCCTCCCGGCGGCCGCTGCTCGAGGCCTTCTTCGCCGAGGCCGGCGCTCTCGAAATCGACTGATCCGCCGCCGCCGGGTGGCCCACGCCGGCCCACCCATCGAGTAGCATGGGGCCCCCAGCATAGGAGTCGTCCCATGGCCAGAGTGGTGAAGCTCGGCATCAAGCGCCCCGCCTACGGCGAGCTGCTGCCCGACCCCGAGCCCCGCGAGGTGAAGTACACGTTCATCTCGGTCGACGACCATCTCGTCGAGCCGCCGCACACCTTCGAGGGGCGGATGCCCAGACACCTCCAGGACCGCGCCCCACGCGTGGTAGAGACCGAGGAGGGGCACGAGGTCTGGGTCTACGAGGACACCCCCTACTTCCAGGTGGGATTCATGTGCGTCGCCGGACGTCCGGTGGAGGATCACCGGGTCGAGCCGGCGCGCTTCGACGAGATCCGCAGAGGCTGCTGGGACATCCACCACCGGATCGTCGACATGGACATCGGCGGCATCTGGGCCTCCGTCAACTTCCCTTCCGGCGTCACGGGGTTCGGCGGCACTCTCTTCTCGGAATCCAAGGACCTGGAGCTCGGCCTCGCCTGCACGCGAGCCTGGAACGACTGGCTCTTCGAGGAGTGGCACGGCTCCTACCCGGACCGGATCGTCCCTCTCGGCATCACCTTCCTCTCGGATCCGCAGAAGGGCGCAGAGGAGATCCGCCGCAACGCGAAGCGGGGCTTCACCGCCGTGACGATGCCGGAGCAGCCTCATCGCCAGGGACTGCCCCCGATCTTCGACGCCTACTGGGAGCCGATCATCCAGGCCTGCGCAGACACGGACACGGTCCTCAATCTGCACGTCGGATCCTCGGGATTCGCCCAGATGCCGACCGGCGCACCGATGCTCGAGCTCGGCGCGACCCTCTTCCAGGCCATGGCCTTCGAGTCCTGCGCGGAGTGGCTGTGGAGCGGCTGGCCCGCTCGCTACCCGGACCTGAAGATCGCCATGTCCGAAGGCGGCATCGCCTGGGTCGCGGGCCTCATCGATCGCTGCGACAACATCATGGCCCGCTCCGGCTACGGGCGCGGCTGGCCCGATCCCAAGATCTCGCCCTCGGACTGCCTGCGGCGGAACTTCTGGTTCTGCATGATCGACGACCCGTCCACGATCTGTACCCGCGATGCGATCGGCGTGGACAACATCCTCTTCGAGTCCGACTACCCGCACGGCGACGGCACCTGGCCGGACACCCAGCAGGTGATCGAGAATGTCCTGGGCGAGCTCCCCATCGAAGACGTCCGCAAGATCACCCACGAGAACGCAGCGCAACTCTACCGGCATCCCCTGCCGGAGCGCTGCATCCCCTGACGCGGAGGCGGCATGGCCGACCCGGATCCCGACGGCACCCAGAACGCGACCCTGGAGCCGGCGGCGGCGCCGATCTCCCCTCCCGAGGCGGAGGAGGGGGTCAACCTGCCACTGCTCTCCGTGCTGCTGGTGATCCTGGCCCTCGTGACCGTCTCGAACGTGTGGCTACGCCGCCGCGCCGAGAGCGAGAACCGCGCCGCGAAGCCAGACGACGAGGTGACGACCTCGTAGTCGCCCGGCCCGCTCGGCGGCCTTCAGTAACTGACCGTCACCTGGCCGTAGGCGAACTTGACGTCTTCGTTGCTGAACTGGCGCTCCCAGGACGTGCGTCCCCACATGTAGGCGTATCCGCCCTGCAGCGAGACATGGTCGATCAGATTCACGTTCACGACCACGTCGAGCTCCCGCGCCACCCGCTTGCTGCCGGCCGAGGGCCGCTGACCGAAGCCGAAGGCGTTCTTGTTGAAGGCGCCCGTACCGAAGTACTGGGAGTCGTCGTCGTTCTGGAGATCGAACTGGTGGAACATCAGGTTCACGAGGACCTTCTCGTGCGGCCAGAACATGATCTGCGCAAACCAGTCGACGAGGTTCTGGAAGGCGAGCTGGTCGGCGAAGCCGTAGTAGAGGTGATTGGTCGGCAGCATGTTGAAGAACGTGGTGCTGTCTCCGTCGTCCGGGTCGTCGTCGCCCGAGGCCACGTTGACCCCCAGGCGGAACCAGGGCTTGCCGTACACCTCCGGCAGCTGGTAGCCCACCTCGAGGATGCCCGCGGCGGCGTTCAGATCGAGGTCGGAGGTGCCGCCGGCCGCCGTGTAGTCCCCGGCCTGGTAGGCGAACCAGACCAGGAGGTCCATATTGCCCGGGCCCAGGGGGTAGATGCCGATCGTCGAAAAGCCCAGCGTGTAGACCTCCACGTCGTCCGCTCGCCCTCCGTCCTCGACGGGACGGTCGTCGTCGTAGACCAGCCCGAAGAAGCGCAGCTCCGTATCGGGAATCCAGGTGTCGCGCTTCACGGTCCAGGTAACGCCCCCGTAGTTGATATCGTCCTGCTGCCGGTAGCCCTTGCGCAGGTCGAAGACACCGGTGGTCGGACGCGCCCAGAAGCCGTAGAGGTGGTGATCTTCGCCGAGGTCGTAGGCCACGCCCAATCCGTCATTGCTGCGCTCGGCGTGGGTCCAACCCACCGTCCCGACCAGCCGCTGGGATGCCCGCTTCACCTTCAGGTACTTCCAGCTCGGCTCTGAGTACATGACTTCGGTGCCGAGCTTGATGTCCTGACGCCCGCCGCGGATCGAGAGGTCCTCCACGGGATCGAGCTGCAGCCAGAGCTGCCGCACGTCGTCGCCCCGGGCGATGCGTCCGTCCGTCGTCTTGACGTTCGCCTTGTAGAGGGCTTCGGCGCCTGTCGAGGAGCCACTGAGGTCGAAGACCCGCGCGTTCTGGAACTCGCCGAAGAGCTTCACCGCCTTGCGGTAGGAATAGGTGGCTCCGATGCGGTTCCGGATGCCCCAGGAGGTGGTGACGCCGCCGGTCGGACCGCGGCCGCGGGCGTTCCAACCCTCCACCCGCGAGCGATTCACCAGGTAGGCGTCGAGCCGATGACCGTCGCCCCACTGGCATGAGAGCGTCGGCTCGTAACCGCAGCCGTCGGGATCCGCCGACGACTCCTCTGCGGCGACGGGCTGCGCGACGAAGGTCAAGAGACCCGCGACTGCGACGCCCACGAGTACGCGCCGGATTCCCGTCTTCTTCGCTTCGTTGATCGACGACACGATTCTCCCCCCCCCTAGAGCCGGCCAGTC
>CALDCK010000254.1 GCA_937937315.1 uncultured bacterium
CTTCACCCTGGGCATCGGGCTCTCCCACAAGATCGTGATCGAGGACATGTTCGGGATGTCCTACGCGAAGCCCGCGCGCCACATGCGCGAGTACCTCGAGGTATTGACGCCGCTGCTGCGCGGGGAGCCGGTGAAGTTCGAAGGCGAGCAGTACCGGGTGCAGGGAGGGCTCCAGATCCCGGGCGGCGCTCCGGTTCCCCTCGTCGTGGCGGCGCTGGGCGACGTGATGCTCCGGCTCACCGGGCGCCTCGCGGATGGCACGATCACCTGGATGACCGGTCCGAAGACCCTCGAAGATCACATCGTTCCGGCGCTGCGCGAGGCGGCGGAGAAGGCGGGACGCGCGGCGCCTCGTGTCGTCGCCGGACTGCCGATCGCCCTCACCCACGACGCCGCAGCGGCACGGGAGAAGATGGCAGAGCTCTTCGCGCTCTACGGCACGCTTCCCTCCTACCGCGCCATGCTCGATCGGGAGGGCGTGGAGGGACCGGCGGGAATCGCACTGGTCGGAGACGAGGCGGAGCTGCGCCAGCAGATCGGCCGATTGCAGGAGATCGGGGTCACGGACTTCGATGCGGCGATCACCCCGGTCGACGAGGGTGCGAGCGAGCGCACGCTCGCCTTCCTCGCGTCCCTGCTCTGAGGCCGGGGCGCTAGGCGGGTGGACGCACTTCGCGTCACCTATCGGCTCGAGGTCGAGGCGGGGGAGGCCGAGTCCCGCGCGGAGGCCATCGCCCTCGAGCAGACGGTCGAGGTGCCGCGGGTCGTGGTTCGCGATCCCTTCGTCGAGGCCGAGATCCTGGGGCGGGTGGAATCGGTTGCAGCCGTGGAGGAGGGCGCCTCACTGGCCACGATCGCCTATCCCGTGGCGACGACGGCCCTCGATCCCGCCCAGCTGCTGAACGTGGTCTTCGGGATGACCTCCCTCCAGCCCGACGCCCAGTGCGTCGACGTCGAGCTGCCGCCCTCGCTCCTCGAGGTATTTCGCGGCCCGCGCTTCGGCCTGGAGGGGCTGCGCAAGCAGGTGCAGGTGGAGGGCCGCGCCCTGACCTGCACGGCGGTCAAGCCCATGGGCCTGTCCGCTCTGGCGTTGGCGGGCCTGCTCCGCACCTTCGCCCGGGCCGGGATCGATGTCGTGAAGGACGACCAGGGGCTCGCTGACCACGCCTTTTGCCGCTTCGAAGAGCGCGTTCGGGCCTGCCTGCGCGCTGCCGCCGAGGTGGCGGACGAGACGGGACACCACGCGCTGTACGTCCCGAATCTCATCGGAACGCCCAGCGCGGTGTTCGAGCAGCTGCGGATCGCCGAGGATTCGGGCGCACGCGCCGTGATGGTGTCACCGATGCTGATCGGGCTCCCCACCTTCTGGGAGCTCTGCGCCGAGCGCTCCTCGGTCCCGGTGCTCGCCCATCCGTCCTTCGCCGGAGCGCAGCGCTTCGCCACGGATCTCCTCTTCGGCTCGCTGCTGCGCCTCTATGGCGCCGATGCGGTGATCTTCGTCGGCTATGCCGGTCGATTCGGAACGCCCCGGGCCGTCTGCGAATCCCTCGCCGATCGACTGCGCCGGCCCTGGGGAGCCGTCCTTCCCTCCCTCCCGGTGCCCGGCGGAGGCGTGCAGCTCGAGAACGTGCCCGAGCTCGTCTCCTTCTACGGCCGTGACGTGATGCTGTTGGTCGGGGGAAGTCTCCAGGTCGAGGAGGGCGCCGAGCTCGAGCGGAGCCGCGCCTTCGTACGATCCGTGGGTGAGGCCTCCCGGACCTGAGTCGTCCCGGGCTTCCGCCTCCATCGAACGACTTCGCACGCCGTCGCACGGCGGCGTCGGGATCGCACGGGCCACCGCGTTGACCGCCTTCGGGGCGGACGGCTAGGAGTGGTCTGGAGGAGCTTCGAGCTCGACGCCGCGCCCGCGCCCCGCGCCGTCGTCACCGTCGACCCAGGGCGTTCCGACGGAGGTGCGGAGAGGCCATGACACACGCAGGACTCGTACGCGACGGGAGCGACCGAGGGGAGGAGGAGATCGCGCGACGGATCCTGGGGCGTAGCGCTGCCGTACAGCGCGTGCGTCAGCGCGTGAAGGCCCTCTGGGGCCTGCGGGTGCCCGTCCTGATCCGGGGCGAAGCGGGGACCGGCCGGCGCCACGTGGTCAGGACGCTCCACGACCTGCGCGGCTCCGGGCGGGAGCTGGTGCGGGTGTCGGCGGAGAGGCCCCTGACCCGCGCTCCGGATCCGCGCCGCACCTACTTCCTCGAGGAGGTGGGGCGCCTTCCGGCGGAGGAGCAGGCGCGCTGGTCCGAGCTGTTGCGTCGCGCCGAGGACCAGGAGGCCGACGCGCCCTTCCGGATCTTCGCCTCGAGCTCGCGTGACCTTCTCCGGATCGCGCGCACCGGCGCCTTCGATCCCGCCTTCGCCGCGAGTCTGCTGCGATTCACGCTGGATCTGCCTCCTCTTCGCGAGCGCTCCGAGGACGTACCCGAGCTGGCTCGAGCGCTGGCGGAGCGCGCCGCGGATCGGATGGGACGGAGCCGGGTCGGGTTCACGCCGCCGTCCCTGCGCCTGCTGGCCGTCCAGAGCTGGCCGGGAAACCTGCGCGAGCTCGCGACGGTCGTCGAGCGGCTGGTCGCATTCTGTGCCGGGGAGCGTGTGACCCGCGCCGAGGTGGGCGCTGTCCTCGACGAATCCTCGCTCGGGGTCGTCTCCTCGCGACAGCTCCATGACCGGCGCCAGCGGGAGGAGCTGATCGTCTTGATCGATGAAGCCGGGGGCAACCTGGCCGAGGTCGCGCGGCGCCTGGAGATGAGCCGCGGAGGCGTGATCTATCGCGCCCAGAAGTTCGGACTCCTCTCGCGGCGGCGAGGGAGTCTCACAGGAGATTGAGCTGGCGGGGCCGATCGAGCGCCTCGTCGAAGCTCTGGCCCAGCACCTCGAGGACCGCGTCGGCGACCGGGCGAAGCACCCGCTCGATGTAGTGGCCGTGATCGATGCCCTCGGGCAGCGGCCTCCCCGGCAGCACCGGCTCGGGGCCCTCGGCGGTCATGACGTAGCGGATGACCGGTCCCGCCGAAGCACCGGCCTTCCGGGCCGCCTGCACGTGGGGCGGCGTGGTCGCGGTGTAGGAGTCGAGGGAGCCCTTGCGGAGGCGCTTCGCGTAGACGAGCTCCTCGTCGAGCTCGCCCGACTTCACCCTCTGCACGAGATCACGCGTGAAGGGAAGGGGGTCGGTGCCGGAGAAGACGCGCTCGAGCAGGTTTCGCTGGAGGCGGCCGGCCACGGCGGGCCAGTCGCGCCGGATCGCCTCGAGCCCCACCAACTCGAGCTTCCCGTCGCGCATCCCCGCGTAGCGCTTCTTGCTGCCGCTGCGTCCCCCGCGCACCCGCGGCATGAAGAAATGCGAGTAGATGCCCTCGAGCTCGAGCTCCATCCGTGGGTCGACGCCGTAGTCGCTGCGGATGCGCTCGAAGAGCAGGCGCTGCACCCGGTCCCGCAGCCGCTCGGCCTGCTCGCGGCTGCCGTCTCCGTCTAGAGCGACGAAGACCGAGTCCGTGTCTCCGTAGAGCACCGTGACGCCCTCGGCCTCGAAGGCGTCCCGCGTCCAGTGAAGGGTCTGCTGCCCGAAGCCCGTGATCGCGTTCGCCACGGCCGGGTCGAAGAACCGACAGCCGGCTGCGCCCAGCACGCCGAAGAGGGCGTTCATCATGATCTTGATGGCCTGGTCGGCGTGACGATCGCCGCGCTGCTTCGCGGCCTCCCGGCTCTCCATGAATCGTTCGATCACGTCGGGCAGGATGGCTTCGCTTCTGGAGAAGCGCGCCCCGTTGGGCGCGACGATCGGGCCCGCGCCGGCGCGGGCGTGGGCGAGGGGGTCGAGGTTGAAGGTGCGGATGAGGCTCGGATAGAGGCTCTTGAAGTCGAAGAGGGCCACGTCGGTGAACAGTCCCGGCTTCGAGTCGAGTACCGCTCCGCCGCGCACCATCGCACTCTTGCGCGATGCATCGACGCTCGGCGCCACGAGTCCCCGGCGGCGAAGCTCCGGGAGATAGAGCCGGTCGAAGGAGGCGACGCTCGCGCCCACTCGATCGAGCTGCATGCCGGTGAGCAGGCTGCGCTCGATCGTCAGGGCGAGCAGCCCCTCCTTCTCGAGCACGTCGAGCACCAGTCGGGCGTCCTCACGGTTGTAGGCGACGAGGGCGGCGGGGTCTTCCCGGTAGAGGCGCGCGATCTCGGCGGCTGCGTCGGGCGCCTCCTGATCGATCTTCTTGCCCCGACCCAGCACGGCGCGCGCCACGGTCTCGAGCCGGTAGTCCTGGAGTCGGATGGCGTCGCGGACGAGGGGGATGCCGTCGATCACCATGCGCCCCGGGATCCCGGCGCGGGCCTGACGGGTGAAGCGCAGGTCCTGCTGAAAGTGGATGGCGCCGTCGACCCGGCCCAGAGGAGCCTTCGCGTGCAGGGCGGTGGTGCGACGCTCCCAGGTGCGGAGGTCGAAGTCCACGACGTTCCAGCCGGTCAGCAGGTCCGGGTCCAGCTCGCGGATGCGCTCGGCCACGGCCTCGACGAGACGCCTCTCGTCGGGATGGACGACGGCGCCGGCGACTGGGTCGCGCGAGAGCAGGTGGACCTCGTCGGCGTCACTTCCGACCAGCGCGACGGACCAGATCGCACTGGCATCGCGGGGCGTCTCCAGGTCGATCGAGAGCACGCGCAGCTCCGGTCGGCAGCTGGAGGGAGCGATCTCAGGATTCCGGAAGCGCTTGAGTCCTCCGGGAAGCACGTCGCACGCGCCGTCGATCGAGACCGAGGCGCGCAGACCGCGATCGATCAGATAGCGGTAGGGAAAGCGCAGGTCCGCCTCCAACGCCGCGTGACCCTCCTCGTGCAGCGCATCCCGCAGTCGCGGAACCGCAGCGGGAACCGAGACCTCGACGCGAACCACGGGCTCGCCATCGAGGGCGTGGAGCGGACCTTCCTCGACGGAGATCACGTCGGCCTCGTGCCGCAGCCGGCTCGCAGCCGACGGGGAGGCGAAGAAGTAGGGACGGAAGCGGTCGTCCTCGACCAGGAACGCGCACCCCTCCTCGAGACGTCCGAAGAGCTGCACGACGGGGGCTCCGTTGCGCACGCGGTAGGTCGGCTGGAGGATGAAGCCGTCGGGCACGGGACTCCCTCGGACGCGAGAGTAGTCGAGGCCGCGGCCCGTGCCGAGGGACGGCAACGAACGGTCGCCGCCTCGCTGTGACCGGCCGGGCACGAGACGAGGACGCCGCGCGTCGCAGGGTGGGGCGGGTGGACACCCGCCAAGCGTCGGTGTGTCGAGCACTTGGCCGTGTGCGCGGCCTCCGGCACGCCGCTTGCTCCGGCACCGCGCCATGCGAAACACCTCCCTCGAATCCTCGGGCGCCAGGCCGGCTCGTCCGGCCGCTGTCGTTCTCCCCTGGCTGTGTCTGCTGACGCTCCCCGGCGCACTCGCGAGCTGGCTCGACCCGCTGACCTCGAGCTGTGTCGCCCTCGGTCTTCTGCTCCCCCCGCTCTGGGTCGCGAGGCCTCGGGCGGAGGCCTTCGACCTGCCGCGCGCGCTCCTTGCACTCGCGATGGCGGCGGTGTCGGGCTGGCTCGCGGGGCCGGCCTGGGCCTTCGCGCTGACGCGGGTCGGCGAGCTGCTGGACCTGGCGCCTCGCCTTCCGTCGACGGGAGAGGTCTCCCCGCTCGTCTGGCTCGGTGCCCTGGTGCTGGGTCCGTTGGTCGAGGAGCTCCTCTACCGAGATCGATGGTGGGGAGCGCTGCAGGGGAGGGGCGCTGTCGCGGCGATCGCGATCACGAGCACAGCCTTCGCGCTGCCCCACACCGAGGAGTGGAGTCGTCTGGCCGCCTTCGCCCTCGGACTCGGCCTCGGGGGGCTGCGGTGTGCGACCCGCTCCGTCGGACTCTGTATCGGCTACCACGCGGGGCTCAACGGAGCCGCGCTTGCGTGCTGGGGCGCGGGCCTTGGCTCGGGACTTCCGCCCCTGATCTCGGCCCTCGCGAGCGTTACCGCGCTGATCCTCGCCCAGCGCGCCCTCGGCTCCAAGCGGAAGCGGAGAGTCGCTCCTCCCGTGTTCGCGGTGAGGTCTTGGATCGCTCCGCTCGCGTTCGCGCTGAGATCCCGAATCGCGTCGCTCGCCTCGGCTCTCGTGTTCGTCTTCGTGCCGGCCCATGCCGGCGCTGGGGCGGTGGTGTTCGAGGGAGAGCTGCGGTTCGAGCCGGTGGCCGTGGGGGTCCCGGACCTGGAGATCTCGGGCGTGGGTCTCGCCGCGGTGAACGAAGCGGGGGCCGGTATTGCCCTCGAGACCCTGGCCCTCGATGAGGATCTCTTCGGTGAGCACCTGGTGGCCGTGACCGATCCCCTGGTCTCGAATGCGGGAGTGGTCGGCGTCGGTCTCGGCGCGAGCCTCGGCTCCGGGAGTCTCGGCCCCTTTCAGCCCGCGGCACCCTTTGGCGGCGCCCAGCTCACCCGACCCGAGCTTCCCGTCCTGGGAGAGCTGCGCCTGTGCATGCTGTTCGTCGACTGCAGCATTCCCTTCGGGATCGATCTCCAGAGCTCTGTCCTCGGCCAGGGGGTGGGCGTGGGGGGCGTCGTGACGGCGTATCCCCAGGGCACGGTGATGCTCTCGCTGCATGCCGCGCCCTGGACTGTTCGCAGCGCCACCCTGACCGTCGCGACGGAAGGAGGCGGCGTCCTGGTGGCGTCTGCGGCGGGGCACCTTCACGGTCCCCTCTCCTTTACCGGATCCACGGCCCTGCCCGGGGGCGAGGTCCAGCTCGTCACGCCGATCCGCGTGAGCTCGAGCGGCGGCGGGCCCGCGCTGCCCTCGGGCTTCGGGCGCCTGGTCCTGCGCTTCGTGCCGGAGCCCCGGTCCCTCCTGCTGGTCGGGTCTGGGCTGGCAGGTCTCGTCCTCCTCGCCCACCGGCGCTCGGCATGAGGGGATCCGGGATGCAACGATTCCACCGCACGCTTCGCGGTCGCCTCCTCGCCCTCGGTCTCGCCGTGCTGCTCGGTCCCCTGGCCTGCGTTCCACCCGAGATCCTCGAGCCCCGATCGGGCCTGCGCGACTACCAGACGCCGGGTGTGATCCCCGTGCCCGGTGGCTTCGTGGATGCGGCGGGCGGAAACCTGGTGCTGACCCGCCAGGACATCTCGATCGACACACCACTGGGGAGGCAGGTCCTCGGCGCCACCTACAACGCGACCGACGGCGTCTGGCGTTGGAGTCACCAGATGACCTACGACGGCTCCATCTTCGTGGACCCGAGTGGGGCGGTCTTCGATCTGAGCGAGGTCGCTGACGGCGACCCGATCGAAGGGAGCATCTGGGAGCGCGTCGATTCGGAGACGATCCGAACCAAGGGTGGGCTGGCTCACCACTTCGGACCCGACGGCGTCCTCGATCATCTTCGCTGGGCCACCCTCGAGTATCCGCGCATCACCTTCTCCGCCTCGGAGGTCGCCCAGTGCACGGCGGCAGCGGTGTGCGCGCCCCTGTTCACGCTGTCGTCGGACGCGACCGGTCGACTCGAGGCGATCGTCGACGCCCGCACGGGCCGGACTGCGCGCTTCGACTACGACGCCTCCGGTCGACTCGTCGGCGCGCGGAGCCCTGGCGACGTGGAGAGCGGTCGTGCCGGCGTCGTCTACGAGTACGAGGCGCTGGGGACGCTCCTCGTCGCCCGGGTCGGCTCGGAGGGCGATCGGGTCGAGTACGCCTACGGGCCGGGCCGGCGCATCGCCGCCGTCACCCGGATCGGGGAGGGAGACCCCCGACACGCGTTCCACTACGTGGGGAAGACGTCGGCGGGACACTACCCGACGATCCATGCGGGTCCGCTGGGGGGCTGGACGCGCTACGCCTTCGACGCGCGACGTCGGCTCCTGCGGGTCGAGCGCCTCGGTGCCTCGGAGGCGGTGGTGATCACGTGGTCCGGCCTGCGCCCGTCGCGGAAATCGGGTCCGGGCGGTGTGGCGCACTTCGGGTTCGCGTCGGACCGCCTGGTCTCCTACACGGCGCCTTCGGGCAACGTGGTCACGCTGAGCTACGAGCCGGGCGGTCTCGACCTCGCGGATCCGACCCGACCGCCGCTGCGCCGCCGCGAAGACCTCCTCGGCCTCGTCGAAGAGCGCAGCTACGACGGACAGGGTCGGGTCGTCTCCGTGGTCGACGGCGCCGGAGAGACGTCGGCCCGCACCCACGTCGGTGCCTCGGTGAGCTCGATCACGCGGCTCGGTGTGACCCTGGGGTTTCCGGTCTTCGGAGTCCACGGCCACTGGCTCGAGGCCGAGCTCGGCGGCGAGACCGTGGCGCGGCGCGCTTTCGATCCCGTCGGCAACGTCGTCGTGCCCCGCAGCGCTCGCCGCGCGGGGGGCGTCCTCGGCCTCGGCTACGACGCGGACCGCCGACGGGTCTCCTACCTGCTCGCGAGCAGCGACGATGCCGGTCGCGTCACCGGGTCCGAGGTCGTCGACATCGAGCGGCGCAGCGACGGGCGGGTGCGCCGTATCTCGCGCGCCGGCGGCGCGGACCACGAGATCGACTACGACGCTCTCGGCCGGGCGATCCGGATTCGAGAGCGCGTGGACGGGACCTGGCAGACGACGTCGATCGAGTACGACGCGGCGGATCATCAGACGGCGCGTCAGCGCGACAACGGCATGCGTGAGGAGTACGAGTACGACGCCTTCGGCCGCATGACGCGCCATCGCGCCCTGCGCCATGGCCTGCTCGAGGGCGAGGCGGAGTTCACCTGGCTGCAGGGACGCCTCGTCGCCTACCGGGACTCGATCCGGAGCCTGACCGAGCTCTACACCTACGACGACGCGGGCCGCCTCGTCGGGACGATCTTCGGCTTCGGAGAGGCGATCTCCCGGGAGTACGATCTGCGGGGTCGGGTCGTCAGGGAGGTCTTCACCGCACCTGGCGTCGGCGCGGTAGCCGACGTCGGCTACGAGTACGATGCCGCGGATCGAATGATTCGGCTGGTCGATCGCGCGGCTGGAGACGTCCTGATCGAGGACGTGGTGTCCGGGGGCTTGCGTCGCTCGACTCTCTCCGCGAATGGGCTCGATCGCACCTACACCTACGACGCGCAGGCCCGCCTCGTCGCCATGGAGACCCGGGATGCTGGAGGGCAGGTCGTCGAATCGACCGCCGTGACGCGCGCGACGGCACTCGGCCCGCCACGCCTCCAGGTCTCGTCAACGACCGTCACGCCCCTCGCTGCAACCCAGGAGCACTACTGGCTGCCGGCGGGATCGAGCCTCGCCCATCCGGACTCGCTTGCGGGAAAGCGCCTGTTCGCCTGGCGCGACGGAGCGGGCGGCGAGGCGGCCTTTGCCTGGAGCGCCCTCAGCGATCCCCAGGATACGGCCGCCGGCGACGCCTTCGTCTACAACGCCGAGGGCAATCGCATGCTCGCCGCCACCCTGGCGCCGATCGGATCGACGATCGACTACGCCTACGACGAGGCGGGCTTCGTCACCCGACGCGACGGTGTCGCCCTCTCCTGGACCGCCGCCGGGCGTCTCGCCTCCTTCGGCGCCGACACACTCGTCTGGGACATGGCGGGACGCCTCGTCGAGGCGACCCTCGGGGGGGAGAGCCGCGAGTTCCGCCTCTTCGGGGGCCGGGTGCAGAGCACTCTCACCAGCGTCGGCGCCCTCGATCTCGGCGCGGTGTCGATCCACCTGGGCACCGGCGAGCGCCGATACCGCCACACGGACTTCCGGGGCAACGTGAGCTTCGTGACGGACGACCTCGGGGAGGTCGTCGCGCACCACCGCTACACGCCCTACGGGATCGACGCCTCCTGGGGAAGCGAGCCCGACGGCGTCGCCTTCGAGCGCCGGAGCCGCGTCGGGCCCCTGGTGCTGATGGGCGCGCGCGTCCTCGACTCCCAGGTGGGTCGTTTCCTCTCGCCGGACCCCCACCTCCAGCCCGTCAACCAGTACGCCTACACCCTGGGCAACCCCATCGACTTCGAGGATCGGGACGGACGCGAGATGACACCTCGCCAGGCCCTCGAGGTCGGCATGGACATCGTCACGGTGGCGACGGGCTTCTTCTTCGTGGCCGCCGTTACCCTCGGCGCGGGGCCGATTGCGGTGACGGCGGCGGGGACTGCCTACGTGGTCACCCACGCAGTGGTGACGGCAGCGCTCCTGATCGACGCCAGCCTGGGGGGAGAAGCGCCGGCTCGTCGGGTGGTGAGTCCGTCGACGCCGCCGGAGCCGCCATCGCCACCTGCGCCCCCCGGGCCCGGGGAGGGAGGCAGCCGGCCCTCGCCTCCGGCGGTCGGGACGGAGATCCTCGTTCTCGAGGCAGCGCCCGTGCCGGCCTGCACGCCACTGGCTGCGACCTCGCCGATCGGGCGCTCTCGAAGTGGGGGCATCCTGCTCCTGCTGACGAATCTCGCATTCGGCGTCGCCTGGTGGCGCTCGCGCCGCAGAGAGGGGACGTGATGCCGCGTTGGCTCCTGCGGATGGGGCTCGCGCTGGCCGTCCTCGACGCCGTCGCCCTCCTCGTCGGGGCGGCGGTCACGGGAGAGCCATCTCTCCTGTCCCACGCTGCACCGCTGCTGCTCGTGGTCGCCGTCTTTCTGGCGCTGGATCGGGGAGCCTCGCCGGCTCGGCGGTCGCGGAGGCTGCGACCCCTCCCGCGCGCGTTCGTGACCACAACGCTCGCGAGCGCCGCCTGTGCAGTCGCCCTCCTGCACGACTGGAGGCTCGACGCGACGTGGACGCCGCCTCTGCTCTTCTTCGTGTCGTGGCTGGCCGTTCTGGCGATCGCGTCGGGCTGGCGGCTCGTGCGTGAGCGGTTGGATGGCGCCTGATCGCCCTCTTCGGGTGTGTCGGCAGGCGCCGTCCCGGGCCGGGTCCGACGCGACCCTTCGTCGTCGTCGCCTGCTGGCCTTCGCGATCACCGCCCTCGTGGTCCTCGCCCTACGGAGCGCGGCGCCGGATCCGGCGACGCGGCGCGCGTGGGCGGTCCTCGGGATGCTGCCCCTGGGCTACGGCCACCAGCTCGCCGCGCTCTGGCTGGGTCGGCGGACCGGCGGACGGCGCGTCACGTTGCTGGGAGGCGCCGCCTTCTCGAGTGCGGCGGCGGGCTTCGAGTGGCTGCTCGCCGGACCTGCGGCCGCGACCCTGCTCGGCGGCCTGGCCATCTTCTCCCTCTGGCACGTCGTCGAGAACGAGCTCGCGCTGCCTCGGGCGGTCGCGCAGGGTCGGCTGCGGCTGCCGCCCCTCTCTCCTTCGGCCCGGCAGCACGCGCGACCGGTCCTGTGGACGGTCGTCCTGCTGGCTGTCGTACTCGGGTTGCCGCGACTGGGACCGACCGCTCTCCGTCTGGGTCTCGCCGGAGAGTGGGGGATCTGGACCGCCGAGGAGCTGATCGCGATCCCGTTGTTCCATCACGTCGTCACCTTCCTCGTTCACGGACTCCTCCCGGAGGAGGGCGAGTCCGTCTGGTGGGTGAGAAGGCGCCGGCGCGTCGTGCTCGCACATCTTCTTCCCCTCGGTATCGGCTTCGCCCTCGACGCCTGGCGGCCCGGTCTCTTCGCCGTGTTGGCCTCGCCGCCGCTCTACCTCTTCTGCTCCGTCGCCCACGCCGTCCAGACCCTGGGCGCGCGGGGGCTGGCACCGCGCTGACGCCGGGGGATCTTCAGGCGCTGAGCCTGAGTGCAGCTTTCTGGCTGGCTCTCGCTCTCTACGGAGCGCACCGGCCGGGCGCACCGCGCTTCTGCCTGGCTCTCGTGCTCGGCGCACTCTTCGGCCTCGTCGGCCTGCCGCCCTGGGCGGCTACCGCCGGGGCGACGCTGCTGCTCCTGCCCCTCGGCCTCGTCCTCGTCCTGCGACTGCCGCGGGTCTTCGCCGCACTGCCCCTTCCGATCGCCGTGGCGAGACTCGGCTGCCTGGCGGCGGGCTGCTGCGGCGCTTCCCTGAGTCTTCCGCTCCCGGCCCTCGAAGTCGTCCTCTTCACGGGGCTGCACCTCGGACTTCGCCGCCTGGTGGCCGGAGCGGTGCCCGGGGCATTCCTCTTCGTATTCGGCGCCGTCCGCGTCGCCGAGGCGCCCTGGCGGGGATGCGATGCGGAGGCGGTCGTCGCCCTCGGCGTGGCATCGGGCTGGCTCGCCCTGGGCGGCTGGCTGCTCCTGGAGCGTTGGCGTCGGCCGGACCGACTCAGGCCCCCAGCCCGACGCGGCGCAGCCAGATCCCGGCGAGGATCAGCACGATCGCTGCGGCGGAGAGCCCCGCCACCAGGGCGTGGGCAGCCAGGATGATGAAGGAGATGAGCTGCGTCTCGCCGACCGGGGCGAGGGCCAGGGCGATGAGGGGGGCTGAGATCAGGGGAATCCCGATCAGCGCGATGCGACCCCCGCGGCGCGCTCGGGCATCCCGCTCGGGAATGGCCGGGAGGGGGCGAGGGACGGTCCGCACGAACCACAGTGCGGCGGCGGCGACGAGGACCAGGAGCCCGAGCAGGGTGCTGCCGAACTGGAGCACCGCGTACGACCAGATGGGAAAACCGAAGAACGAGGTCGCCCCGAGTCCGAGCTCCGCGGCGGCGCTCTCCAGGGCCTCGGCCTCGTGGGTGAGGATGTCCCAGGCGATGTGGGTCAGGGCGCCGAGCAGGATCGAGAGCGACACCGCGGCGATGCCCGGGATCCGCGGAGTGGCGGACAGGCGCGCGCGGAAGGGTGCGGGCAGGAGGAAGATCGCGCTGCGGCGGATCGTGTACTCGAAGACCAGAAAGGCGAGCCATCCCACCGGAAGGGAGAACCAGAAGGCGCTGGCCAGGGTGTGGGTGGTGCGGCGCTTGAGTGGGTCGCCCACGAAGTAGGGCAGGTCCGGCGCCACGCTGCCGACGATCAGCGCCGCGAGGACACAGAAGCGTCCCAGGAGAAGGGGGATGGGCAGGATGGCTGCGGGGTGTGCAAGGGTGAAGGGCATGGGTGAGTGGAGCCCGCCAGAGGGGAAGTGCGTGTGTCCAGGGTAGGACGTTCGCGGACTCCCTTGCGGGTCTGGCCTCCTGCCTCCTCTGCGATGCGGCGCGCTCCGGGTCGATCCGGTCACGGAACGGCGAAGATTCCGTCACACCTCGACTTCCAGAGCGTTCGGCGTTCCCTTCCGACGACGGCGTTGATAGCCTTCTCTTCGAAGTCATGCCGGATCGAATCCTCGTCGTCGACGACGAGCCCGATCTCCTCGAGCTCGTCCGGGTCAATCTCAGCCAGTCCGGCTATCAGGTCGAGGTGGCCGAGTCGGGAGAGGTCGCCCTCGACCTGCTGCGTCGATCCCCGCCGGATCTCGTGATCCTCGACCTGATGCTGCCGGACGTCCCCGGCACCGAGATCTGTCGACGCATCCGGGCCGATCCGGACCTTCAGCACCTGCCGGTCGTGATGCTCACGGCCAGGGCGGACGAGGTGGATCGGGTGGTGGGTCTCGAGCTGGGAGCCGACGACTACGTGGTAAAGCCCTTCAGCCCCCGGGAGCTGGCCCTGCGCGTTCGGGCGGTGCTCCGGCGGCGGACCCCGGCGGCCGAGGCCGGCCGAGCCCTGGTCCACGGATCCCTGCGCATCGATCCAGAGCGCCACCGCTGCGAGCTCGAGGGCGAGGCGGTCCCGCTGACCGCGAAGGAGTTCGACCTGCTGCGCTGTCTGATGGAGCGTCCGGGTCGCGTGATGACCCGGGACCAGCTCCTCGACGACGTCTGGGGCACGGACATTGCCGTGACGACCCGAACGATCGACACTCACCTGAAGCGCCTGCGCGAGAAGCTCGGAACCGCGAGCGACAAGATCGAGACGGTTCGCGGAGTCGGCTACCGCTTCGCCGAGTAGGGGCTCCGCGCGCGGCGGGTTGCTGCCCGGAAGGGCTACGGATCACAAGGAGAGCCGCACGCATGACGAGCCGCCGGAAGCTGACGAGCGTCTTGTTGGGGCTCGTCGTGCTCGGCGTGCTCGTCTCGGGGGTTGCGGCCGAGCGGAGCCTGCGGCGCGATCGGCTCGACCGCGTCGCGCGATCGCTCGAGGAGCGGGCGGCTCTGGTGGCGGAGCAGGTGCGGGGCGCGACCCTCGAAGGTGCCTACTCCCGGCAGCTCGACCTCATCGCGGACCGCCTCGGCAAGGCGGGGGGCATGCGCCTTACCTTCATCGACGCCGAAGGCACGGTAGTCGGCGACTCCCAGGTTCCCCACGAGCGCCTCGCCGGGGTCGAGAATCACGGGGACCGGACCGAGGTCCGCGCCGCCCTGGATGGCCGGGTGGGAACGAGCACCCGGCGGAGCGCGACGGTCGGCCGCGAGCTCTTCTATCTGGCCCACCCGGTCGAGGGTGGGGGCGTGGTGCGGGTCGCGGTGGATCTCTCGGAGCTCGAGGCGGCCGTCGCCGCCCTGCGGGCGCGCCTCCTCTTCGCAGGCGTGGTGGGCCTGGTGGTGGCGGTGGGCCTCTCCTACGGGATCTCGCGCTACTCGCTGCGAACCATCGAAGAGATGCGTCGCACGGCGGATGCGATTGCGCGAGGGCGGCTCGAAGATCGTCTCCCGCTGCACACGGACGACGAGCTGGGACAGATCTCGAGGTCGATCAATCAGATGGCCGAGCAGCTTCGTCTACGCCTCGATGACGTGACCCGTGAGAAGGAGCAGCTCCACGCGGTTCTCGAGAGCATGGTCGAAGGCGTGCTCGTGGTGGACGCGAAGGGGACGGTAGTGCTCGCGAACTCGCGTCTGCGCGAGTTCTACAGGGTTCCGTCGGAGATCGTGGGGCGCCCCCTGCTGGAGACGATCCGCGACGCCGAGCTCGACGAGCTGTTGCGAGAGGTGGCCCAGAGCGACGACCGTGTCGCGCGCTCTCTCAGCAAGCGTTCGGGAGCGCCGGGTACGCTGCGGGTCCAGGCGTCTCGCTTCCCGACGGGTCCCGGGCCGCGAGCCGGGACCGTCGCCGTCTTCCACGACATCTCGGAGCTCGAGCGTCTCGAGGAGGTTCGACGGGACTTCGTCGCAAATGCATCCCACGAGCTGCGCACGCCGCTCACCGCGATCCACGGATTCGCGGAGACGTTGCTCACGAACGAGGGCCTGAGCGAGGACGATCGCCGCTCGTATCTGGGAATCATCGATCGTCACTCCCAGCGTCTGGGCAACATCGTCAACGATCTGCTTGCCCTGTCGGCGATCGAGAGGGGGCGGGTTCCGATCGAGCCGACGGACACGGACGTCTCGAGCCACGCCGAGATGGCGCTCCGCGACGCCGAGCCTCGATGTCGAGAGCGGAGGCTCGAGGTGAGATGCGTGGTCGACGGCACTCCCATCGCTCACGTCGATCCTCGGGCCCTCGATCAGATCCTCACGAACCTGCTCGACAATGCGATCAAGTACACGGAGCCGGGAGGCCGGATCGAGGTCCGCGTCGGCTGCGAGCGCGATCGGATCCGTGTCGAGGTCGAGGACTCGGGGATCGGCATCCCGGACGAGGATCTGGCCCGGATCTTCGAGCGCTTCTACCGGGTCGACAAGGCGCGGTCCCGCGCCCTCGGCGGTACCGGGCTCGGCCTCTCGATCGTGAAGCACGCCGTGCAGAGCATGGGCGGCGAGATCTCCGTCGAGAGTCGCCTCGGTGAGGGCACGACCTTCTCCTTCACGCTCCCCGTGGCTCGGATCGGCTGAGCATCTCCGGCGCCTCGCGCCCGATCACCCCCAGCTCTCGCGCCAGGGTCTCGCGGTCGAGGGAGGCCAGGGGGAGTGCGAGGAAGCGTCGGACCCGGTGGGCGAGGATCCGATAGGCCTCTTCGAAGGCGGCGCGGCACTCCTCCTCGGAGCCTTCGCAGGCGGCTGGATCGGCGAGCCCCCAATGAGCCTGAAGCGGGTGCCCCGGCCACACCGGACAGGTCTCGGCTCGAGCTGCGTCGCAGACGGTGAGCACCACGTCGATCGCCGGGGCGCCAGGGGCCGCAAACTCGTCCCAGCTCTTGCTGCGCAGCCGCGTCGTGTCGTAGCCCCGCGTCTCCAGCAGTGCCAGAGCGAGGGGGTGGGGGGCTTCCTTGGGATGACTGCCGGCGCTGAAGCCGCGAACCCGGCCCTCGCCGAGGCGCTCGAGCAGGCACTCGCCGAGAATGCTCCGGGCCGAGTTGCCGGTGCAGAGGACGAGGACGTGAAGCGGTGCGTCGGTCATGGATCTCGCTCGCGAGGATCGTTTGCGAGGGCTCTCTGCCCGAGGCCCAGTCTATATTGCCCGCGCCCGGACGCACGGTCTCCCGGCCGCCTGGGGTACCCTCCGCCGGCGTGGAGGACCGCTCGCAGCAGGAGGTGGAGCTCAAGCTCGAGCTGCCGGCGGACGCCGCGGCGCGCGTGCTCCGCCACCAGTCCGTCGAACGTTTCGCCGAGGGACCCGCCCAGGTCCGACGCCTGCGCTCGGTCTACTTCGACACCGTAGACCGCGCGTTGCTGCACGCGGGACTCGCTCTTCGGATTCGCGAGATCGGCGACCAGCGCATCCAGACGCTGAAGGCGGGGGAGAAGGCCCGGGGCGGGCTCTTCGAGCGCCACGAGGACGAGGTCGAGGTCGAGGTCGACGTGCCCGAGCCCCAGGCCGTGTCGAGCCTTACGCTGCGCAGTCTGCTTCAGCGGACCCTCGCCGGGCGGACCCTGCACCCGATCTTCGTGACCGACATGCAGCGCACCCAGCGCCGGATTCGGGACGGCGAGGACGTCTGGAGCCTGGACCTCGACGTCGGGGAGGTCCGCGCGGGGGATGCGCGGGAGCCCCTGTGCGAGCTCGAGCTCGAGCTGATCGAGGGCGATGCCCGACGTCTCTACGATGCTGCGCTGGCTCTGCTCGAGAGCGTGGCACTCACCGTGGGCTTCGTCACCAAGTCCGACCGGGGCTATGCCCTGGCCGAGGGCTCCCGTGCGCGGCAGCCGATCCCGGAGGCGCTCGAACGCATGCGTGAGACGCTCGAAGACGCGCCGGTGGACCTGCGCCCGACCCTCGAGCGCGAGCTGGTCGAGCTCGAGGAGCGGTGTCGCCGCGTTCGCGGCGATGCGGACCTGGAGCGCCTGCACCGCTCGCACGATTTCGCGCGACTCGCACTCCAGCTGGGGCGCATCGCGCTGGGGTGAGGGCCTGGAAGAGGGCGCGGCGCTTCGCCTCGCTCTCGCGAGGGCTTCACGACGCGCCTTCCCAGGATGGCCTCGTCGGGCGTATCGAGGCCTAGAAGTCGAGGGAGACGCGGGTCTGCCCGATGTAGGTGTCGCCTACGCCGTTCAGGTGGGCCCACACGCCGTTCACCATCAGGCGCAGGTTCCGGTAGAGGTACCAGTTCACGCCGACGGTGTAGTCGTTCAGGATCCCGCCGCGAATGCTGCCGTCGTTGAGCGACAGGTGCGAGTAGCGCGCCGCCACCTCGAAGGCGCCCCACTGGCCCTTCGAGATCGAGAAGTCCTGGTTCGGCGCGGTGCGACCGAAGGCGCCAGCCTTCTGGTCGTATACGCGGTTTTCGCCGGTCAGGAAGTAGCTCACCTGGCCGGTGATGCCCCAGAACGTGCGGTCGCTCATCTTGTCGCGATCCACCAGGGCCGCGACGACCTCGCTCTGGAACGAAAGCGGACCGTGCACCGTGGCGAGCTCACCGCCGAGCACGTCCACCCCGTCGCTGAGCATCTGATCGTCGAAGGGGGCGGTCGAGGCCAGGCGCGGCGCCGTGTTGGCCTCGGGCTTCGCGGCGAAGGTGACGGTCTCGTTGTTCTGGAAGCGGTGGCTGTAGCTGTAGCCTACGTGGACCAGCTCCTTCCCTCCGTCCTCGTAGACCGGCAGTCCCGTCATGCGGATGCCGACGTTGTAGTTGCCGTCGTTGGAGAAGTCCTCACCGTCGTCGTCGGTCTCGCGGTAGCCGCCGATCGCCCAGGTCATGCGCTGATCGAAGGCGGTGTTGTTGAAGCCGAGACCCGCGTTGCGCTCCTTCGAGAAGGCCAGGATCGGCAGACCCCGCTCCATGAAGGTCATGTACTTGGAGCTGGTCTGCTGCGAGAGGCTGAAGGGCTCGTAGAAGTGGCCGGCGCGCGCGGTTCCGACGACCGGGAGCTTGGTGAGGCCGCCGTAGAGGTCCTTCATGTCGGCGTCGGATCCGGCAAAGTCGTACTGGGCCTTGAAGATGCCGTGCTCGCCGATGTTTCCGGACATGAAGAGCCGGGCCCGGCGCACGTCGGTGCCGGTGCCGCGCACGTCGAACTCATCGTTCACGTCGCTCTCGGAGCCGATGCCAGCGAAGTCGTACTGGATTCGTCCGCCCAGCTTGATCTTGTAGTACCCGTCGTTGCGCTCGATGCGAGTACCGTCCTTCCAGTAGGCCGACCAGCCCTCCGGGTTCGGTTCGGCCGGAGCGCTGGCGGCGGTCAGGGCCGCTGCCTTCTTCTCCTCCTCTGCCTCACGCATCAGCTCGTCGTACTTCTCGTCGTCGATCGAGCCCTGATCCTTCAGGATGTCCAGGACCTTTTCCGTCACGCTCTTGTCGCCGCTCTCCGCCTGGGCGGGCGCCGCAGCGAGGCCCAGGGCCAGGAGGCACGCGATGGACCACGATGTGAACTCCCTCAATTCGTCTCCTTCCGTTCCGATTTCGTCACAGGGGTTGTGCAGAATCGGGCAGACCCTAGGTCGCCGGCGTGAAGCCCGCGAGGCGGCAGTTTGACAGAACGGTGAAGAAGGCCCTCGAGGCGCGTCTTCATCGTTCCGTCACAGAAATGCCCCGGTTCGGCCACGGCGCCTCCCTAGGCTTCTCGGTGCCGGTGTGGAGAGCCTCCCGATGGGGGTGCCCGCTCCGGCCCTTGAACACGAACCGGGAGAAACCCAGGCATGAGAAGCCTCTTTACCTTCGCCCTGCTGCCGCTCCTGGCGGCGGGGGCCCTTGCGCCTTCGATCGCCAGCGCCCGCGATCAGATCCGGATCGTCGGCTCGTCCACCGTCTACCCCTTCGCCACGGTCGTCGCCGAGGAGTTCGGACGGGGGAGCTCGTTCAAGACCCCGATCATCGAGAGCACCGGGACGGGCGGTGGCCTGAAGCTTTTCTGCGCCGGAGTCGGCGTGGACCACCCGGACATCACCAACGCCTCGCGGCGGATCAAGGCCTCCGAGGTCGAGCTCTGCGGCGGAAACGGCGTGGAGAAGATCACGGAGATCCGGATCGGCTACGACGGCATCGTGATGGCCAACTCGAAGGCATCGCCTCGTACGAATCTGACCCTGCGGCAGATCTTCCTCGCCCTGGCGAAGGAGATTCCCGCGCCGAGTGGCGATCTGATCCCGAATCCGAACAAGACGTGGAAGGATGTCGACCCCTCCCTCCCGGCCACGCGGATCGAGGTTCTCGGGCCGCCGCCCACCTCGGGCACCCGGGACGCCTTCAACGAGCTGGCGATCGAGGGGGGCTGCAAGACCTTCCCCGACCTGGCGGCCCTGAAGAAGACCGACAAGAATCTCTACAAGCAGGTCTGTCGGTCGGTGCGAGAAGATGGTGCCTACGTCGAGGCGGGTGAGAACGACAACCTGATCGTCCAGAAGCTGGTCTCGAACCCGAACGCCTTCGGCGTCTTCGGATTCAGCTTCCTCGACCAGAATGCGGATCGCATCCAGGGCAGCACCGTTGGAGGCGTCGAGCCCACCTTCGACGACATCTCTTCCGGCGACTACCCCGTGTCCCGCTCACTCTTCTTCTACGTGAAGAACGCCCACGCCCAGTCCATTCCGGGAATCCGCGAGTACATCACGGAGTTCACGAGTGAGGCAGCCACCGGAGACGAGGGTTACCTGGCGGATCGCGGCCTGATCCCGGCTCCCGAGGAGATCCGCAAGAAGGTTCGCGCCGACGCGGCGAGCCTTCGGGCCCTCGAGCTGGCGTCTGGTCACTGATCCCGACTCCGAGGACGCGCGGGGCGGGCCGGTTCCGGCCCACCCCGCTGCCTTCTCCCCGGAAGCCTCGCCATGACCACCCCGCTCTTCCTGCTCATGATC
>CALDCK010000255.1 GCA_937937315.1 uncultured bacterium
GTGCCGATCTCGATGATCGAGCGCTACCGGCGCATCACGCGGGCGCTCGGGGCTCCCGACGCCGACGATTCCCTCGAGCTGGTCGTCCATGACCCCTCGCGGGAGCGCGTGGCGAAGCTCCTGACCGACCGGGGCGTGGGAGAGGCGTCGATCCTGCTGGTGACGCCCGGTGCGAGCTACGGCGCGAGCAAGCTCTGGCCACCCACTCGCTTCGCCGAGGCCTGCGACGCCCTGGCGCGACGCCATGGTCTGGTTCCGGTGATCCTGCCGGCGCCGAGCCCGGACGAGATCGCGATCGCTCGGAAGGTCTCGGCTCGGGTGGAGACGCGTCACGTGTGCGTCGACCAGCCCGGGTCGCTGGAGGATCTGAAGGCGATGATCGAGCGCTGCACGCTCCTCGTGACCAACGACACGGGCCCGCGACACGTCGCGGTGGCCCTCGACCGTCCCGTCATCACGCTGATGGGCCCCACCGACCCTCGCCACACCCACCACCTGCTCGCGCGCCAGCGCGTGCTCTGGGAGGAGGTCGAGTGTCGCCCCTGCGGGCTCAAGATCTGCCCGATCGATCACCGCTGCCTCACCCGGCTCGCGCCCCAGCGCGTCGTCGACGCCGCCGACGAGCTGCTCGGAGCCTGAGCGGTCGCGGCGGCGACCGCACACCCCCCCGAGGACCCGGCGGTCAGGCGACCAGGCGACGCGAGAGGGCGTCTTGGGCCGCGGCATCGACGCCGATCGACTCCAGGTATCCGCCCATCGATCCCCACTCGCGGCGTACGCGGTCGAGGAGCGTGATCATCGTCTCGGGCTCGGCGTGGAGGGTGTCGGGAGGAAGGGCCGAGAACATCTCGCGATAGCCCTCGCTCTGCATCAGCCGCTCGACGATGGCGTCGAGCCCCTCCCGGCTCGCCGCGTAGTCGGCCACGATGAACTCGTCGGGCACGCCGAGCGCGCCCAGCAGGACCGCCGAGATCACGCCGGTGCGATCCTTTCCCGCCGCGCAGTGGAAGACGGCCGGGGCGGTGGCGGCGGCGAGGCTCTCGAAGATCCTGGCGATGGGGTCGCCGGCGAAGCGCAGCATCAGGTAGTAGCGGTCGCCCAGGGTCATGTCGTCCGCGGCGCGGCGGTCCTCTTCCGAGACGTCGCCGTCGAAGAGGGGCAGGTGCTCGATGCGCAGCGGCTCATCCTCGAGTCGACCGCGACCGTCCATTCGGATCTCTCCGCTGGAGCGCAGGTCCACGACGTGCTCGATGCCGAGATCGTCCCGGAGCTGCACCACCCCGCGTGGCGTCAGATGGTGGAGCGCGTCGGCCCGGAAGAGCACCCGCCAGCGCACGCTTCGCCCCCCGGAGGCGGGATAGCCTCCGAGATCGCGGAAGTTGTTGCAGCCCTCGACCTCGACCCTGCGCTTCAACGCTCGCTCCTCACTGCGCATGCACGGCGGGCAGCACTTCCTCGGACAGCCGCCGGGTCTGCTCTTCGAGGTCGGCCCCGTCGTCGGCCATCGGTCGCAGCACGAACTTGCTGATGCCGGCCTTGCGATACTCGTCGAGTCTCTCGAGGATCTCTCGCGATCCGCCCACAGCGAGGTAGTCGCGCGGATCGAGCCCCTCGGCGAAGCGCGAGATTACGCGAGCCGTGGCCTGCACCACCCCATCCTCCCAGCTGCCGAAGCGAAAGGAGAATCCGGCGCCGTAGTGCTCGGCATCGATCTCGCGACCCATCGCGGCCGCCTCGCTGCGGATGCGCGCAACCACCGGCGCCACCTGGGCCGGCGTCTGGATGCCCGCGATCCAGCCCGTGCCAATGCGGGCCGTGCGCCGGATCGCCGCTTCGCTGCTTCCCCCGATCCACAAGGGCAGGGGGTCCTGCACGGGTCGTGGCGAGATCATCGCTCCCCGGTACTGGAAGAACTCACCCTCGAAATCGACCCGGGGCTCGGACCAGAGTCTCGCGATCAGGGTGAGCGCCTCGTCCGCCCGCGCTCCCCGACCGCGCGACTCGCGGCCGGTGGCCCGCCACTCGGGCGCGACCGCCGGCCCGACCCCGAAGGCCGGGAGCAGTCGTCCTCCGGACAGATAGTCGATCGTCGCGCACTGCTTCGCGAGCACGAGGGGATCGCGAAACGTGACCACGGTGACGCTCATGCCGAACTTCAGGCGCTCGGTCGCACCGGCGAGGGCGGCCATGGTCGCGATCGACTCGAGGATCGGCTCCTTCGACACGAGGCGGTCGGTCTGCCAGAAGGAGTCGAAGCCGCCGGATTCGAGCTGCTCGATCCAGCGCCAGAAGCCCTTCGCCCCGTCGAAGGGAAGGTTCGCGAGCCCGATTCCGATGCGAATGGCCACGGCGATGCGCCGTCAGGCCAGGGCCCTGCGCAACGCGTCGCAGGCCTCGCCCATCGCCTCCTGCGCCGCGTCGAGGAACGCGGTCATGCCGAAGAAGCCGTGGAACACACCTTCGTAGCGTCGCGCCGAGACCGGAACGCCCGCGTCCCGCAGTCGCGCGGCGAACGCCTCTCCCTCGTCGCGCAGCGGGTCGTAGCCCGCGGTGACCACGTGCGCCGGCGGATGCCCACCGAGGTTCGCTGCCCGGAGGGGCGACGCATGGGGCTTCTCTCCGTCGCTCGGGTCCGGCAGGTACTGGCGCCAGAACCACTTCATCATGTCGGTCGTCAGGAAGTAGCCCTCGGCGTTGTCGCGGTAGGAAGCGGTGGTGAAGTCGCAGTTCGTGACGGGGTAGACCAGAAGGGCGAAGCGGA
>CALDCK010000256.1 GCA_937937315.1 uncultured bacterium
GCGACGTCGACGTCGATCGCCAGGGAGGCGAGGGGGAGCACCCGGCACGGCACGCCCGCTTCGGCGGCGGCCTCGCGGTGGCGCCGGGCGCTGTCCGCACCGAAGCACGCGGGGATCACGTCGCGCGGCACGCGCAGGAGCGCCGACGTGCCGCCGTCCCGCGACGGTGCGAGGGCGGCGCCAGGGGTCTCTACAGCGCCGACCAGGCGGGAGAGGTCGGCGCTCGACGCTGCGGCCACGTCGCCGAGCACGACGAGCACGCCGTCCTCGGGGCCGGGCGCGACCTCCGCGGCGGCGGCTTCGATCGCGGGGTTGAGGCCCGGGTCCTCCCGCAGCAGGGCCTCGGCGCCAACGGCCTCCGCCGCCCGCGCCACGACGAGATCCGGGGTCACCACGACGACCCGGGCGAGGCGCGACACTCCGAGCAGCGCCTCGAGCACGTCCCCCATCATGGCGAGGGAGAGCTGCTCGATGCGGCTGCGGTCGCCGCCGGCCAGCCGCGACTTGGACGCCGCCAGGGCCTTCACCGGAACGACGGCTGCGATCATTCGAGAGCTCGCGCCAGGTCGAGGACCGTCTCCGCCAGGGACCGGGCGATCTCCGGCGTGCGCATCAGGGTCTCGACGCTGCGCGCCTTCAGGCCGAGGGCCTCGATCTCCGCGGTCTGCTCGGCATCGCGTCGATCCAGCACGTAGCCCGAGGCGACGTCGCGGTAGAGGCCTGCGACGCCCCGGGCCGAGACCTCGATGCCAAGCCCGCGGAGCAGGCGATCGGCGGGGCCCTTCACAGGAGCGCCGCCGATGATCGGCGAGATCGCGACGACCGGCGCGGCGGCGTCGCGCAGGGCCTTGCGAAGGCCCGGCACCTCGAGGATCGGCCCGATCGACACGATGGGGTTGCTGGGACAGAAGACGATCACATCGGCTGTGCCGATGGCGTCGAGCACACCCGGGCCGGGCCGTGCGGTGGCGGCGGCGGAGAGATCCACGCCCGTCACCTCGTCGGGCGCGCCGTCGCGGGCCAGGTACTCCTCGAAGTGAACGCGCCGTCCGTCGGCGAGCTCGACGATCGTGGGGCAGGGATCCTCGGACATCACCAGGATGCGCGACGTCACGCCGAGAGCCCGTCTCAGCTCGTCGGCGATCTCCCCCAGGCCGGCGCCCGCGGCGAGCCGAAGGCTGCGGTGGTGGCAGTGGGCGAAGTCGCGGTCGCCCAGGCGGAACCAGGTCTCGTGGCCGAGGGCGCCCAGGGCCTCGATCACGTGGCTCGTGTCCCCTTCGAGGCCGTAGCCCCGAGTGCGATCGACGCAGCCGGCGAGGGTGTAGGTCACGATGTCGACGTCCGGCGAGACGTGGACTCCGTAGAACTCCCGATCGTCACCGGTGTTCACGATCACCGTGAGTCGTTCCGGGGGGGCGGCGCGGACCAGGCCCGAGAGGAAGCGCGCCGCTCCGACGCCGCCGGCCAGGGCGACGATCCGGGCGGGGCCCTCAGGCGCCATCGTCGTCGCTCTCGGCGCTCTCCCGGTGCCGTCGCAGCGTCTCGAGCTCGGCCTGGAGCGCAGGCAGACGCTCGGAGATCTCGCGCAGCTCCGCGGAGGTGCGCAGCTCCGGCACATCCGGGTTGGCGATCAGGCTCTTCAGCGCCTCCTGGTCGCTCTCCACCTGGGCCTCGACCAGGGAGATCCGTCTGTCGAGGGCCTCCGGGGAGTACGAGTCGGGGGCGCCCCCGATCGTCTCGACCGCCTCCAGGGCCTCCACGGCTGCGAGCGCTTCGGTCGGCTCCTCGATGTCGTCGAACTCGGGCGCCTCGGCGGCATCGGCGGCTTCGAGCACCTCGGTCGCCTCCACCGGGTCCACGCCGTCGAGCGCCTCGGTCGTCTCCACGGCCTCGGCGTCATCGGCGGCTTCGAGTACCCCGGTCGCCTCCACCGGGTCCGCGGCTTCGAGCACCTCGGTTGCCTCCACGCCGTCGAGCGCCTCGGTAGCTTCGAGCGTCTCGGTCGTCTCCACGGCCTCGGCGGCTTCGAGCGCCTCGATCAGCTCCACGGTTTCGATGGCGTCGGTCGTCCCGGCGGCCTCGATCGAAGGCAGGGCCAGCGGGTCGGCCTCCAGGGGCTCGGGCGGCGGCAGGGGCGCCCCCGCGAATGCCGCGTTCTCCTCGGCCGTCGCGCCCGGCGTCAGCGGAATCGCCGTGTCCCGGGCCGTTTGGGGAATCCGGTCCGGGAAGGGCGTGTAGCGGACGTCGCCGGCTTCGTCGGTCCACTGATAGAGGGTGCGGCTCGGCTCACTCTGGGCGCAGGCGAGGGCCGCGGCCAGGACGAGAACGGTTCGGGCGACGCGGTGCGAGCCGGGGGTCATGGCGAGCGATTCTTCGGGAGGCGTCCCAGGTCGTCAAGGAAGGGGCGCTCGCCGGGTCCGCAGTCCTCGAGGAGAGGCGCCGACCCTCCCGACCCGGCGCTCTACCGCAGCGACGGCGAGGGCTCGATGGACTTCGTCACGCGGCTCCAGAGCGCTCTGGCGGCGGCGGGCCCCGACGCAGAGCTCGCCCGCGAGGCAATCGCCTTCCGCGAGGAGGACGAGGCGCTGAAGGCGGAGCAGCAGGAGCGCGAGCGGGAGGCCGTGGGCCGCCGACCTTGAGCCGAGGGACGGGGGGCTCGCGTGGACGGCGGTCCTCGGGGCGAGGCGCCGCCCGTCCACAAGAGCGGCGGTGCCAGCGAGGGGGAGCCGCGCAAGCCTGCGTCGTCGCGACGTGGAGGGTCGTCACCCGGTCCGGCACGCGGATTGCTCTATGGCTCGCCCATGTGGCCCACACTGATGATGCGCAGTCGCCGCTTCGCGTTCAGGGCGGGCGTCGCGCCGGTTCTCGCCCTGGCCCTCGCGCCGGGATGCGCGGTGGCCGCTCTTTCCGAGGGCCGATTGCCGCGATTTCACCGCGTCGTCGATCAAGCACCCGGCGATGCCGCCACCGCTCTCGCCGTGGCCCCGGACGGTCGCGTCGCCATCGGCGGAACGCGGGGCGTGCGCTGGGCGACCTCCGAGGGTATGCCCGAGGCCGTGCTGCGCCGCGGTCCCGTCACGGACCTCGCCTTCATCGACGACGGCATCCTGCTCGTCGCAACCGCCGAGGGGCTCTACCGGGTCGATCGCGACGGCAAGGCTGTTCGCGAGCACATCGCCCCGGGGTCCGACACACCGGTACGACGGCTCGATGGGGCACGTGGCGTCGCAGTCGCCGCGACCGACTCGGGCGTCTACGTGCGGGAGCCCGCCGGGCGCTGGCGTCCCGTCCAGGGCTTGCCCCGGCGAGGGGCCAGCCTGGCCGCCCTGCGCGCCCGGCCCGGGGACCTGGCCCTGTGGGCGGTGATCGAAGGCGAGCTCTGGATCGCGGACGCCTCGCCGGCGGGACATCTCGCCGACGCGCGGGTGAGTCACCGCTCCCTTCCGATGGCCCACCGTTCCGAGCCCGCCCAGGACGTTCACTTCGGGTTGCCCGGTGCCGACGCGGTCCTGGTCTTCCCCGATTCCCTGGCCGTGCGCCGCGACGACGGGCTGTGGCGCACGCTGCGTCCGTCCCTTCCGCCGGGCTCCCGCGCCCGGCGGATCGCCCTGGCCCACGGTCGGCTATGGCTCGCAACGGATGCGGGGCTGCTCTCTTCCGAGCGGCTCGAGGGCCCCTGGGAGCGGGCCGAGTCTCCCCTGGGCACCAGCCCAATCTTCGCCATGGAAGGCGGGGCGAGCGCGATCTGGGTGGCGGCGCGCGGGCGGGTGCTGGTGAGTGT
The DNA here is from genome assembly GCA_937937315.1 of uncultured bacterium. Classification (GTDB taxonomy): domain Bacteria; phylum Myxococcota_A; class UBA9160; order UBA9160; family SMWR01; genus CALDCK01. Next base: position 3,782 of record CALDCK010000256.1, read on the forward strand.
GCCGGCGCAGATGGATGCCTCTCCCCTCACGGATGCCCCGCCACCGTCCCGGGGCGTGAGCGACGAGCCCGCCATCGGCGAGGTGCAGCGGGCGGCGCTGTCCTACGTGGACCTCCAGCCCGAGCGCATGCGCGCCCTGCGCGACGGCGCCGAGACCCGGGGCTGGCTCCCCGTGGTTCACGTCACCGGGGCCTACGATCGCGGCCGCGCTCATCGCCGCGATCGCGACGAGAGCTTCGTGTCCGGCGAGATGAGAAGCTTCTCGGACCGCCAACGCGACGAGGACCGGGAGATCGACGTCGCTCTGACGCTCTCCTGGGACCTCGGCGATGCGGTCTTCCATCCCGAGGAGATCGACGTCTCCCGGGAGGCGCGCGCCGTGATTGCGCTGCGCGACGACGTCCTCGACGAGGTGACGCAGCTCTACTTCGAACGCCGCCGCGTGCTGGCCGACCTCGCGCGGGTCGGCGCCGACGCTCCGGAGTCATCGCCTCTGGCCGTGCGCGCCGCCGAGCTGCGCGCCGGACTCGACGCCTGGACCGGCGGCTGGTTCTCGCGCCGGACGCGCCCGATCCGTCCCGGCGATCATCTCCACGGCCCGCCGACCCGGGACTGAGTGGGGGTGGCGCACGTGCCGTCCGGAGGGGATGGCGCCACGATCGGGCTAGGAAGCGGCTTCGTGTTGCGGGCTATGTCGGCGTCCTGCTCTGCATCTCGCGCCTGAGGTTGGTGGCACGCCGAATCGAAGAGGGCGCCCTCCTCGGGGACGCTTCGCTGTCTGCAGGGTTCCGTGCGTTCGCGGCGCCCCGGTTCTGGTGATCCCCGGCGGCTCACCCGGTCCGGCTCGCGGGTGGGTAAGCCCCAGGCCGCGGGCCGTCCGAGGCCGCGCGCGGGACGACTTCCGTAACCCGGAGGTCTCGCGGCGCTCGTGCTCCGCCGTTCACGACGCTTCGGTCCGTGGGCTCCTGCGAGGGGCGCAGGTCCCGATTTTCGCGGACTTGCACGGGGCTCGGTTCTCTCGGCGCGCGGCACGACTCTTGCTCATTCAGCGAGGGTCGGTCCCATCGCCCCGATTCAGAGGAGATTCCATGTATCGAAACGCGCCCCACGCAGTTGGCGCTTGCGCAGTCCTGGCCCTGGCAATCGTGCTGGGCCTCTCTTCCACGGCGGCGGCCCTGCCGCTGATCTCGGAGGTCTTCTACGACGCCGTCGGCTCGGACGACGGCCAGTCCTTCGTGGAGATCTACGGTGCGCCGGGGACGGTCCTCGACGGTTTCGTGATCGAGGGGGTGAACGGCTCCAACGGCGCGGCCACCCACAACCTCACCCTCACCGGCACGATTCCCGGGGACGGGGTCTTCCTCCTGGCCGACAGCGCCTCCGGTGGATCGACGTCGGTCGTCGGCGCGGACCTGATCCTCGACTTCGACTTCCAGAACGGCCCCGACTCGATCCGCCTGCTGGCGGCCGATGCGAGCGTTCTCGATGCCGTGGGCTACGGGGTGTTCGGTCCCGACGACGTATTCGCGGGAGAAGGCGACGCAGCTGAAGACGGCCCGGCGGGCTCGAGCCTCGCGCGGCTCTTCGCCGACGTGGATACGAACGACAACGCGGTCGACTTCGTCGTCGGCGTACCGACGCCGGGCGACGTCGCCCTGGCCGTGCCGGAGCCCTCGACTGCAATGCTCCTCGGCGTCGGTCTGATCGGCCTCGGGCACGCGGGCCGGCGCCGCAGGCGCCCGATCTCCGGTGGGGGTCCCCATCCCCCTCTGTGAGCCCCGCCAGCACGGGGCCTCGGCGCGTGTCGCCGGGGCCCCACTTCGGCTGGCGACCGTGAGCGCCGATAGACTGCTCGCGATCCATGGACATCCATCGCTTCTACGGCGCGCTGATGCGCGGATTCCGCATCCGACGCATGCAGCGATTCGCGGCGCAGTTCGCGCCCGGGCGCGATACGTGCATCCTCGACGTCGGGGGCAGCGCCTTCAACTGGGAGCTCGCCGGCATTCGCGCCCGGATCACCCTGGTCAACCTGTTGCTGCCGAGGCACCCCCCGGCCGAGCCGGAACGCTTCGCCAGCGTGATCGGCTCGGGAACCGCGCTGCCGGTCCGGCCGGGTGCCTTCGACATCGCCTTCTCGAACTCGGTGATCGAGCACGTGGGCTCCTTCGAGGACCAACGCCGCTTCGCCGAGCAGGTCCGGCAGGCGGCCCGGAGCCTGTGGATCCAGACCCCGGCGCGGAGCTTCCCCGTCGAGGTGCATCTCCTGACGCCCCTCATCCACTACCTGCCGCGCCGGCTCCAGGCGCCGCTGGTGCGGAACTTCACGGTCTGGGGCTGGCTCTCGCGCCCGGCGCCCGAAGTCGCCCGGAGCTTCGTCGAGCGCACCCGTCTGCTCAGCTTTCGCGAGATGCAGCGCCTCTTTCCCGACTGTGAGATCCGTCGGGAGCGCTTCCTCGGGCTGACGAAGGCCTTCGTGGCCGTGCGCGTCGCCCCCGGTTCCGGTCGGCCAGGCACTGGTCCCCGCGGGGACGCGACCAGTGCCCGGTCGATGCCGGAGCTGGGACCCGACTGGGCTCCCTCAGGTCGTCCGGGAAGAGCGCCGATGGGGCTTCGATGAGGGTTCGGTGCGCTCTGTCGATTCCAGGGCGCTGTGGACACGGCAGTCGACAACTGCCGCGCGGCGGGGAAGACTCGCACGCGGGAGCGCTGGGGGACGGGACACCATGATCACCGGGGCGAACACGAACGTCCGCCATCGCGGGATCATCTTCCACGTCCAGACGGAAGACAGCGGCCGCGCGAATCCCCACATCATCAGCCACCTCTACCATCACGGGACGATCCTCGCGTCGGTGAAGACCGACTACGCGGATCGCGTCGACGCCGAAGACGTCGAGAGCGTCGTCCGGGGCCTCATCGAAGAGCAGCACCGGTCGATCCTGGCGCAACTCAAGGCGGGCGCCTTCGACACGACGATCGACGAGCGCCTCGGCACCGGCGGTGCGTCCACCGACGCACTCGAGATGTCGACGCCGGTGCCGGGACCTCCGGCGGCAGCTCCGCCGCCGCCCCGGTCCCCCGCGACCCCCGGGAGCGGTGAGGCTCGCACCTTCGGTGAGGGGATCGTTTCGCAGAAGCCGCTCGACGAGGTCATTCTCGAGTACCTCGCCGAGAAGGCACGCGATCGCGCGGCCGATCGCGCCGGGAAATCGGCGCAGAAGTCGCGCACGAGCGGGTGAAGCTCGGGCCGAGCCGATTCCTGGGCCGCCGCCGGCCCCGCGAATACGCGGGCGGCGGCCGGAAGGCCGCAGTGCAGCTCTATCACGTCTCGAAGTCGTACACGGCGGGGCACTACGCGCTGCGTGACGTGAGCCTCGAGTTCGGGCGCGGCGAGTTCGTCTTCCTCACCGGACCGAGCGGCGCGGGCAAGACGAGCCTGCTCAAGCTGATCTTCGCGGCGGAGCGACCCAGCGAAGGCCAGATCGTCGTACTCGGTCGCAACGCGCCGCGCCTGGGGCCGGCGGCGACGCCTCCGCTGCGCCGACGCATCGGTGTCGTGTTCCAGGACTTCAAGCTGCTGCCGCGTCGCACAGTGGAGGAGAACGTCGCCCTCGCCCTCGAGGTCGTCGGGGCCCCGCGCCGCGACAACCGGGCGAAGGTCTTCGCGATCCTGAAGCAGCTCGGTCTGCAGCACCGCCGCTTCCACCACCCCCTCTCCCTCTCGGGTGGGGAGCAGCAGCGGGTGGCCATTGCGCGGGCCCTCGTCAACGAGCCGGAAATCCTCCTGGCCGACGAGCCCACCGGCAACCTCGATCCGGAGCTCACCGTCGAGATCATGGATCTCATCGCCCAGACCTCTACCCGCGGCACGACGGTGATCGTCGCGACCCACGACTACGGCATCGTGAACCGCTACGCGAAGCGCTGCGTCCGGCTCGAGGGAGGGCGGGTCGTCGAGGACGCTCCCGCCCACGGCGCCACCCCGTGAGTCGGGCTGCGGCCCAGCTGGCCTCGTTCCTGCGGGCCGCGCTGCGGGGAATCACCGCGAGTCCGCTGACGAGTGGAATCGCCATCGCGACCATCGGCGTGACCCTGGTACTCCTGGGCGCCTTCGCGCTGCTCGTCGCCAACATGGAGCGCATGCTCGACGACGTCGGCGACGCCCTGCATGTGACCGCCTTTCTCGAGGAGGGCCTTGCCCCCGAGGCCCAGCGCGAGCTGGCCTCGAAGGCCGCCACCGTCGAAGGGGTGGCGTCGGTGCGAATCGTCTCGAAGGATGAGGCCCTTGCGCGCTTCCGCGGGGGGGTGGGTCGTGGCGCCGCGCTGCTCGAGGGGCTGTCGGAGAACCCGCTCCCGGCCTCCCTGGAGATCGGTCTCGCCGACGGGTACCGCTCGGCCTCGGGCCTGGCTCGGGTGAGCGGGTCCCTCGACGGCCTGCCCGGCATCTCGGATCTGACCTCGGGCCAGGACTGGGTGGAGGGATATCTGCGCGCGATCGCCCTGGTGCGTGGCATCGGCTGGGGACTGGCGGTGATCCTGGCGCTGGCGACGCTGCTGATCGTTGCGAATACGATCCGCCTGGCGGTGCTGTCGCGGCGCGACGAGCTCGAGATCCTGGCGCTGGTCGGTGCGAGTCGTGCCTACGTGGGGACCCCGTTTCTGCTCGAGGGTCTGATCCAGGGCGCCGCCGGCGGCGTTCTGGCGCTGCTGCTCCTGTATGCGGTCTTCCGCCTCGTCCTTCCCGGGTTCGAGTTCGGTCTGGAGCTGGTGCTCGGCGGGGTGGCGCCTCGCTTCTTCACCGCGAGTGAGGCGGCGCTGCTGCTCGCCGCCGGCTCGGGCCTCGGGCTGTTCGGCGCCGCGGCGGCCCTGGCCAGCGAGTCGCGCCCTTGAGGCGCCGGCTCGCCTTCGCCGTGCTCGCCCTCGCGGTCGGGTCGGCGTTGCCGGCCGGCGGTCAGGGCTCGAAGGTCGCGGACCTGGAACGACTGCGTGCGGCCATCGAAGAGAGTCGCGATCGCGTCACGCGCTTCGAGCGCGAAGAGCGCGGGCTGCTCGATGCCCTCGACGCGATCGACCGCAGCGCCGCCCTCCTCGAGCGGGATCTGCGCCGCGCACGCGTGCGCGCCAAGGAGGCGCACGCGGCTCTCGAAGAGGCCGAGGCCCTCGCGCGCGGCTCCGCCGAGCGGGTGGCCCTCCTCGAGCGCGCGATGTCGAAGCGCGCCGTGGCCCTCTACCGGGCCGGCGAGCTCGGCGCCGTGCCGCTCCTGTTCTCCGCGGGAGACCTGCGGGAGTTCCTGTCCCGGGTGCAGGTGCTCCGCCGTCTGCTCACGCACGATGCCGCTCTCCTGACTCGTCACCGCGAGGCCGAGACGGCCCTGACGGCAGCGCGAGAGACGGCGGCACGGGCTGCCGAGGAGCGCAGCGTCGCCCAGGCGACCCTCGACGAGCGCTCGCAGCAGCTGCGGGCGGAACGCGATCGCAAGGGCGCCCTGGCAGCCCAGATGCGGCGCAGTCGGACCCACGAGCGCTCGGCCCTCGCCGAGCTGGAGACGGCGTCGCGTGCACTCGAGACGGCGTTGACGGCGATGCCCGACGATGCCGTCGTCGCACCGGGGCGGGCGCCCTCGCGACCCTTCGCTTCGCTCCGCGGTGGGCTCACGGCACCAGTCGAGGGCCGGGTGGCTCGCGGCTTCGGGCGCCAGGTCGATCCGGATTTTCGCACCGAGACCTTCCGCAAGGGGGTCGAGTACGCGGTTCCCAGCGGGACGCCGGTGCGTGCCGTCGCCGCCGGCAGCGTGCGCTACGCCGGGCGCTTCCGGGGCTACGGGGAGACCGTGATCCTCGATCACGGGGAGCAGTACTTCACGGTCTCCGCCCACCTGTCCGAGATCGCGGTGGCGGTGGGTGACTGGGTGGAGGCCGGGGCGGCGATCGGCCATTCGGGCGAGAGCGGCTCGCTCCGCGGCGCTCAGCTCTACTTCGAGGTGCGTCGGGGCAGCGTCGCCCTCGATCCGCGCGAGTGGCTCTCCGCGGCCCGCTCGCGGTAGAATCGTGGGTTCCGCTTCAAGGAGCGATCCGGATCGTCCGAAGGCGCCTTCAGGAGCGCCTCTGAAGCGGTTCGAGGGTTCTGACCGCATCGATCGCTCCGAATTCATCGTTTCGAATGTTTCGCCAGGCACGGTCTCTTCAGGGCCTGCCAGTCCAAGGTTCGCCAGTCCAGTCCGCCAGCCCTGTCCCACCCGATTCACCGCGACGGGCCTCCGTCCCGGACTTCGGAGTGGGGCTCCCGGAGATCACCTGACCCATGCGCCGCCAGCGGATCCGGTTCCTTCTCACCTTCCTCGCCGGAGTCGTCGCCGCCGCCGCGGTGCTCGGGATCTCCGGCAGCGTCACGAGCCTGGCGGCGACGCGCTACGAGGATCTGAGCCTCTTCACCAACGTCCTCAACCTCGTCCGCCGCAACTACGTCGACGACGTGGACGAGCGCACGCTGGTCCGGGGCGCGGTCCGCGGGATGCTCCAGGAGCTCGATCCCCACTCGAGCTTCCTGGACGTCGACGCCTACAGCGAGATGCAGGTGGACACGCGGGGCGAGTTCCACGGTCTCGGCATCGAGATCACGAAGCGGCGCGACGGCTTCATCGAGGTGGTCTCACCCATCGAGGGCACCCCCGCCGATCGGGCGGGTGTTCGCGCCCGAGACCAGATCGTGGCGATCTGTCCGACCGAGAAGCCGGAAGACTGGACGGATCCCTGCCACAGCACGAAGAACATGACGCTCTTCGAGGCCGTACAGCTGATGCGCGGGCGCAAGGGCACGGAGATCACGATCGAGATCTACCGAGACGACTTCGACGGCCCGAAGCCGGTGAAGATCGTGCGGGACGTCGTGAAGATCGCCTCCGTCAGCGGCCGTATGATCGAGCCGGGCTACGCCTACGTCCGGGTCCGGACCTTCCAGGAGCGGACGACCCGCGACCTGATGAAGGTCCTCGACGAGCTCCACGAGGAGAGCGAGTCCTTCGACGGCCTCGTGCTCGACCTGCGCGACAATCCCGGCGGGCTGCTGGATCAGGCCGTGCGCGTCTCCGACCTCTGGCTCTCGGACGGCCTCGTCGTCTACACCAAGGGCCGGGTCGAGGCCCAGCGCCAGGAGTTCCGAGCCGACGCCGGCGATACGGAGCCCGGGTACCCGATGGCGGTTCTCGTGAACGAGGGCTCGGCGAGTGCCTCCGAGATCGTGGCCGGGGCCCTGCAGGACCAGAACCGCGCCCTCGTGATCGGCGCGCGCACCTTTGGCAAGGGCTCCGTGCAGACGGTGTATCCGCTGGAAGGCGGGTCGGGTCTGCGACTGACGACGGCGCTCTACTACACGCCCGGTGGACGCTCCATCCAGGAGGTCGGGATCGATCCGGACATCGCCGTCGCGCCCCAGCGCGTGGCGCGAACCGAATCCGCCGCAGACCGGCGCAGGCTGCGTGAGCGCGATCTCGAGGGCCACTTCACCCACGACGACGCCGAGCCCGACGCGCCCGCATCGGGCGAGGAGCCCGCCGAGGAGGAAGAGACGCCGACCGAGCTCGAAGCGGCTGCGGAGGGCGAAGACGTGCAGCTCGCCCGGGCGGTCGAGGTCCTCAAGAGCTGGACCTACTTCGAGCGCCTGCGCGGACCCGACGGCCAACCGTCGATGCAGGCGCGCGCCGCCGAGCCTGCCGAGGCGCCTACGGTCGAGTAGCTCCGGGGGCGCCTGGAGGCGCCTCCCAGGGGGGCCACGCTCGGCCCGCCCGGGACTGGTACGGTTCGGCGATGGCGGAGGCCTCGGCGGAACCCCGGGTGTACGGCGTCGGTGAAGTCGTCGCTGGCGTGAAGCAGCTGCTCGAGAGCCGGGTCGGGCGGGTCTGGGTCGTGGGCGAGGTCCGCAATCTCGGACGCCCCAGCTCGGGTCATATCTACTTCACCCTGGCGGACGATCGCGGCCAGCTTCGCGCCGCGCTCTTTCGCGGTACGGCGCGGCGGCTCGTGTTCGAGCCCGAGGAGGGGCTCGAGGTCCTGGTGTACGGAGACCTGACGGTCTTCGAGCCCCGGGGCGATCTCCAGCTCGTGGTCCGACGGCTCGAGCCCCGCGGCGTCGGCGCGCTCCAGGTCGCCTTCGAGCAGCTGCGTCGGCGTCTGGAGTCGGAGGGGCTCTTCGCCGCGGCCCGCAAGCGTCCCCTGCCGACCCACCCCGAGCGCATCGGAGTCGTGACGTCGCCGACCGGTGCGGCGCTGCGGGACGTGCTCGAAGTGACGGGCCGCCGCTGGCCCGGCATCCCCATCCTCGTCGCACCGACTCGCGTGCAGGGCCACGGCGCCGAGCAGGAGGTGGCCGCCGCCCTCGATACGCTGACCGGCCGAGAGGGCGTATCCCTGGTCCTGCTCGTGCGCGGGGGCGGCTCTCTCGAGGACCTCCAGCCCTTCAACACCGAGGAGGTGGCCCGCGCGATCGCGCGTTCGCCCGTTCCGGTGGTCGCCGGGGTGGGGCACGAGGTCGACGTAACGATCGCGGATCTGGTGGCGGACCTCCGCGCGCCGACGCCGTCGGCTGCGGCAGAGCTCGCGGTCCCGGACCGGGGCGCCCTGGCCGGAGACCTTCGCGCGCGCTGGCAGCGACTCGGCCGCGCCCTGCGGACACGTCTCGACTTCGAGGCGGCGCGCCTGACCGGGGCCGAGTCGGCGCTGCGGGCCCACTCACCGGCGGCGCGCCTCTCCCTGCAGAGGGAGCGCCTGTCGGCGGCGTCCCGGGCTCTCGGGGCGTCGGTGCGCGCGCGGGTCGGGAGCGCACGCCACCGACTCGGCGAGGCCGGCGCCCGCCTGGGCTCGCTCTCGCCCCTGGCGGTGCTGGGGCGGGGCTACGGAATCGTTCGCCGATCCGTCGATGGCGCGATCGTCCGGGAGGCGGGCGACGTTCAGGGGGGAGACGAGCTGTCGATCCGGGTGGATCGCGCGGAGATTCGGGCCGAGGTGCGGAGCGTTCGCCCTCGCACGGAGTAAAAAACTTTTGAAATCAATTGGTTGGACGCGTTCCTGGTTTGACGCACCCGCGGCGGGTCGGTAAGGTCGCGGGCGATGGCCAGGCGCGAATCGACGCCGCGAGGGAAGAAGGGCGAGAAGGCCGAGACGGCCGAAGCGGGTGAGACCGGGTCCGCCGCCGAGGAGCTCGGCTTCGAAGCCGCCCTGGACCGGCTGGAGGGTCTCGTCGACCGACTCGAGGACGGTGACCTGCCCCTCGAGCAGGCCCTCGCGATCTTCGAGGACGGTGTCGCGCTGACCCGCCGCTGCGCCGAGCAGCTCGAGCACGCCGAGCGGCGCATCGAGGTCCTGACCCGCGAGGGAGGTCGCCTCGTGGAGCGCCCCCTCGACGACGAGGCCTGCTAGGTGGACACCAGCGGCTGGCTTTCGGAGCGGCTCCCGCCCGTCGAGCGGGCTCTCGCCGAGCTGTTGGCGCCCTCGGACGCGGCTCCCCCGCGCCTGACCGCGGCAATGGCCCACCTGCTGCTCCCGGGCGGCAAGCGGCTGCGACCGGCGCTGGCCATGGCGGGCGCCGAGGCAGTGGGGGCCCGGCCCGAGGTGGCGCTCCCCATGGCGGCGGCGGTGGAGCTGATCCACAGCTACTCGCTG
>CALDCK010000257.1 GCA_937937315.1 uncultured bacterium
GGTAGCTGTCGCCGTTCGGAAAGAAGTAGACGGTGGTGGGGCACGGCAGCTCGACCAACAGGTCCTGCGCGAGTGCGACGCTCTCGCGCTGCCAGCCTTCGGGCAGCTTCGGTGGCGGCGCGCCTTCCTCGGCGGCAATCACGTGGACGAGCTCCTGTCCCTCCGGAAGGCGCAGGAAGTCGAGGCTGCGCCCGGCGCGATAGAGCAGCGAGTGGTGCTTGTTCACCATCAACTGCTGCGGCCCTCCGGGCTCCATGGCCGGCGCCATTCCGGCGCCTTCGGGCATCGCGCAGAAGACGAAATCCCGCCCCTGGAGCGCTCGGCGTTCCATCGGTCCGTCCTCGTCGGCGTCGGGCGAGCGGCGAAAGCCGTGGGCGTCCATCGCTGCGCGACCGAGGCCGACCTTCACGAGCGGCGGCTCGAAGTGCATCGCCTCGTACTCGTCGCGACCCACCGGGTGCAAGGACTGCCAGACCCGGCGCGTCCCGAGGTCCATCACCTCCATGTGCAGCTCGCCGGGCTCGACCATGACGTTCGGCTCGGGCACGCCCGGAAGGTCGCTCATCGGGTCACTCCGTAGATCCGCCCTTCCAGGGGCGGTCCGGATCGCAGACGTCGTAGAGCTCGGCGGCGTTCGCGTACAGCACCCGGTGGCGCACCTCGGGGGAGAGGTGTCCGAAGGCCGCGTCGATCTTCTCGCGCACCGCGTCCCCGTGGAGGCAGATCGGGTGGGGGTAGTCGGTCTCGAAGAGCACGCGATCGGTGCCGATCTCGTCCAGAAAGTTCTTGGCGGGAAACTCCTCGAAGAAGGTGCAGGCCCAGACCTGCTCTCGCAGGTACTCGCTGGGCCGCTTCGTGAACTCGGGCCTCTCGGTCCGGACGTTTGCGTACTCGAAGCCGTGGTCGAGGGCTTCCTTCACGAAGGGCATCCAACCGATGCCGCTCTCGACGGAAACGACGCGCAGCCCCGGGTTTCGCGGGAGGATGCCCGACATCGTCACATCCATCAGCTGGATCGCGTTGGCGAGGAGGATGGACATGGACCCGGACACCGTCGTGGGTCCGATCCCGTGGGCGCCGAAGCGCGCCGGGTTCATCAGCTGGTCCTGGAAGTCGCCGCTGCCGATGTGCAGGCTGATGGGGAGGTCCACCTCCTGGGCGGTTTGCCAGATGGGATTCCAGTGGGCGTCGCCGATGAAGGGCATGCCGAAGTCCTGGGGGGCGCTGGTAAAGAGAATGGCCTTGTGCCCGAGCTCCCGGCACCGGTGGATCTCCGTCACGGCCGCCTCCACGTCCCAGAAGGGCGTCGCCATCACCGGAATGAAGCGCCGGGGATCGGGAGAGATCCACTCGATCAGCCAGTCGTTGTAGGCCCGCACGCAGGCGAGCATGAGCTCGGGGTCGTCGAGGCCGAGGAAGGTCTCGCTGCCGAAGCCCCCGATGTTGGGATAGAGGGCCATGGCCCAGGCGCCGATCTCGTCCATGTAGGTGAGCCGGGCCTTGGCGTCGTAGGAGGCCGGGGGGCACTGGTCCAGGTTCTTCGGGATCGACGGGAAGGGCTCCGGCCAGCCCGCCACCGCGGTGGCTCCTACCGGGATCTTCCGCTCGATCCGCCCGAACTGCCAGACGTCGACGTCGTCGTCGGTGCGCACCATGCGCGGCGCCTTGTCGGCGAGCCTCTTTGGCAGGCGCGACGTCCAGACGTCGCCCGGCTCGGTGATGTGGGTATCGGCATCGATGAACCAGTCCGTGCACTTCATCGGGGCTCCTCCTCGGAGACGGGTCGAAAACGCGGTATCGCAAGGTCGGCGCTCATTTCCTCCCAGACCACCTCGACCGGCAATCCGATCGCGACCTCGCCGGGATCCACACCCACGAGATTCGAGATGATCCGCAGTCCGCCGGAGCCCTCGAGCGCGATCACCGCGACCAGATAGGGAAGCTCCTGGCCGGCTGCGATGGGGCGGTGCACGATGGTGAAGGTGTAGACCTCGCCACGGCCAGACACCTCCTTCCAGTCGGACTCCCCGGACCGACACTCGGGACAGATCGGTGCCGGGGGGTGACGCGTGTGCTCGCAGGACGTGCAACGCTGGACGACGAGGCGGTGCTCCGCGGCGGCCTCCCACCAGGGCAGGGTCGTGGCGCTCGCCAGGGGCGCGGGCATGCTGTCGGGAAAGAACCGCTCGCTCATCGTCGCCCCAGCAGGACCGCGCTCGACGGAACGCAGGCGCCGCTCGTGACCAGGCAGACCTCCGCGTTCTCGACCGGGCTCGTGGACTCGCCCCGCAGCGATCGGACGCCCTCGACCACGTGGTTCAGGCCGTGGATGTAGGCCTCGGAGAGGCTTCCGCCGTGGGTGTTCGTGGGAAGGCTCCCGCCCTTCCAGGCAAGGGCGCCGCTCTCGATGAACGGTCCCCCTTCTCCCCGCTTACAGAACCCGTAGTCTTCGATCTGCATCAGGACGCAGCCGGTGAAGTGATCGTAGATCTGTGCCACGTCCACGTCGCCGGGGCCGAGGCCCGCCTTCGCCCAGAGGCGATCCGCCATCTCCTCGCAGCCGCCGGTCGCGTAGAGGGCGTCGGGGATGTTGGCGTTGGTGAAGGGCCCGAAGGCGTAGCCCTTCGGCGCTCCCTGCTCGCTGGCCAGGACTTCCACGCCGGGCTTGTCCAGGTCGCGGGCGCGCTCGGCGGTGGTTACGACCACCGCGCAGGCCCCGTCGCTCTCGAGACAGCAGTCGAAGAGGCGATGGGGGTCCGCGATCATGGGCGAGGCCTGGTGGTCTTCGAGGGTCATCGGGCGTCCGCCCATGACGGCCCGCGGATTGCGGCTCGCGTGCTCTCGGAACGTCACCGCGAGCAGTCCCAGCTGCTCGCTGGTCGTGCCGTAGAGGTGCATGTGACGACGTGTCGGGAGGGCGTAGGCCGCGGCGGCCATCAGCAGGCCGTAGGGCATGGCCATGCCCAGGGACGCAAGCATCATCGAGTCGGCCTGGCGCACCGTCGGCGGTGCCGGATCGGCGGGAACCGTCGCATCCATCCCGCCGGTGCCGAAGCGGAAGAACTGCCCCTGGCAGAGAGAGCGGTAGACCACCACGACCTCGGCCTGACCCGTCTCGACGGCCATCGTGGCGTTCGAGACGGCCGCGCAGCCGCCGCCTCCACCCGGCATCCAGACCATGTTCGCGAAGCGCAGCGCGGGAAGACCCAGCTCCGCCGCGAGGAAGACCGCTTCGTTGCGATCCTCGGCAAAGGAGGCCAGGCCGTCGACGTCGTCCATGGAGAGCCCGGCGTCTTCGACGGCGCGCTGGATCGCCTGACAGGCCAGGGCGTGTTCGGTCACGTCGCCGATCTTCCCCCAGCGGGTGTACCGGGTCTCCCCCACTCCCACGATGTGCGCCTTGCGTCCGCTCATGGGCGTCAGGCCTCCGGGATTCCGTGGGCTGCGATCGATCGCCCCAGCCACTCGAGCTGATGCTTCGCCGAGCCGAGCTCGTGCTCGATCTGGATCGCCCAGGTGAAGTAGCGGTGCAGCGGGTAGTCCGTGTCGATGCCGATCCCGCCGTGGAGGTGCTGGCAGGCAAAGGCCGCCGACTGCCCGCCCTCGGCCGCCCAGAACTTCGCGACGCCGACATGCTGCGTGGCGGGCAGGCCCTCGGAGAGGCGCCACGCGGCCTCGAGAGCGCTCTGGCGGACGGCTTCGACGTCGATGTAGGCATCGGCGGCGCGCTGGTGGACGGCCTGGAAGCTTCCGATCGGCCGGTCGAACTGCACGCGCTCGCGGGTGTAGGCCGCCGTCATCTCGAGGGCGCGCTCGGTCACGCCGAGCTGCATCACGCAGCGAGCCGCGATGGCGTGCTCGACCAGCCAGCCGAGGATCGTGCCGCCGTCGGAGGCCGCGCCCAGCCGTGCGGACGACTCGACGCGAGCCCCGGCCAGCTCGAGCTGGGCGTGGGGGCGGCCGTCGGAGGTGGTCTGTGGGGAGAGGGTCACGCCTTCGTCTCCGGGCTCGACGTAGAAGAGCGCGATCGCCCCGTCCTCGGCGCGCGCCGGCACGAGGATGTGGGAGGCCTGCTCGCCGCAGGGTACCTGGGCCTTCGTGCCCGTGAGGCGGAAACCGTCGCCCTCCGCCTCGGCGCGCGTGGCCGGCGCCAGGGGATCGCTCGAGGCGTACTCGACGAGGGCTGCCGTCACGATCCGCTCGCCGCGCGCGATGCCCGGGAGCCACGCCTCCTTCTGGGCGTCGCTGCCGTAGCGGGCGAGGGGCAGGCCGCCGAGCACGAGTGCGGGGAAGACGGGCACCGGCGCCACGGTACGGCCCACCTCTCGGAGGAGCGCGCAGAGCGCCATGAAGCCGAGGTCCGAGCCTCCGAAGGGCTCGGGAACGGCCGTGCCCAGGAGGTTGGCCGAGGCCAGGGCCTGCCAGAGGACTTCGTCCCGGAGGGCTCCGCTCGCCTCGAGCTCCTTCAGCCGCTCGTTGGTCGCTTGATCCTCGAGGATCTTCCGCGCGAGGTCTGCTACCGCCTGCTCTTCTTCTCGGAAGTCGAAATCCACGTTCAATCCTTGTAGTGGGGCATTCCCATGCCCGCCATGGCGATGATGTCGCGCTGAATCTCGTTCGTGCCGCCGCCGAAGGTGAGGATCAGGCCGTTGCGATACGAAGACTCGATCTTCCCCTGGAGCACCGCGCCGGGGCTGTCCTTGCCGAGGATTCCGGCGGCGCTCAGCACCTCGATCAGGGCGCGGTAGGCCTCCATCATCAGCTCGCTGCCGTAGACCTTGATCGCGGAGGAGTCGGCCATCTGAGGCTGGCCCTTCTGGGCGGCCCAGGCCTGCTTCCAGTTCATCAGGCGAAGCACCTCGATCTTCGCGTAGACCCGCGCCAGGTTCTGCTGCACCCAGGGCTTGTCGATGACCCGCTCGCCGTCCATACGGGTCGCGGCCGCCCACTCGGCGACCTCCCGCAGGCTCCGTCGCATCCTTCCCACGGTCATGAGCGAGATCCGCTCGTGGTTGAGCTGCCCGGTGATGAGCCGCCAGCCGTTGTTCTCCCCTCCGATCAGGTTCTCCGCGGGGACGCGGACGTCGTCGTAGAAAGTCGCGTTCGTGGTGACGCCCCCGACCGTCCGGATCGTCTGACGCGAGTAGCCCTTCGCGTCGGTCGGCACGAGGAACACCGATAGACCGCGATGCTTCTTCGCCTTCGGGTCCGTGCGGGCTGCGAGCCAGACGTAGTCGGCGTACTGGGCGAGGCTCGTCCACATCTTCTGGCCGTTGATCACCCACTCGTCGCCGTCGCGTCGCGCGCTCGTCTGCAGGCCGGCCAGGTCGGTGCCGGCGCCGGGCTCGGAGTAGCCGATGGCGAAGAAGATCTCTCCGGCGAGGATCCGGGAGCAGAAGTACTGGTTCTGGTCCTCGGTGCCGTACTCGCGCAGGGTGGGGCCGACGGTGTTCAGCGTGAGGAAGGGGAGGGGGAAGCCCGCGGCCTGGATCTCGTCGACGAAGATGAATTGCTCGATCGGTGAGCGCTCCTGCCCTCCGTAGCGTTTCGGCCAGCTGAGGCCGAGCAGGCCGTCCCGGCCCATCTTCTTCATGGCCTCGCGAAACTCCGGGCCGCCTCCCTCGCCGCCCGACGACAACTCGTGGGTGAGTGCCTCGGTCATCATGTCGGCGAAGTAGCTGCGCAGGTCGTCGCGGAACTTCCGCTGCTCCGTCGTGAAATCGAGCTCCATGGAAACCTCAGGTGTTCGCTGTCCAGTCGGCGATCAGCACTTCCATCGTGACGTCCACGACGAGGTTCAGGTCCTCATCGAGGAGCTCGTAGAGACGTCCGTCGCTCGAGTGGTTGCCGAAGAAGACGATCCCGCCCTCTGCGCCTCCGCGCTCGAGATGGGGGAGGGCCTCGCCCGCCGTCAGTGCGTAGTCGCCGGCGCGCCGGACCCTGCCCTCGCCGCGGGACCCGTCCGGGTGGAGGTCCCACAGATGCTGCTCACCCTCGAGCACGAGCACCGACGTGGTCGCCACGTGGCGGTGGATGGGGCAGTGGCCGCCATCACCGGTCCAGCGCACCACCATGTCGAGGGTGCCGGCTGCGAGGTCGTGGCCGAGGATCGTGTAGTCGTGGCGGACCTTGTAGGAGAGGTCGGGCTCTCCCTTGACCTCCCTCCACTTGTAGCGGGAGGGGTCGAAGTGGCTCTGGGGCATGATGTCTCCACGTTCGGGGAGCCGACGTCGCCGGGTCCTGGATTCAGTCCTTCGGGGCTTTCTCCGGACGTCGAAGCAGACCCTTCATGCCGCCCTCCGCCCGCCACGCTTCGAGGATTTCCGAGAATTCGGTCGGTTCGCCGAAGTAGAAGCCGCTCTGGCGGCTTGCGGCGGCGAGCTGTCCTTCGTTGTTGTAATAGCCCGGCGTGCAGTGCTCGGCGAACTCGGTGGTACGGTCGCCGAAGCGGATGACGGCCTCGACCCACTCGGCCTCGGCCTCGGGCGAGGCCTCGATCGACCGGATGTCTTCGCCGAGGGCGCGGGCGACGATGTGGGCGATGTGCTTTGCCTGCTCGTTGATCATGTGGGGGAAGTTCACCGTGAAGCCGGACTGGGCGATGCTCATCATGAAGCAGTTGGGCAGACCGTGGATGTGAATGCCGTGGAGCGTGCGGACGCCCTCGCTCCAGCGCTGGCTGAGCGTCGATCCGTCGCGCCCCAGGACCTCGTACCCGGCGCGGCGCGCGTAGTCCGTTCCGACCTCGAAGCCCGTGGCGTAGATCAGGCAGTCGAGGGCGTACTCTTCGCCGCCGACGACCACCCCCTTCTCGGTCACCCGCTCCACGCCCGCGCCGCGGGTGTCGACGAGGGTGACGTTCTCGCGATTGAAGGTCTGGAGATACCCGTCGTGGAAGCACGGGCGCTTGCAGAACTGGCGGTAGTAGGGCTTCAGCGCCTCCGCGGTGGCCGGGTCTTCGACGATGGACTCCACGCGCGCCCGGATCTGCTCCATCTTCAGGAAGTCCGCGGTCTCCATGCTCCGGGCCAGGGCTTCGGGAGACAGATCCGGGTTCTCGTCCGACAGCATCATGGACAGCAGCTTGCGGATGATGTCGGTCCATCCGTCGTTCACCAGGTCTTCCTCCTGGTAGCCGCCGGCGGTGAGGATCTGGAAGTTGTCCATGCGGCGCTGGTGCCAGCCCGACTCGAGGCCGCTGGCCCACTCCGGGTCGGTCGGGCGGTTCGCCCGCACGTCGACCGAGGATGGCGTGCGCTGGAAGACGTAGAGGTGGCCGGCGCTCTCGCCGACGTGCGGGATGCACTGCACCGCGGT
>CALDCK010000258.1 GCA_937937315.1 uncultured bacterium
GGCTCGACATGGGCGATGTCTCCCACCGTCTCCGCTTCGAGGACGGAAGTCTGGTCGATGTGGGGCCCTGTGAAGGCGGCGCCCCCTGCGATCTGTTCGTGGGCGCCTCGGAGGACGACTGGAGCGAGCTGCTCGCGGCCGTCCCGCGTCCCTACTACCAGGATCTCGCCGCGGCCCGCCTGATGCACGGCGTTCGGTTGCCGGAGGACGACCTCTCCTACGCGGCCTACTACCCGGCGCTTCGCCGCCTCGTGCAGCTGCTCTCCGCCTCGCGGGAGGGCGCCCGATGACGCCGCTCGAGCCGGTTTCCGGCCACTACGTGACGCTGGAGCTCGACGGACTCTCCCACCGCGTCTACTTCGAAGAGGCGGGGAGCGGCATCCCGCTGCTCTGCCAGCATACGGCCGGAGCCCACGGCGCCCAGTGGCGGCACGTGCTCGGAAGTGAGGAGGTGACCCGACGCTTCCGCGTGATCGCGTACGACCTGCCGTACCACGGCAAGTCACTGCCGCCGGAGGGCAAGGCCTGGTGGGCAGAGGAGTATCGGCTCACGAAGGACTTCCTGATGCAGGTTCCGGTGGTGCTCTCGAAGGCACTCGAGCTCGACCGCCCGGTCTACATCGGGAGCTCCATCGGGGGGCACCTCGCCCTCGACCTGGCTTCCAACCATCCCGACGAGTTCCGCGCAGTGATCGGGCTGGAGGCCGCGGCGGCGACGCCCGGCGCCTATCTCGACATCATGAACCACCCGCGTGTGTCCAACGCGTTCAAGGCCAGCCTGATGTACGGGCTCACCGCTCCGACCGCGCCGGAGCGCTACCGGCGGGAGACCGAGTGGGTCTACAGCCAGGGCGCACCGCCGGTCTTCAAGGGCGACCTCTACTACTACAGCATCGACCACCAGATGAGCCAGGAGGAGCTCGCGGCGATCGACACCCGGCGCTGCGCGGTCCATCTGCTCACCGGCGAGTACGACTACACCACGCCACTCGCGCTCTCCCAGCAGGCCGCGGATGCGATTCCCGGCGCCACCTTCGCTCCGATGGCGGGACTGGGGCACTTCCCGATGTGCGAGGACCCGGAGAGGTTCCTCACGGCATTGCGGCCGCTGCTCGAGAAGATCCAGACCGACGGGGAAGCCGCATGAGCAAGTTGGTCCAGGCGCGACCGAGGCGTACCCAGGCCGAGCGATCGGCCACCGCGAACCGGCGAATGATCCGAGCCGCGATCCGGCTCATTGCGCTCCAGGGCTACACCAAGACGACTCTCGCCCAGGTGGGCAAGGAGGCCGGTTACACCGGCGGCCTCGTGAGCCACCACTTCGGCTCGAAGGAAGGGCTCCTGCGCGAGCTCGTGGACCGCATCACTTCCCGGTTCTACACGGACCAGATCCAACCGGCGATCGAGACAAAGACGGGCCTCGAGGCACTCCTCGCGACGGTGGACACGTACCTGAGCGAGCTCCTCGTCCGAGAGGACCGCGTGCGAACGATCTACGTGCTCATGGGCGAGGCCCTCGGCCCGGTTTCCGAGATCAACGAGGTCTTCGCGGAGCTGAACCGGGGCTTCCGGATGACGGTCCGCGACCTGATCCAGCAAGGCATCGAGCACGGAGAGATCCGCGACGAGCTCGACCCGGACGCCGAGGCGGCGCTGGCGGTCGGAATGGTACGCGGCGTCGCGCTCCAGTGGATGACGGACCCAGGCAGCTTCGAGCTCGAGTCCGTGGGGACCAGCATGAAGGACGCACTGCGCCGCCACCTCGTGGCTTGAGAGGAGGGACTGCGATGTCGAACGATGCACCGGGCGCCACGCGAGCGCTCGTCAACCGGGTGCGAGGCATCCGCTACGAGGAGATCCCGGACGAGGCGCGGGAGGTCGCCCGTCACTGCCTGCTCGACTTTCTGGGCTGTGCCCTGGCCGGTTCGGACGATCCTCTGACCGACATCCTCGTGGCCCAGGTCGCCGCCGGGGAAGGAGGATCGCAGGCAGGGCTCATCGGCCGCCCCGAGCGCGCCACGCTGCAGACGGCCGCCTTGATCAACGGGGCCGCGGGCCACGCCCTCGACTTCGACGACACCCACACGGCGATGGGACACCCTTCCGTACCCGTAATCCCCGCGCTGCTTGCGCTGGCCGAGAGCCGGGACGCCGACGGTCGGTCGGTCCTCGACGCCCTCGTCGCCGGCATCGAGATGGAGTGTCGCCTGGGTCTGCTCTGCGGCCAGGAGCACTACGCCGCCGGCTTCCACTCGACCGCCACCTACGGAACCTTCGGCGCGGCGGCAGCCTGCGCCCATCTCCTCGACCTCGACGAGAACGCCTGGCTGAACGCGATGGGCCTCGCGGGAACGCAGGCCGCCGGGCTCAAGTCCGCCTTCGGAACCATGACCAAGCCCTTCCACGCCGGACGCGCCGCGTCGGCCGGGCTCCTGTCGGCCCAACTCGCCGAGGGCGGCTTCACGGCGCAGTCCGCCATCCTCGAGGTCGAGCAGGGATTCGCGGCCACCCACGCGTGCAAGGATCCATCCGCCGCTGCGCTGGAGGCGCAGCCCGACCCCCTGCTGATCCGGGACACGCTGTTCAAGTACCACGCCGCCTGCTACCTGACACACGCGGCCATCGAAGCCGCGAAGCTGCTCCGCGGGCAGCACGGCGTCGCACCCGACGACGTCGAGCGCGTGGACGTCGAGGTGCACCCGATGCTCCTGGGCGTCTGCAACATCCAGGAGCCGGCGACCGGGCTCGAGGGGAAGTTCAGCCTGCGGGCGACCACGGCCCTGAGCTTCCTCGACCGCGACACCGGGGATCCCGCGCTCTTCCGCGACGCGACGATGGCCGAGCCCGAGGTCGTCGCCCTGCGCGATCGGATCACCGTCTCGTCGACGACGGAGGTCACGCCGACCCAGGCGCGGCTCACCGTCCTGACTCCTGGCGGCTCGGTGCAGGAGCTCGTCGATGCCGGGACCCCGGCCAAGGACCTCGCGGACCAGGGCCGCCGCATCGTCGACAAGTTCCGGACCCTTGCGACAGCGCGCCTCGGCAACGAGCGCGCCGACGCCCTCGCCGCGGCCGTGCACGGCATCGATGAGCCGGGGGCCCTCGCAGACGTGCTGCGCCTCGCCTGCGGAACGCCTGGTCGCGCCTGACCCGAGGAGCTCGATTCCAGCCTCAAGGAGAACGCCATGACCCCTGACCGAAAGCTGCGCGTCCTCGTCGCCAAGCCCGGGCTCGACGGACACGACCGCGGGGCACGCGTCATCGCCTACGGCCTGCGCGATGCGGGCTTCGAGGTGATCTACACGGGCCTCCGGCAGTCGCCGGAGCAGATCGCTCGCGAGGCCATCCAGGAGGACGTCGACGCGGTCGGCCTCTCCATCCTGTCGGGCGCGCACATGAGCCTCACGGGCCGCGTCCTCGACCTCCTCCGGGAGCAGGGAGCCGAAGACATCCCCGTACTGGTCGGCGGTTTGATCCCCGACCAGGACCGGGAGGCGCTGTGTGAGCTCGGCGTCGCAGGCGTGTTCACGGCCGGTACCCCGATCTCCGAGGTTGCCGACTTCATCCAGTCCCACGCGGGAGCCTAGGCGCTTCGCCTCCGGCTCCGAGGAGCAGAGACATGGCCCGATCCACCGACGAGCTTCGACGAGCCGAGCAGCGATGGCGCGACGAGGTCGTGGAGCCTCGGGTAGAGCGCTTCAAGATCCCCGCATCGCCGGTCCGCTTCTACACGCCCGATTCCGTGGAGGACTTCGATTTCCTCGAGAAGGTGGGCTTCCCAGGGCAGTACCCCTTCACGGCGGGCAACCATCCCTTCGAGGCCTGGCGAGCCCACGCGGAAGCGGGCGCCCGGCTCGGAGCCGGAGGGGAGTACGGGATGTCGTCGTCGGGCCGCTACAGCGGCTACGGGACCGCCGAGGACTATCGCGACTACCTGCTGAAGATCCAGGCTCTCGGGAGCCGCAGTGGCCCGAACGTGGCCTTCGATCTGGTGACCCAGTGTGGCTACGACTCGGACAGCCCCAACGTCGTGGGCGAGGTCGGGCGCGTGGGCGTCGCCGTCGACTCGATCCGCGACTTCCGGACCATCTACGAGCCCTTCACGGGAGATCTCGCCATCGACAAGGTCGCGTCCAACTTCACGATCAACGCACCGTGCTGCGTGATCCTGGCGATGCTCGCGGTCGTCGCCGAGGAACGCGGCGCCGCGCTCGATCGGATCCGAGGGACGCCGCAGAACGACATCCTCAAGGAGTTCATCGCCCGCGGTACGCAGATCTTCCCGCCGCGGCCCTCGATGCGGCTCTTCCGCGACACGCTGGTCTTCTGCCGCAGCCACTTTCCGGCCATGAACGTGAACAGCATCGGCGGCTACCACATCCGCGAGGCCGGAGCGACGCGTGCCCAGGACCTGGCGTTCTCGATGGCCAACGGCATTGCCTACCTGCAGGAAGGAGTCGACGCGGGCCTCGACGTCGACGACTTCGCCGCGCGCTTCACCTTCAACTCCTTCGGCGGAAGCATGCAGGTGTACCACGAGATCGCGTTCCAGCGTGCAGCGCGCCGCATGTGGGCCCGCATCCTGAAGGAGCGCTTCAGTGCGACGAATCCGAGAGCCATGATCATTCGCCAACCGATCACGGCCCACATAGGCTGCACGAGCACCACGCTCCAGCGTCCCCTGAACAACGTCGCCCGTTCGGTCGTGGGCGGCATGGCAGCGGCGATGTGCGGGGGCATGCCGTCGGCCTATCCGCCCTTCGACGAGCCCCTCGGCCTTGGCCACAGCCGGGAGTCGCTCCAGCTCTCGATCGACGCCACACGAATCATGATCTACGAGGCCGGCATGTCCGACGTCGCGGACCCGTGGGCCGGCTCCTACTTCATGGAGTCCCTCACCGATGAGATCGAGGCGGAGGCCCAGGAAGAAATCGGCCGCATCGAGGACATGGGCGGCGCCGTCGCGGCCATCGAGAACGCCTACATGCCGCGGTCGGTAGCCCGCAGTGCCTACGAGCGGCAGCGACGCATCGAGCAGCTGGAGGACTTCGTCGTCGGAGTCAATTGCTTCAACGGCGAGCGCGAGCTCGATCTCTCCCTCGAGCGCACGGCCGACGAGTTCTACGACCCGGAGCACCTGCGCACTGCGGAGGAACGCCAGCTCGTCAAGCTCGCCGAGCTGAAGCGCGAGCGGTCGGAGCGCTCCGTCTCCGGGGCGCTCGGCGCGCTGGAGATCCAGGCGAAGGACCCGGATGCCAACGTCATGCCGGCCCTGATCGAGTGCGTGAAGAGCGAGGCCACGGTCCAGGAGATGTGCGACGTCATGAGGGGCGTGTTCGGCGAAGCCGAGCCGATCAAGCTTTGAGCACGGCTGCCAGAGACGACTGGGCGGACCTCGTGCGCGGGACGCTGGCCCGGGAGCCGCGCGCCCTGGCGCGACTCGTCTCCGGGGTCGAGAACCGCACCCCGGGCTGGGAAGACGCCATGAAGGCGCTCTACCCCCACACGGGAAAGGCGCGGATCCTCGGAATCACCGGTCCCCCCGGTGGGGGCAAGAGCTCGCTCACGAATCGGCTCACGGCGGGACTCGTCGATCGCGGCCACCGCGTCGGCGTGATCGCGATCGATCCGAGCAGCCCCTTCTCGGGCGGCGCCCTCCTCGGCGACCGCCTGCGGATGCGCGACGTATCCACCGCTCCCGGCGTCTTCATCCGCTCGATGGCCACGCGGGGGAGCCTGGGGGGCCTCTGCCAGGGGGCGCGAGACGTCGCGCGCGCGCTCGATGCAGCCGGCTACGACCTCGTGTTGATCGAGACCGTCGGCGTCGGGCAGGACGAGGTCGAGATCGTGAAGGCCGCCGACGTGGTGGCCGTGGTCTGCGTGCCCGGACAGGGCGACGGCGTGCAGGCCCTCAAGGCGGGCATCATGGAGATCGCGGACGTCTACGTGGTCAACAAGGCGGATCGCGACGGCGCCGACCAGGTGGCTGCGGACATCGGCGCCATGCTCGCCCTCTCGGGCGAGGACACGACGGATCGCGAGATGGTCTTCCCCACCAACTCCCTCTCCGGAGAGGGCGTCGAGCCCCTCACCGAAGCCCTCCTCGATCGCGCCGCACGCGTCGAGCACGCGCCGGAGCGAGTAAGCGAGCGAGCGCGGGAGGAGGTCCTGCTCCTGGTCGAGCGGGAGATCGCGAGGCGCGTTCGTGCCGGTCTCGCGGAGGATCCGCGCCTGGAGTCGGCAGTCGAGGGCGTGGTGACCCGACGGAGCGACCCCTACTCCGCCGCGGAGGCGCTGCTCGGCCTGTTCGGGCGCATGGAGGTCGTGACCGGTGAGTGAGCTGCTCTCCGAGCGGCGGGGCCACGTCGGCGTCGTCACCTTCAACCGACCCGTGCGGCGCAACGCGCTCACTCCGGCGATGCTGTTCGGGCTCCACGACGTGCTCGAGAAATGGGCGAAGAGCGGGGAGGTGCGAGCCGTCGTCTTCACGGGGGCGGGCGAGAAGGCGTTCTCCTCGGGCTTCGACATCGGGTCGATCCCGACGGACCCGGATCCGGACCTCTCCCGTAGGCTTCGCGAGGAGAACCCGCTGGACGTCGGTCTCCAGAGCGTCAAGCGCTATCCGTTTCCCACCATCGCCATGCTCGGCGGCCACTGCTTCGGCGCGGCGTTGAACCTGGCAATCTGCTGCGACCTTCGTGTCGGTGCCGACGACATCGCCGTGGGAATGCCCCCGGCCCGCCTCGGCATCGTCTACCCCGCCGACGGGATCGCGCAGTTCGCGAGCGTGCTCGGCATGGCGAGGGCCCGGGAGGTGTTCTTCACAGGCCGCACCTACAGGGGAGAAGAGGCCCGGGAGATCGGGCTGGTGGGGCGTCTCGTGCCCCGTGCGGATCTGGAGGCGACGACCTTCTCCCTCGCAGAGCAGATCGCCTCCAATGCACCGCTGGCCCTCCGGGGCATGAAGCGCGTCCTCGATCTCGTCGAGTCCGCGGGCCCCTTGTCCGACGACGCCCGATCCGAGGCCCAGGAGCTGGTCACAGAAGCCATCCAGAGCAAAGACGCCCGAGAAGGCCAGAAGGCGTTCCTGGAGAAACGAACACCGCGGTTCACCGGGCACTGAGCCACGGGGGACGGGACCGCGCGATCCAGCGGAGAACGACATGAGCACGGCATCCCATGACTACATCATCGTCGGCGCCGGCGCCGCCGGCTGCATCGTCGCCAACCGCCTCACCGCTTCGGGCAGGCACCGCGTGTTGCTTCTCGAGGCGGGAGGGCGAGACGACAATCCGTGGATCCGCATCCCGGCGGGCATCAGCCGACTACTTGGGAACCCCGCCTACATCTGGCCGAATCCCACCACGCCCACACCCGAGTTCGGCGGGAGATCGATTCCGCTGATCCAGGGGAAGGGGCTCGGCGGCGGCACATCCATCAACGGGATGATGTACGTCCGCGGCCAGAGCCAGGACTACGACGGCTGGGAGGCG
>CALDCK010000259.1 GCA_937937315.1 uncultured bacterium
TGGGATCCGGCGTGGTGATCGACGCCAAGGGGCACATCCTCACCAACGAGCACGTGGTCGCACGGGCCAGCCGCATCCAGGTAAGCCTCTCCGACGGTCGCGAGTTCGAGGCGACCCTGATCGGGGCGGACCCGAACAACGACATCGCCGTCCTCCGGGCTCAGTCCGAGGAGCCGCTGCCGTGGCTCGAGCCCGGCACGTCGAGCGACCTGATGGTCGGAGAGCCGGTGATCGCCATCGGCAACCCCTTTGGCCTCTCCCACACCGTGACGACCGGGGTGATCTCCGCCATCGGGCGCTCGATCCGCACCGACGACAAGGTCTACCACGGCTTCCTCCAGACCGACGCGTCGATCAACC
This sequence comes from uncultured bacterium, assembly GCA_937937315.1. GTDB lineage: Bacteria > Myxococcota_A > UBA9160 > UBA9160 > SMWR01 > CALDCK01. The sequence goes on from CALDCK010000259.1 coordinate 361, forward strand.
CCGGAAACTCCGGCGGACCCCTCCTGAACGCAGCGGGGAGCCTGATCGGGATCAACACCGCGGTCTACAACCGCGCCCAGGGCATCGGCTTCGCCATCCCGATCGACGTCGCGCGGCGCATCGTCTCGGAGCTGATCGAGCACGGCGAAGTGTCACCGGTCTGGATTGGCCTCGAGTTCCAGGACCTGAGCCCCCCCCTGCGCGAGGCCATGAAGCTCCCGCCAAAGCTACGCGGTGTGCTGGTCAATCGCGTTCGCGACGACAGCCCGGCAGACAGGGCGGGGTTGCGCCAGGGCGACGTCATCACGCACATAGACGGCCAGCCCATCCAGGCGGCCCAGACCTTCTTCGAGCGCCTGGGAAGCGCGACGGACGATCAGGAGCTGGCCTTCCGACTGTGGCGGGACGGCGCAAGCCAGCGCATCGGGGTTCGGGCGGAGGAGATTCCACCGGCCCTGGTCGCGAGATTGATCGAGGAGCTGACAGGGCTGCAGCTCGTGGAATCCGAGGGCCGGTTCCAGGTGGGTGCGGTCCGCACCGGCAGCGGCGCCGCCCGGATCGGCATACAGGCCGGCGACTACGTGCTGGGGATCAATGGTCGGGCGATCGAGGGGGCAGCGGATCTGCGCCGCTCAGTGCTGCGCTTGCGCGGACAGACCCGGGCACTCATCGTTGTACAACGAGGAAACGGTCGCTACCACGTGACCATCCCGCTGGGCTGATTTCGTTCGGCCCGGCGCCCCCGCGGGGCGCCGATCACTGAACGATCGCAGGGCTCGCAACGTCCAAATCATCACGCTCGAACCGAGCGAAGAGTCCAATTTGATGGGGAGCCCCTCGATGAGAACGATCGTCAGAGCATTTCTTCTGTCTGCCTTCGGTGTCGCCGCGCTGATGCTGGGCGGAATGGTGGACGTCGAGCTGCACGCGCCCGACAACGTGGCCCAGGCCCTCGACCTCTTCGGGAGCAGCGACGAAGAGGAGACCGCGGCCGAGACACCGGTCCAGGCGGCCCCGCTCTGGACCGAGGGCTCGAAGGAGCCCCCGATCGTTCCGGAGGGGGTTCCGGGAAGCTTCGCCGACCTCGCCGAGCGAGGCTCCCGAGGCGTCGTCAACATCAGCACGAAGAAGACCGTCGTCGGACACTCGATGGAGGAGTTCTTCCCCTTCCCGTTCCGCGAGCCTTTCGGCGGGGGCGGAACGGAGCGCAAGCGTCTGGTGCCGAGCCTCGGCAGCGGCTTCGTCATCTCCGAAGACGGCTACATCGTGACCAACAACCACGTGGTCGAGGACGTCGACACCATCTCGGTCAGGTTCGACGACGGGACCGAGCTCTCCGCCGAGATCGTAGGGCGCGACCCGAAGACGGACATCGCCCTGATCCGCGTGAACAGCGACGAGCCCCTCTTCGCCCTGCCCCTTGGCGACTCGGAGTCCGTGCGGCCGGGCGAGTGGGTCGTCGCCATCGGCAACCCCTTCGGCCTCGAACACACCGTGACCGCGGGCATCGTGAGCGCGAAGCATCGCGACATCGACCAGGGCATCTACGACGACTACATCCAGACGGACGCAGCCATCAATCCCGGCAACTCCGGCGGCCCGCTCATCAACCTGCGGGGCGAGGTGATCGGCATCAACACCGCGATCAACCCCCGCGCCAACACCATCGGATTCGCCGTGCCGATCGACATGGCCAAGCAGATCCTGCCCCAGCTCCGGGCCCAGGGACACGTCACGCGAGGATGGCTCGGAGTGGTCATCCAGCAGATCACGCCCGAGATCGCCGAGGAGTTCGGCCTTGAGGACCAGAAGGGCGCCCTCGTCTCGAAGATCGTCCCGGATGGGCCGGCCGCGAAGGCCGGCGTCCAGCAGCGCGACGTAATCCGCGAGTTCGACGGGAAGGACATCGCCGACTTCGACGACCTGCCCCGAATCGTCGCCGTGACACCGGTCGACAAGAAGGTGAACGTCGTCGTCATTCGCGACGGCAAGCGCGTGAACCTGAAGCCCGTGATCGCGGCCATGGACGAGCCCGCCCTCACCGAGCTGGCGTCGGCCACACCCTCGACCGAGGGCGCGAAGGCCTTCGGCATGGCGGTGCAGGACCTCACCCCTGAAATCGCTCAACAGCTCGGCATGGAGGAGAGCACCGGCGTGGTGGTTTCCGGCGTCGATCCCGAAGGACCGGCCCAGGAGGCGGGGATACGCCGCGGTGACGTGATCATCGAGGTGGACCAGGCCGAGGTGGGCGATGTCGACGGGCTCCAGGAGAAGCTGGCCGGCGCCGACGAACGGGCCCTGCTGCTGATCCGCCGCGGCGACAACCAGCTCTACGTTCCGCTCAAGCGCGAGGCGAGCTGACCCGGAGCGGACGGCCGGTCCCCGACCTTCTCACCGGGTCCTCGATCTGAAAATGTGACCCGGGGCGCTTGTCGCCCCGGGGCGCGTGTTTAGCTTACACGCCATGCGATACGACAAGCTCACCGTCAAGTCACAGTCCGCGCTCTCCGAGGCCCAGTCCCTCGCGGCGTCGCGCGGGCACTCCGAGATCCAGCCTGCGCATCTGCTCCGCGCCCTCGTGGGCCAGCCCGAAGGCAGTACGGTGCCGGTTCTCCAGAAGCTAGGCGTCTCGATCGATCAGCTGCAGTCGCAGCTCGAGAACGCCCTCGAGGCGATCCCGAAGGTCTCCGGCGGCTCCCAGCCGCAGCTCTCCCGGACGGCGGCTCGCGCCCTCGAAGGCGCCTTTGCCGAAGCCGAGGCGATGAAGGACGAGTACGTCTCGACCGAGCACCTGCTGCTGGCGATCATCGGACAGAAGGGCGATCCCGCAGCGGATGCGCTCCTCGGCGCCGGCGCAGGACGCGAGGAGATCCTCAAGGCCCTCGAATCCGTCCGCGGGGGCGCGCGCGTTACGGACCAGGACCCGGAGTCGAAGTATCAGGCCCTCGAGAAGTTCGGTCGCGACCTCACAGACGTCGCCCGCAAGGGGAAGGTCGATCCGGTGGTCGGGCGCGACGAGGAGATCCGCCGCGTCGTGCAGGTGCTCTCACGTCGAACGAAGAACAACCCGGTCCTGATCGGCGAGCCGGGCGTCGGCAAGACGGCCATCGCCGAGGGGCTGGCCCAGCGCATCGTCAACGGCGATGTGCCCGAATCCCTGGTCGATCGCCGCCTCATCGCCCTCGACATCGGCGCCCTGATCGCCGGCGCGAAGTACCGCGGTGAGTTCGAGGACCGCCTCAAGGCGGTCCTGCGCGAGGTCTCCGAGGCGAACGGTGAGATCATCGTCTTCATCGACGAGATGCACACTATCGTCGGCGCCGGTGCCGCCGAGGGGGCAGCGGACGCGGCAAACATGCTCAAGCCGGCCCTGGCCCGGGGCGAGCTGCACTGCATCGGTGCCACCACCCTCGACGAGTACCGGAAGCACGTCGAGAAGGATGCTGCGCTCGAGCGACGCTTCCAGCCTGTCTTCGTCGGCGAGCCTTCGGTCGAGGATACGATCTCGATCCTGCGCGGACTGAAGGAGCGCTACGAGGTCCACCACGGCGTACGCATCCAGGACGCCGCCCTGGTCCAGGCAGCCACCCTCTCGAACCGGTACATCGCGGACCGCTTCCTTCCGGACAAGGCGATCGACCTGATCGACGAGGCCGCGAGCCGGGTGCGGGTCCAGATCGACTCGATGCCCGAGGAGCTCGACCAGCTCCAGCGCAAGCGGGTACAGCTCGAGGTGGAGCGCGAGGCATTGAAGAAGGAGTCGGACGACGCCAGTGCCGTGCGGCTCGAGTCCGTCGAGCGGGAGATCGCGGAGCTGCGCGATCGCTGCGACGCGATGCAGGCGCGCTGGCAGAACGAGAAGAGCGCCATCGCGGGTGTGCGCGAGCTGAAGGAGCGGCGCGAAGAGCTCGGCGTCGAGCTCGAGCGCGTACAGCGTCGGGGCGAGCTCGAACGCGCCGCCGAGATCCGCTACGGCGAGCTGGTGCAGCTCGAGAAGGATCTCGAGGCGAAGCAGGGACAGCTCGAGCAGGTCCAGAGCGAGGGCTCGCTGCTCTCCGAGGAGGTCTCTTCCGAGGAGATCGCGGAGATCGTCTCGAAGTGGACCGGCATTCCCGTGTCGAGAATGCTCGAGAGCGAGCAGCAGAAGCTCCTCTCGATGGAGGACACGATGAAGCGGCGCGTGGTCGGTCAGGACGACGCCCTGCGGGCCGTGTCGTCGGCGGTTCGGCGCGCGCGCGCCGGGCTCCAGGACCCGGACCGCCCGATCGGCTCGTTCATCTTCCTCGGGCCCACCGGCGTGGGAAAGACCGAGACGGCCCGTGCCCTCGCCCAGTTCCTCTTCGACGACGAGCACGCGATGGTGCGGGTCGACATGAGTGAGTTCGGCGAGAAGCACTCGGTGGCGCGGCTCATCGGCGCACCTCCCGGCTACGTCGGATACGAAGAGGGCGGGACCCTCACCGAAGCCGTGCGACGTCGACCCTACAGCGTGATCCTCTTCGACGAGATCGAGAAGGCCCACGCAGACGTCTTCAACGTCTTCCTCCAGATCCTCGACGACGGACGGCTCACCGACGGCCAGGGCCGGACCGTGGACTTCCGCAACGCGGTCCTGATCATGACCTCGAACATCGGGAGCCAGCACATCGTGGAGCTGGGCACCGACCAGCACGAAGAGCTCGAACGCCGCGTGGACGAGGCACTGCGAAGCCACTTCAAGCCCGAATTCCTGAACCGCGTCGACGAGACCATCGTCTTCCACCAGCTCGGTCGCGACGAGTTCCACCGGATCGTCGACATCCAGCTCCAGCGCGTCTGCAAGCTGCTCGAAGAGCGCCGGATCGAGCTCGAGGTGAGCCCGGCGGCCAGAGAGCTTCTGGGTCAGAAGGGCTACGATCCGCACTACGGCGCGCGACCGCTGAAGCGCGTGATCCAGCGCATGCTCCAGGACCCGCTGGCCATGCGGATCCTCGAGGGCGAGTTCCCGGAGGGCTCGAAGGTGCAGGTCGATGCACGCGTGAGCGGTGATGCCCTCGAGTTCCGGAAGGCGGCATGACCCGCGCTCGCACGGGGCTCCAGCGCTCCCAGGACGACCGCATCATCGCGGGTGTGTGCGGCGGAGTCGCCGAGTGGCTCGGCTGGGACCCGACCCTGGTGCGGGTGCTCTTCGTGCTCGTCTCGATCTTCTCGGCGGCCTTCCCGGGTATCCTCGTCTACCTGATCCTCTGGATCGTAATGCCCGAGCGCCCCGACGTCCTTACGGACACCGTCGACTACGACTACGACTGACGACCGCTTCCCGCGGGAGCCCGATCAGAGCGTGCGGTGTTGGTAGAGGTCGCCGTCCTCGAAGCCGAGGGCGCGGTAGTAGCCGCGCGTTCCGACGGCGGAAATGACCGAGAGCCGGCCGTATCCGGCCCGCTGAGACCGCGCAGTGGCCTCGGCGACGAGGGCGCGGCCGATCCCCATATGCTGGGCGCGCTCGGGCTCGCGTTCTCCGGGCGCCAGCGATGCGCCGTAGACGTGAACCTCGCGGAGCAATGCCGCGCGGCACAGCTCCGCGACGAAGGATGCGCGGCGGGGCAGTGACAGGCGCAGGAAGCCCGCCAGCCGATCCTCCGGAGTCACGAACTCGAGAAAGTGCTCCTCGCCGACGGAGGTGGCGTAGACCGTGGCCTCGAGACGGAGCGCTGCCGGGTCGAAGCCCGCGCCGCGGATCTCCCGGCCGCGCAGATCGACGCAGCGCTCGCCCCGACGGACCAGCTCGCGTTCGGCCAGCTCTCGCAGGTTCGCCACGTGGGTTCCGGCCACGATGTCGTGAGCCGAGAAGTCGCGAACGACTCGGGTCAGCCGGCAGTAACGCGGCGTGGCCGCCATGCAGCCGGCCAGAAGATCGAGGAGCACGGGGTCATCGTAGGCGCGCCACGCTCCCTGCTCGTAGGCCCCCATCAGCTGAGCGCTCTCGACCAGCAGACACGGGTAGACCTTCAGCTCGTCGGGTCGGAAGTCCGGATCCTCGAAGATCCGCGCGAAGTCCGCGGCGTCGGACGCGGGCGTCGCGCCGAGCAGGTTCGCCATCCAGTGGACGTGGAGCTTGAAGCCGGCGGCCCGCAGTCTCGCCAACGCCCGACGGGATGCCGCCACGTCGTGGCCTCGGCGGTTCGCCGTGAGCACGTCGTCCGAGAGGCTCTGCACCCCGAGCTGCACCTTCGTCGCTCCGAGCCTCCTCAGGCGCAGGACCTCCTTCTCGGTCACCCGATCCGGCCGGGTCTCGAAGGAGAGGCCCACGCAGCGGGACACCGCCTCTTCGTTGCGACGCTGGGAGATCTCGAGGTCCGCCCAGCTCGAGTGCTCGCTGGCATGGAGCCGCTCGCTCACGGACCGCAGGACATCGTTGTAGCGCCGGTCCTCGCGACCATCGATGGCGCGGAGCGCGCCGTAGCGACCGGGAGCAGCCCCGGCATCGGCGCGCCCATCGACACCGGCGCCGAAGTCGTTGAGGGCGTCGAAGCAGCGCTTCGTGAACCAGATCTGGTAGGGCTCGGGATGAGCGGACCAGGTTCCGCCCAGCACGATCAGCTCGACCTTCTCCACCGGGTGCCCCATGGATCGGTACGCGTCCAGGCGATTCCATGTCTGGAGGTAGGGGTCGAAGCGGTTGTCCTCGGCGCGCTGGGCGCCGGGCTCGTCGGCGAGATAGCTCTTCGGCATCCGCACGTCGCTCGGGCAGAAGATGCAGGTCCCCGGGCAGGGAAAGGGCTTCGTCAGCACGGTCACCGGCGTGACGCCCGATAGCGTCCGCACCGGACGCAGGCGGAGCCGATCGAGGAACTCGCGCTCCGAGACCTCCCCCCCGAAGGCCCGGAAGCCGGCGATGATCTCGCTCTTCGAGAAGAGCCCACCCTCCGGCTTCGGATGACGCTTCGTCAGCCGGTCGAGCGCCCGGGCGTCCAGCGCACCGGCGCTCGCCAGCTCGGCGACGAGGGGCGCGAGGACCGGACGGTGTTGCTCGGGATCGAAGTGGGAACGAGGGCGACGCGGCTCCAAACCCACCTCCAGGCGGTCGGCTAGTGTATCGCAGCGGCGATGAACGAGGAGACGGCGCAAGCGCTCAATCAGCTCAACCTCGCGTTCTACCGCGAGCGCGCCGCGGAGTTCAGCGCGACCCGGGAGCACCCCTGGCCGGGCTGGGAGCGACTCGCCCTCCTGATGCCGAAGGCCCCCGAGCTCCGGGTCCTGGACGTCGGCTGCGGCAACGGCCGTTTCGGGCGCTTCCTCGCCGCCCATCGGCCCCAGGTCCACTATACCGGCGTCGACGCCAGCCAGCCCCTGCTGGACGAGGCTCGCGCGCGCCTGCCCGCCTCCCTCGCGTTCGCGCTCGAGCGGGTGGACTTCGTCGCGACGCCACCGGCCGAGGCGTTGCCCCGCGGCCCCTTCGACCTGGTGGCGCTCTTCGGTGTGCTCCACGGGGTACCCGGCCACGTGAGGCGGCGCGCCCTCGTCGAGGCCGCCGCGACGCGACTCGCGCCGGGCGGGCTCCTCGCCCTGGCGGGCTGGCGCTTCGCCGAGTTCGACGACCTGCGCCGGCGGATCGTCCCCTGGGAGACGCTCGCGAGTCGCGGAGGGCCCGACCTCGGCCCTGCCCCCCCCGAGCCCGGCGACCACCTGATCGCCTGGGGAGACGGCCAGGCCCTGCGCTACGCCCACGCCCTCGACGCCGCGGCGCTGGTCGCGCTCGCCGCGGGGCTGGGCCTCGAGCCGGTCGCCGCCTACATCGACGACGGTCGGGATCGGGCGCGCAACCACTACGCCCTGTTCCGGGCCCCTGACGTGGCCCGCCAGCCGAAGTAAGATGGCGATCCCCGCTCATCCCCCCGTTCCAGTCCGCAGTGGGTTCACGGAGGGGTTCCGGTGGTGCAGGGTGAGGTCGCCCAGGGCGCGACGCGGCGAAGGCGCGTCATCGGCGCCGAGGCAGTGCAGGCAGCCCTTGCCGGCGGGGCTGTGGTGCGCTGCGTCGTGGTGCGGGATGCGGCCGCGGCACCGACCACGGATCTGCTCGAACGCGCCGAGGCACAGGGCATCCCCATCCATCGGGTCGCACCGCGCCGATTCGAGCGGCTCTGCGGCTCCGACCGGACGGCGGAGGTCCTCGCCCTCACCGGGCCCGACCCCCGCGGCGACCTCGAAAGCGTGATGGCGCGCGGCGGCGCCGCCTGGCTGCTGACCGGGGCCGTCTATCCGGGCAACGTCGGCTTCGCGATCCGCACTGCGGAGGTGAGCGGCGCCGATGGTCTCTACGTAGACAACGACTTCGACCACGCCGCGCGACGCGAGGCCGTACGCGCCGCCATGCGTGCGGACCGCTTCATGCCTGTCGGCTGGCAGCCCGCCATCACGGTGCTCGACGCGGCCCGGGCGGCGGGCAAGCGGGTCGTGGGCATCGAAGACGTCGGCGACCGCCCGCCCTGGCGGATCGATCTCACCGGCCCCGCCCTCTTCGTGGTCGGCGCCGAGGCCGAAGGCATTCCCCAGGACGTGCTCGACCGCTGCGATGCGGTGACCCGCCTCCCGATGGCGGGCTTCGTCGCGTCCTACAACCTCCAGACGGCCGTGGCGGCCGTCGCCATCGAACGTCTGCGCCAGATCGAGGAGTCACCGTGAATCACGACACGAGCATGCTGCCGCCCTTCGTCCCGACCCGCCGCTCCGTTCGCATTCTCGGTGCGCTCTTCGTGCTCTCTGCCGCGATCTCCTGGATCGCCGTGGGCTACGACTTCTCCGAGCTGCGCCTGGTCACCCTCGATCTGCGCAACGGGGAGGGGATCTCGATGGAGACGCGCCTCGCCCACATCAGCGCCGGGACGATCGTGGGCCGCGCCCAGCTCCTCCTCCTCTCGATCACGGGACTCGCGTTTCTCATCTGGCTCCACCGGGTGCGGGTGAACGTGCGTGCGCTCGGCGTGAGACGTCTCACCTACGGTCGAGAGTGGACGATCCTAGGCTTCCTCGTGCCCTTCCTGAATGTCTTCCGCCCCTACCAGGTGGTCCGCGAGATCTGGCGCGCGAGCGATCCCAGCACCGGCGATCCCATGGCCTGGAAGACGATTCCCGCCCCGAGCATCCTGGCAGTCTGGTGGGGCCTGTTCGTGGCGTACTTCCTGCTCGAGGGGCTGTCGCTGGCGATCCTCGGCTTCTCGACCCACCTGTCGCGGATCCGCCTGGCCCACGGCGCCGGCTTCGTCGCCGACCTCTGCGCCGCCCTCAGCGCGAGCTTCGCCTACTTCGTCGTCGTTCGGATCACCGAGGCCCAGGACGCGAAGCGCGCCGCCCACGGCCGGGGCCGCGCGACCGAGGTCCCCTTCGACCCGAGGGACGCAGTCGCGTAAGCTCCCGGCGCCATCCAGGAGCTGTCCAGTTGACGCGATTCGATCGGGATACTGCCGTGCGACCGGTCGGAGAAGGGGTCTTCGCCGCACGGGTCGATCCGGGTTGGTTCATCGTGCGCGGGCCGAACGGAGGCTACGTAGCCGCAATGCTGCTGCGTGCCCTCGAGACGACCGTGAACGACGCGGCTCGTGCGGCCCGGTCCCTCACGATCCACTACACGGCGCCCCCGGGCGAGGGGCCGGTGGAGATCCGAACCGTGGTCGAGCGCCGCGGCCGATCCCTCACCACCGTCTCGGGGCGCATGCTCCAGGAAGGAAAGCTGGTCGCCCTCGCCCTCGCCGCCTTCTCGAAGCCACGCGAAGCAGAATCCCTGTCCGAGGTGTTCATGCCCGAGGTCGCGCCGCCGGAAGCGTGCCCCGAGATGGAGAAGCGCATTCCCGTCCACGAGCGCTACGAGCACCGCCCCGCCGTGGGCGCGCAGCCTTTCAGCGGGGGAGACCGGGCGGAATGCGGGGGCTGGATCCGCCTCCGCGACGGCGATCGCCCCCTCGACGCCCCCCTGATCGCGGCCTATGCCGACGCCTGGCCGCCGGCTCTCTTCGCCCGGATGAGCGCGCCCCTCGCCGGCGGGATCCCGACGGTCGACCTGACCATCCACTTCCGCCAGACCCCGGGCGCGGCCCGCAGCGACGACTACGCCCTGGCCGTCTTCCGCACGCGCCGAGCCCACGAGGGATTCCTCGAGGAGGACGGCGAGATATGGAGTCGCGACGGCGAGCTCCTCGCCCAGTCGCGACAGCTCGCACTCATCCTCTAGCAGGTCGCTGATCGACGCCGGACCGAGCCCGGCGTCGAGATGTCGACCGAAATCGCCTAGGTCCCAGCCGGCTCGGGTGGACGCACCCGGGAGAGCACGGCGGCGGCGCCCAACGCCACGCAAGCCAACACCCAGAGCCCAGGCGGGTAGGCGCCGAAGGCCGCGTGGAGCAGGCCCAGGGCGACCGGCCCGAGGCCACTCGTCGTCTGGGTGAGCAGCTGGAGCAGGCCGAGCACGGTGCCGAAAGAGCGCATCCCGAAGAGCTCGCCCACCAGCAGGGTCTGGAGCATGAAGAGATTCCCGATCGTGAAGCCGAAGGCGATCGATGCGGCAAAGAGCGCAATGCCGGCGTCCGCCACCGCGAGACCCATGATCGCCGCGGCCTGAAGCACCATCAGCATCGCACCCAGGCGACGCTTGCTCACCCGGTCCGCGAAGCTGCCGACCACCAGGCGGGCCAGCGCGCTGCCGAAGGCGGTCGCGCTCACCGCGAGAGCCGCCGTCGGAGCGTCGAGATGCCGGCGCAGGAGCGAGAGCTGGTGCATCGCCACACCCACCTGACAGAAGAGGATCCCCCCGAAGGCGGCGACCAGGATCCAGAAAGTGCGGGTCCGGAGGGCATCTCGCGCGCTCCAGAGCCGATCGTCCGATTGGCCCTCCGGCCGAGCAGTCGGAGAGCTGGCGAGGGGCGGCGCCCCGTCGGGCTCGAGGCCGTGGTCCCGGGGATCCGCGCGCAGCACGAAGATCGCCATCGGCAGCGTGCTGGCCACCAACAGCAGTGCGAGCCACCGGGTCGCGACGGCGAGGCCCTCGTCCAGGATGAGCGCTGCGGTGACCGGCACCAGCACGATGCCACCGATGGAGACCCCGGTGTTGGCGATGCTCATCGCCAGGGCACGACGGGCCACGAACCAGCGCGTGATGAGCGCGCCGGTAGGAACGGGGCCGGTCATCGCGAAGCCCACGGCGAGGAGCGGGTAGACGACGACGAGCTGCCAGGCCGCCTCGACCTGTCCGATCGCGAGCACCGCGACCGCCATCACGATCCCGCCAGCGGCGATCCAGGGCCTGGGGCCCCGGCGGTCCACCGAGCGCCCGATGACGCTGCCCGCAATCCCGCTGGTCACGAAGTAGAGGGTCGTCGCGAAGGAAACGGCGGGGCGCGACCAGCCGCGCTCGGTGCAGAGCGCATCCAGGAAGACCGCCAGGCCGTAGAAGCCGACCCCCACCACGATGCAGGAGAGGACCGAGGTGCCTGCGACCACGGGCCACCCGTAGAAGACTCCCGGAGCCAGGCGATGGAGCGCGGGAAGGGGGCGGGGCCCATCGGCCGGGGGGGGATGCACGGCTCCCACGCTAGCAGCGCGCCGGAACCCCTCAGGAGCCGGCAACTCCGGGTGTGAGGCACCACCCCCCGCGGCCAGTGTCGAGGCACCGCCGGTCTCAACCCGCTCCCGTGCTCGGCCGATGGGAGACGGGGGACCGCCGGTATGGGATCGCTGAAAAGACTCCTCGTCTGCGCACTCGTCGCGGCCGCGCTGCCTTTGGCAACGGGCGCCTGGGCGGAGATGCGCGCGGACTCAGCAGGAGCCGAACACGAGACCCTCACCGACACGATGCTGCCCGAGCCGGGCGGCCTGACCCTCGATGACGTCGGCACGCTTCTTGGTGAGGCGGCGCCCCAGGTCACGGAATCAGAGGTCGTCGCAGATCCGGCGGCCCCGGCCCCGCCGCTCACCTGGGACGGGATCGCCTCGGATGCTTCGGCCTTCGCCAGGACGTTCCCCCAGCGCATCGCCGACCACGCCCGCGGTGCCGTGGAAGATCTCTCGGCGGGTCGACTCACCCGCCGAGCCCAGATCGGTGTGGGCCTGACGGCGACCCTCGGACTGCTGCTCCTCGGGTTGCTGATGCGACTGGCCCGTGGCGGCGGCGACGTCGTCGTGCTGCTCGACTACCCGGAGAAGCTCCGTGGCACGTTCAGCGTCCACCTGCTGCGGCGCCCGGAGAAGCCGCGCAACAGTCGCGTCAAGACTCCCGAAGACGCCAGCCGCCTCGGCGCCTCCACCCGCACCCAGCACCACATGGTCTCCCGTGAGACCTCCTTCCGCGACGTCGCCTGCCGACGCACCTGGTTCGCCGTCGAGGGCTTCCTCCAGGCCGCCGAAGGCGGCGAGGTCGTGTCCACGCACTTCGCGACTCGCGACATCCGCCCGGAGCGAGGCGGCACGGTAAGGCTCGAGTTCGATGTGAGCCCGCGATCGTGCCCCGTCGAGGTGCGGATCACCTGGGACGACCGCCCCGTGGACTCGGCCCTGGTGGCGCGGCAGGGAGCCCCCGGCTCGATGCGCTTCGCCAAGGGTCCCGTGCACTTCTCGTTGAACAAGGGTCGGCACGTCTTCGTCGCGGGCAACTCGGACCGGGTCTGCGAGCTTCCCCTCGAGGTAGAGACCTTCGAGCCGGTGTCGCTCCAGATCGATCTCTCGAATCGCGAGCACCTGCTCTTCACGGGCTGTCCACCGGCGGTGGAGCCCTACCTGAACGGCGATGTGCCGGCTGCGGCGCGGGCCCTGGAGCGCGACGGCCAGTCCGAGACGGCCAACCGGCTGCTCGCGGCCTTCCACCTCGACCAGGGGCGGGACGACGCCGCCGCCAAACACTACGAGACGGCCGGCGACCTGCGCCAGGCGGCAGAGCTCCACGAAGCCGCCAGTCGCCACGAAGAAGCGGCGGCTCTCTACGAGCGCGCCGGCGAAGACGAGCGCGCTGCCGAGAGCTTTCGCTCGGCGGGAAAGCTGATACTCGCCGGGGAGGCCTACACCCGCGCCGATGCCTACGACAGCGCAGTCGAGTGCTTTCGCAAGGCCGGCAACGTCCCGCGCTGGATCGAGACGTTGGAGAAGAAGGGCGACGTCTACGATGCTGCCGTCGTCGCCCTCGATCAGGGCGATCGCGCGCGCGCCATCCAGTGCCTCGCGAAGGTCTCCGCGACGGATCCCCGCTACCCCGAGGCGGCGATGCGCCTGGCGGAGGCCTATCAGGGAGATGGCCACGGTGAGCTCGCGACCCGCAAGCTCGAGGAGCTGATCGCGACGCGTCGGGCGGAAGAGCTCGAGAGCGAGCGGCTCGACTGCGCTGCGAAGCTCCTCGAGTCGAACGGGGCGCACGACCGCGCCCTCGAGCTGCTCGAGCAGCTCCGTGTCCGAGACGCCACCTATCCGAACCTGGCCACGCGCATCGAGACCCTGCGCAAGCGACGGAGTCGCAGCCAGGCTGTCACCGATCCGAGCGCGGCGGCGGGACGGGGGGAGTTCGGCCAGGAGTTCCGCTACGAGATCCTCGAGGAACTCGGTCGCGGCGGGATGGGTATCGTCTTTCGCGCTCGCGATCGCCGGCTCGGTCGGGCCGTCGCCCTGAAACGACTCCCGGACAACCTGCGAAACCATCCGAAGGCGGTAGAGCTCTTCCTCCGCGAGGCGCGGGCCGCGGCGGCTCTCAACCATCCGAACATCGTGACCCTCTTCGACGCGGGGCAGGAGGGCGACACCTTCTACCTCACGATGGAGCTGCTCGAGGGCATGCCCCTTCAGCAGATCCTCTCCAATCGCAAGCGACTGTCTCCGGCTCACGTAGCGAGGCTGGGCGGTCAGATCGCCACCGGTCTCGAGTACGCCCACGAGCAGGGCATCGTCCACCGGGACATCAAGACTGCGAACCTCTTCTTCACCAACAAGCGACTCGTGAAGATCATGGACTTCGGCCTGGCCAAGATGGTCGAGGAGGTTCGGCGCGCAGCGACGGTGATCGGCGGGACGCCCTACTACATGGCTCCCGAGCAGAGCGCCGGCGAGGCGGTCGATCGCCGCGCCGACATCTACGCCCTGGGCGTGACCTTCTACGAGCTGCTGGCGGGCACGGTGCCCTTCAAGGAAGGCGACGTCGCGTTCCACCACCGCCACACGCCGCCGCCGGATCTGCGAGAGGTGGCGCCGGACGTGCCACCCGCCCTGGCGGAGCTCGTAGCCCGGATGCTCGCCAAGCAGCCGGAGGATCGCGTGGCGACGGCGCGCGAAGTGCGCGAGCAGCTCCAGGTTCTGAGCCGCCAGCTCGGCTGACGGCGGGAAGCTCAGACCCGAGCGCCGAGCCCCGCGGCCTGGCGACAGGCGTCGAGCACCGGGCGTCCGATCTCGCGCGCGCGACGACCGCCCTCGGAGAGGATGGCCTCCACCTCGTCGGGCTTCGCCTCCAGGGCGGCGCGGCGCTCGCGCATGGGCTCGAAGAGGGCCTCGACCCGCCGGTGCAGATCCTTCTTCACGTCGCCATAGCCGAGCCCGCCCGCTGTGGCCCGGGCGAAGAGATCCTCGCGCTCGGCGTCCTCGGCGAAGAGGGACCAGATCTGGAAGACCGCCGCCTTCGTGTCCTTCGGCTCCTCGACCGGCGTCGAGTCGGTCACGATCCCCATCACCGCCTTCTTCACCGCCTTCGGGGCCGCGAACATCGGGATCGCGTTGCCATAGGACTTGCTCATCTTCCGGCCATCCGTTCCGGGCACGACGGCCACGTCGTCCGGAATGAAGGGCTCGGGGACGACCAGGAGGTCTTCGCCGTAGGTGTTGTTGAAGCGCTGGGCCATGTCCCGGGCCATCTCGATGTGCTGCTTCTGGTCTTGACCGACCGGAACCAGATCCGCGTGGTAGAGCAGGATGTCCGCGGCCTGGAGGACCGGGTAGGCGAACAGTCCGTGGTCGGCGGGCTGCCCCTGGGCGATGCGGTCCTTGTAGGCGTGGCCACGCTCGAGCAGCCCCATCGGCGTGACCGTCGAGAGCAGCCAGGCCAGCTCGCAGACTTCGGGCACGTCGGACTGGCGGAACAGGAGGGTGCGGTCCGGATCGAGCCCGCAGGCCAGGTAGTCGAGGGCGACACCCTGGGTGTACTCGCGTCGCAGCGCAGCGTCGCGGACCGAGGTCATCGAGTGGTAGTCGGCGATGAAGAGCAGGGCCTCGTGGCTGTCGGCCAGGTGGATCTGCTGACGGATCGCCCCGAAATAGTTGCCGAGGTGCAGGAAGTCGCCCGAGGGCTGGATGCCGGAGAGCACGCGCATGGGGCGAAGACCCTAGCAGCCTCGGCTCAGCTCGGATCCAGCGGCGTGAGCCAGGACGCGAACTCCGGATCCTCGCCCGCCGTGATTCGACGGAAGCGCTCGCCGAGGCGCCTCGCGACGGGGCCCGGCGGCGGGACGCCCACCGGGCGGTCGTCCACCGAGGCGACGGGCCACACGCCGGCGGTGGTGCCGGTGAGGAAGACCTCCGCTGCACCGAAGAGATCGTCGGGTTCGACCCGGGTCTCCTTCACCGGAATGCCCTCGCTCCGCGCAATCTCGAGGATCGAGAGCCGCGTGATACCGAGCAGCACCTCGTCCTCGGCCGGGGTCAGCAGCGTACCCGCCGAGTCGACCAGGAAGACGTTGGTGGTCGGACCCTCGGCGACGCAGCCTCGCTCGTCGACCAGCAGGATCTCGTCGTAGCCTCGACGCCGCGCGCTCCACTTCGCCCACATTGGCGAGGCGTAGTTCGCAGCCACTTTCGCCTGGGGCGGCACGATGTCCTTGCGGCGATTGCGCACCGTCTTCTCGATCCAGAGCTTCAGGGTGGCGGGTCGGGTCGGCTGCGTCGGCTTGTGGGCGTTGACGTCGGTCTTCGGGTCGTAGGCCGCGATTGCGACGGTGACGTGGTCGTCGAGGGGCACCACGTCCACCTCCACCGACGCCAGGTAGGCGCTCACCTTCACCGCCCGGGCGCCCGGATTACGGCGGACCGTCTCGAGGATGGCCGCGCGGATCGTCGCGGCGTCGCAGCGCAGCGGCAGGCCCACCAGCTCGGCGGACTGGAGGAGCCGATCCACGTGCTCGGGCATGCGGAAGACCGCGGGCCCACGAGACGTCTCATGGACGCTCATGTAGTCGAAGATCAGGGACCCGCGCTGGTGGCTGTGGGCGAGGACGTGAACCGTCGCATTTTCCCAAGGAAAATACTCACCATCGATCCATATCTGCCGATCGATGAGGGGCGGGCTCGAGCGATCGCCGTCCGACATGGGGCCAGATTAGCCCCCGTGGGCGAGGGATTCAGGCCCCGCATGGATCCGCATGCCGCGGAACCGGGAGGCAGCAATGGAACGATCGAGCCGCGGCGAATGGGCCGCGATCAAAGAGGTGATTTCACCTCATTCCGCAGAGGCCGGGCGGTGTCCGGCCGATCCTTCTGACACCTGGCGCATCGTCGCACCCACATACCCTCCGAAGGAGGCTGATGTGCTGAAGAAGGTGAAGACCAAGGCGAGCCAGATCCTGGCGGGGTCCGCAGAGCTGTACCGCGAAATCGCACTGTCGGCGCTGAGCCTCGTTCCCCGGCGCTAGCGGGCCCGCCGTAGAGGGCGGCCCATCCCCGCCCGACCCGCGCACTCCCCGTGGGGTAAGCGTCAGGCGCTCGTCCGGCGCAGCGCTCAGCGCATCTCCGCGGAGCCGAGAGCGGCCGCGGGGACCTCACGCTGCCCCTGACGGTTGCCGTTGCCGTTGCCGTCGTGATTGGCCGCCTCGGCCTCATGGACACGCCGGTGCGCATCCTCCGCCCGCAGACGGCTCTGGAGGACCAGCAAGCCCGGCTCGTTGAGCTTGAGCCAGGTCCGGGCCACCAGGACGAGGGCGAGGCCGAAGCACACGCCCGTGATCACGACGAAATCGAGGGAGGAAAAGCCCAGGATCGCGGGTCGGTAGACCGTGGCAATCGCGATCGACTTCAGGATGAAGCCGAGCACCAGGCTCCCGGTCCCTAACAGGACCAGCAGATCGACGATGGGGAGAATCGGCAAGGGGGGGTCCTCCGCGCTCCATCCTAAGAGGGCCGCACCCTCGGAGTCAAACCTCGGCTCGGGGAGGCCTCCGGGCCCCCCGGGCGCACGGCGAATGGCACCCCCTACCCTGCGCAGCTAAAGTCGCGCGCGCTTCGCCCCGAGAGAGCGAGCCAAAGGCCGACGTAGCTCAGCTGGTAGAGCAGCTGATTCGTAATCAGCAGGTCAGCGGTTCGAGTCCGCTCGTCGGCTCCATCATTCTCGCGCACCTACAGAGTCGCCGGCAGAGCCGTCGCCCCACCGAGGTACCAACATTCGGTACCGACCCCGACCTGCCAAGACCAACCGGCGCGAGCGTAGGCAGGGCCGCTTCGTCACTGGATCCGCAGGAGAGCGGCGAGAGGCTC